>JAIBCG010000061.1 GCA_019694295.1 Saprospiraceae bacterium
AATACCATCATGCGTAAATGCCAAGCATTAAAATTTGCAATTCACTTCTCACTTTTCACTTCTCACTTTTCACTTTTCACTTATAACTTTTAATTTTTAATTTTTAATTTTTAATTGAATGCGTGTAAGGGATAGAAGCCGGCACGAAGTAAGGCGGATAGCCCGACCCGACAGGGGCACACCCTACTCACAGTCTCCTTTCTTGGTATAATACTTTATGAGGTCGGCATTGAGCTTCATGGCGTAGCGAAGAGGTTTGTGGTGTTTGGTAGTCTTACTGATACCGTTTTGCTGCATAAAGTCGGGTGGGAGCCTGAGGGTGAAAGCCGGTCTGAAAACAGAGAAGCGCACCATTTCGGGAAATGGTTTTGGGAGGCGCTGCAAGTGAGAATCCATCACGTACCAGGCATTCTGAAGATTGGTTGACTGGTCGCCGAAGGTATGGCCGTACTTGCAGACGAACAGCCGGCCCTGTGGTATGTGGGTAATGGGCTTGAGAGCTGCGTCGTAGAAGGTGCAGTCGGCAGGGTTTTTGAGAAATGTGCCAAGCGAAGTATCCATCAGGAAGGTGGCGGCTGAAAACTGGTATAATGTACTGAAACCCAGTGTGGTATATTTCCAAGTAGTGTCGCGTTCGGCAAGTGTGCGACGGAGCATTTTGGCGTAGCGTGCCATCTCGCGGTCAGAGCCTTGTTTGGAAAATTTTTCGAGGTAGGCAAGTTTTTTGGCGTCGGTCTTCAGTACGACTATCAGGGTACCTTGTTTGAGGTCGTGTGCGAGCTGGCAGGCGATTTTCCTTTTTGACTGTGCAAAACTATGTGGAGAGAATATTGTTAACAAGAGAAGGATTGAAAAGACGGAAGAGAGATTTTTTGTCATTGGTTCGAACTTTAATATTTTATTAAGGTAAAATTATATGCAACATTCAGAACTTTGTGCGTTAATCATAAACATTTTCTGAAGTAGGTGGATAAAAGTTTATTTTTACATACCAATAACGAGCTAAACAGAGATGGTAGAACAATTCATACACACAGACATTGAGCGGCTAAACGGGGAGATACTCGTGAGGAGCCAGTTTATAGACAAGTGTTTGTCGGAGATATCGGGGCAAATAGTAGGGCAGCATTATCTTCTTGAGCGGTTGATGATAGCCTTGCTGTCGGACGGACACATCTTGTTGGAGGGAAATCCGGGGCTTGCCAAGACGCTTGCCATCAAATCGTTGGCGGCGGCATTTCATGTGAGTTTTCAGCGGCTACAGTTTACGCCGGACCTATTGCCGGGTGATATAACAGGTACACTGATATACAATCCGGGGAAATCGACATTTGAGGTAAAGAAGGGTCCGATATTTGCAAATTTCATACTGGCAGATGAGATAAACCGTGCTCCGGCGAAGGTACAGTCGGCATTGTTGGAGGCTATGGCCGAGCGTCAGGTGACATTAGGAGAAAACACTTACCGCCTGCCGGTGCCGTTTCTGGTGATGGCCACCCAAAATCCGATAGAACAGGAAGGTACGTATCCGCTACCGGAGGCACAGGTGGACCGTTTCATGATGAAAGTAAAGATAAGTTACCCACAGTTTGAGGAGGAACGCAAAATCATCCGTTCACATACGGGTACGGTGCCCGCACCTGAAGTGAAGGCTGTAGTGAGCCTCGAAGAGCTCAATGATGCGCGCCGTCTGGTGAAGCAAATATACCTTGACGAAAAGATAGAGAAATACATATTGGACATAGTCTTCGCTACTCGCACACCAGATGTGTACAGACTGAAAGACATACGTTCTATGATTAGTTTTGGCGCTTCGCCAAGGGCAAGTATCAACCTTGCACTGGCTGCTAAGGCTCATGCGTTTATTCATCATCGGGCTTATGTAACACCCGATGACGTGAAGGCAGTGGCTGCCGATATCCTGCGACACCGCATCGGCATCACATTCGAAGCAGAAGCCGAAAACATAACAAGTGACGAAATCATCCATAAAATACTGGGCGTAATACAGGTACCTTAAATGAAAAGAATACTCTATATAGCATTACTTGTATGGCTGGGAAATATATGCAACGCTACCGGGCAAGCCGCCTCGAAAGACGAACTCGAAGCATTGTTTGACACTCCCGATAAAATACAGTGGACAAGAAACTACAAAGGGCTGATAAACAACATCGAATCTGTAGAAATATCACTGGCGAGTGACGGAAGAAACTGCAGGGGATATGTATTGTTCCCCAAGTCGCAGACCACTATCGAGCTCCGTGGCATACTGAGCGGCAGCCGGATAGAACTGAGAGAGCTAAACGATGAAGGCCTGATAACGGCTTATCTGAAGGGATCGCTCACACCAGGCAAGATAGAAGCTGATTGGGAGAATTATAACCATACTATAGGCTGTAAGTATGTACTTTACTCTGAGAGTGAAGCAGCAAAACTGAGTCCGGCATCACAGAAAAAATGGATAAAATGGTATTCGGGCGAAGTAGCCCATGAAAAGCTACGGATTATACTGTTCCAAAAAGAACCCGAAAAGCTGACAGGGTTCTGCTTCAATGACACAGGTACAAGGATGTACAATGTCAATGGGATGCTGAACCCCGATAAGAGTATTTTTTTGAATTTTCTGCTGGATGAAACAGAAGTTGCAAGGTTTGACGGTAAGGTCAAGAGTGGTGCCATCATCAAAGGTACTACCACCGGTATCGGTGTCACAAGTGAACCATTGCAACTGGAGCTCGAAAATGAACTAAACCTGGAGGAGACATCGTACCAGAATTTCCGAACTGCCATCGAAATCTTAACGCCAAAGCTCAGAAAGGGGAATTTCGAAAAATACATTCTTGAGAAGATTGAGCCGTATATACAGGAGGTAAACTCCGAAATCGTAGAGAATCTGTCTGAAAGTCATGTACCGCAGCCATCTGAGCGTCTATCGCAGCGTGCTTATATATATCCGGTGATAAGGTTTGTAAGCAAGGAGATCATCAGCGGACATATACTATATACCAACACCTGGGACAAACACGATAAAACAATAGCTTTTAACTATGATGTAAGGAAAAAGAAAGAAATAATGCAAGATGACATTTGGAACCCTAAGCTAAATATGCAGGATACACTTGCACATTATTTTGAGTCGGTGGGCAAACCGGGTTTCAGCTATAAGTACTTTAACCTGACACCACAGGGAATAAGATTCTACGACGACTTGAATCCGCTGTACGGCCGCAATGATGTAACAATACCCTATGCTGTTGTAAGAAGATGGGTCAAGGGAAAGAGCCCTGTACGGCATCTGATTAATCCGGAATGACATGGACGCTACTGAACTGTATAAGCAGATACGAAGAATAGAGTTAAAGACTAAGAGCCTAAGTCACGAGTGGTTTGCCGGCCAATACCATAGTGCATTCAAGGGGCGTGGTATGGCATTTAGTGAGGTGCGCGAGTACCAATACGGAGACGATGTGCGCAACATCGACTGGAATGTAACCGCCCGTATGGACCGCCCGCATGTGAAGGTGTATGAAGAAGAGCGCGAAATAAACCTCACCCTTATAGTGGATGTAAGTGGCTCGTCAGCATTCACCACCGGCTTTCACAGCAAGCGAGATTATATTGCATCACTTACGGCCACCCTGGCATTTTCAGCTATTGAGAACAATGATACGGTTGGTGTTATTTTCTTTTCGGACAAAATCGAATCTGTTATACCCTACGGCAAAAGCCACAAGCAGGTGATGCGCATAATAAAGGAAGTGCTAAGCATTGTTCCTGAATCGGCAGGCTCGGATATAGCTAAGGCACTGGAATACTACCTTCAATACCGCAAACAACGATCGGTATGTGTGCTGATCAGTGATTTCAGGAGCGGCAATTATGAAAAACAGTTGAAGGTAGCCGCTTCGAAGCACGACCTTATCGGCATACAGGTTTTCGACCCGGGCGAAAAAGATATACCGGACATTGGGCTGGTGCCAGCTACCGATCCGGAGACTGGCAGATTCTTATGGCTTGATACCAGTGACCCACACGTACGGAATCAGTATAGGACTTCGTTCGATATACAAACAAGACGGTTTAAGGAAATATTTAAAAAATACGGTTCAGATTATCTGCAAATGGATACATCAGAATCGTACGCAAGAGTATTAACCGGGTTTTTCCAAAGCAGACAAGTATGAGATACAGGGTCTATCAGTTGGTCGTCGTTCTTATTTGCTTCATCAGTGATAATCTGTATGGACAGATGCCTGTTATCACTGCAGTGGACAGTGCTTCGTATTGTGTAGGTGACCCTATTCTCATCAGGCTGCGGATAGACGATGACAGGAAAGAAATAAAATCGGTCAAAACTGATACATCCGTAAAAGCAAATGAAGCAATAGAAATACTGGATTATGGAAAATGGAATAAAGATAGCCTGGATGATATATGGCGTACGAGTTTAACTGCGGCTGTTTATGATTCAGGCCGTTTTACACTACCGGAGTTCCGCTTGTTGATAGAAAAGGATTCATCAACAGATACATTGTATGCTATACCGGCGGAAGTAAGCGTGAGTACATTGCCTGTTACGGATACCACAGCCATTGCTCCTATTAAAAATATTGTCAGGACACCATCGTCATGGCGTGATTATTTGCCCTGGATGATCGGTGCAGCAGCCTTTTTGGTTGTGCTATTACTTGCACTGTATTTCATCAGAAAAAGAGGAAAACTACCACCTGAAAAACCACTTCTGATGACGCCTGTGGCAGCTTATGAGCTTGCACTGACACAGCTCAACCGACTGAAGGAAATAAAGCCATGGGAAAAAGGGAAAATAATGGAATATCAGGTAGAGTTAACCCAGATTATTCGCCAGTATATGACCAACCGTTATGACATTCGTGCCTTGGAGCTGTCAAGTGACGAAACCCTGAGAGCAGCAAAGAGGAAGATACCTTCAGCCGAGACACTCAGCTACCTGAGCAATCTGCTTAATGTAGCCGATTATGTAAAATTTGCCAAAGCCGTACCACCTGACGAGATACACGAACACGTAATGGAGATGGCGCTAAGTTTCATCAAAAAAACAAGGCAACCATGATGGATGCAGGCAATATCTTGACACAATGCTTATCCGGCTCAATGCATTGGGCCAATGCCTGGGTTCTGTGGCTGATACCTGTAATATGGATTTTGTATTTGGCCATTAAAAAGAGGCAGGTAAAATCGTTCCGTTTCTCTGATCTTTCAGGAATAAAGACAACTGCTACCACAAAGGTAAGCTTGTTAAAATTTCTTCCCTTGCTGCAGCTTACCGGTTTTAGTTTTTTGCTGCTTGCCCTGGCACGGCCACAGATATTCCTCAAGGATGAAACCATAAAGGCCAATGGCATCGACATCATTCTTTCACTAGATGTCTCGAGCAGTATGTTATCGAAGGATTTTGAACCCGACCGTTTGTCAAATGCAAAAAAAGTAGCCGATAACTTCATCGATCAGCGCAAGTATGATCGTATCGGTCTGGTCATTTTTTCTGGTGAAGCATTTACCCAATGCCCGCTTACATCTGACCACGAAATACTGCGGGAGTTGCTCAAAAACGTAGAACCCGGCATACTTGAAGACGGCACTGCCATAGGTATGGGTCTTGCTACTGCAGTCAACCGGCTTAAGAACAGCCAGGCAAAAAGTAAAATCGTCATACTGATGACAGACGGTGTCAACAATGCCGGCTATATCAAGCCACAGACTGCACTCAATCTGGCAAAGACACTCGGCATTAAAGTATATACGATAGGTATAGGCAGCACAGGTCAGGCACTCACACCGGTAGCGCGCCGCTATGATGGCACCTACGTTTATGGTGTCGCCAATGTAGAGATTGACGAAAAATTGCTCAGCGAAATAGCAGAATCAACCGGCGGACGTTACTTCAGGGCAACCACCGGTACCGAATTATCAGACATTTACCGAGACATCGATAGAATGGAAAAGACCACCATCGACGTAAAAACCATGAAAAAATACAGTGAAGAATACAGATATTTCTTGCTTATTGCTTGCATGATATTCGGGCTGGCAGCATTTCTGAAATATTTTTATATCAAACCCCTTATTAACTAAAGAAACATGGTAAGACTTGAAGAACCCTGGTATCTTTTGGGCGTTTTGATAGCCATTTCGGTCATTCCTGCCCTTGCCTATTTCCGCAATAAGACCATCGAAAGAATAAGCAGATTTGCCCGACCCGAACTGATGCCCGGTTATACCGCAGCAGAGGCAAGGAAATTCAGAACAAAGTCTTACTGGCTTTCGATAGCTCTTGTTCTCTTATCCGTTTCGCTTGCCAATCCGCAATGGAGTACCACCAAATCAACCTTGAGCAATTCGAAGGCAGACATATTTATTGTATTGGATGTATCCAGAAGTATGACAGCAGAAGATGTAGCACCTTCCAGGCTTGACAAGGCCAAACAGTTTCTATACCGGCTACTCAGTGACATGAAGTCCAATAATACAGGGCTTATACTATTTGCCGGTCGGGCATACCTGCAAATGCCTTTAACTGAAGACGCCGCCGCTGTGAGCTCCTTCATCAATGGCGCCGACCCCGATATGATTCCGGCACAAGGTACTGCCATCGGTCCGTCAATCGATCTTGCTCAGCGAATGTTCAGCAAGGATTCGCAGAAAGGCAAAATGATACTGATCATTAGCGATGGTGAAGATCATGATGCAGATGCTGTTGAAAAAGCCAAAGCCGCCAAAAAACACGGAATCATCGTCAATACCATTGGTGTAGGCACAGCAGAAGGTGGCACTATGCCGGTCTATAATGTTGGCATAAAGGATGTGAAAAAAGATGATGAAGGAAACCCAATCATCACCAGGCTCAACAAGGCTGCACTAAAAGAAATAGCTACAACCGGTGGAGGAAAATATTTTAATATAAGCGAAATGGATGCTGCTATCAGCTATATTGCCTCTTTTGCATCAGGCAAGGATACCAAAAATCTCAGGAAGCAAGAATTTGTTGATTTTGAAAGCTTTTTCCCCTGGTTTCTGACGCCTGCTTTGCTGATTCTGCTGGTACTTTTTTTTAGCCATTACCTGTCAGGACATTCATTTACCAAAAGAAATATTTCGAAAAAGAATACTGCCCCTATTCTGATACTTTGCCTTACAACTGCCTGGACAAATGTCTTTGCACAGGAATCAATGAGTGCCGCCCGCAATGCAGACAAGCTATACAAAGACGGAAAATATGCAGAAGCCGAGCAGAAGTACAATACTGCCCTAAAGCAGCACCCGGACAATCAGGTCTTGTTGTACAACCGTTCGAACGCACAGTACCAGCAAAATAATTTTGCAGATGCTGCAAAATCTTATGAAAAAGTTATACAGTCGAATGCAGACAATCTATTGAAGGCAAAAGCGTATTTTAATAATGGGAATACGGCGTTCAAACAGGAAAATTATCCAGAAGCGGTTAAAAATTTCAGAAATTCGCTAAAAATCAACCCCAACGATGTAGATGCAAAGAAAAATCTTTCTATTTCACTTAAAAAATTGAAGCAACAGCAACAGAAAGACAATAAAAATAAAGACCAACAAGACAAAAACCAGGATCAAAAAGACCAAAAGCAGGATCAAAAAGATAAAAACAAAGAACAGGACAGCCAGAAACAGAGCGCAGAAGAAAAACAAAAATCAAAAGAAGAAGCCGAAAGGCTCCTCAAAATCATTGAAAATGAAGAGCGAAACGTAATGAAAAAACTGCCTAAACAAAGATCGCAGGAATATGTTAATGATAAAGACTGGTAACCTATAAAATTGATGATGATTATGAAAAAAATGATGTTCTTTTTATCAATGTTGTACACAGTAGGCTTGCTGGCACAACAACAGTCCATCGTAGTAGAAGTGTCACCCGACAATGTATTGATGCAGAACGAATTTGAGATTAGTTTTACGATAGAAAATGCTGAAATCCGTTCGTTCGAAGCACCTGCCTTTAAGGAATTTGATTTGCTGGCGGGCCCAATGACTTCTTCCATGATGCAAATAATCAACGGACAGACGAGTTCCAAACAAACCTACACCTACATACTGGCACCCAAGAATCCGGGGAAATATTACATCGAACCGGCATTTGCCAACCTAAAAGATGGAACAGTACTCGAAACCCAACCCATCGAAATCAATGTAAAGAGCAACCCGGAAGGTATAAAGCAGGAACGAAAACAAAGGAATGGAGGCTTTAACGATTTTTTTTCTACTCCTATAAAGCCCAAAGCCACACAACCTGCCAAACCTGAACGAAAAACCTATAAACTCTGATGAAACACCGCATTCTGCTGTATTTGCTTTTACTGCTTGCTACCTCTGGTTTCAGCCAGTCTGGTAAAGTAAGTTTTTTTGCTACTGCCGAACCGGCTACCATACAGACGGGTGAGAGTTTTACTTTAAGCTTTACGCTCAGCAATACCAGTGGCTCTGACTTTATACCGCCCGACCTTCACGACTTTACAGTCATCAACGGCCCAAACAGGTCTGTATCGGTACAAAGCATCAATGGAGCATGGAAACAAGTTACCGAATATTCATTTACACTCATGCCAAAGCGGGCAGGGCATTTTAACATTGGCCCGGCTACCATTGTCACCAAAAAAGGGAGTCTCGAGACCCAACCGGTCGATGTAGTGGTCAACGATGCTTCAGGTATTGCCTCCATGCCACAAAAAGGGCTCAAAAAAGCGGACGGTAAAAAAGATTTCTTTGTAGAAGTCGTTACAGATAAATCATCAGCATATACCGGCGAACAAGTGTTGGTGGACTTTGTATTTTACACTCGTGTATCTGTCCAGGATTTCAGAATAATGGAAGAGCCAACATTTGGTGGCGCCTATGCACAAGAATTACAATACTATGAAGAGCCTCAGTCTCAGGTAGATATCAACGGAACCGGATTCATACGCAAACACATAAAAAGATATGCCGTCTTTCCGCAGGAATCAGGAAAGACAGAAATACAGCCAATGACACTCGAAGTCAATGTTTTTACAGATACCAATGATCCGTTTTCAGGATTTTTCAGGCGCGAAACGGAAACAAAATATTTCACTACAGAAAAATCTTTCTTTAAGGTAGAGACTTTACCGGATGGCGCTCCAAAAAATTTCCTGGGTGCAGTCGGCAACTGGAACCTCGAACTATCGCCTGTGAGTACACATATTTCAAAAAACGATGCACTTACACTTCTGCTCACGGTTACGGGCGATGGTGACATCAAGAACGTACAAATGCCCAACATGAAGCTCTCTTATGATTTTGAAATGTATGCACCAAAAACTGTTGAAGAAAACACAAGTGAAAAAAACGGTCGTCTGGTATCAAAAAAAGTGTTCGAAATAATGTTGCTGCCAAAAGCTGAAGGCACTTTCAGTATTCCGGCTGAGTACTCGTGGTTCGACACAACCAAGAAACACTTCGAATCAAAGATGTTTGGCCCATTTTCCATTGTAGTAAACAAAGCAATACCACATGAAAGCACTGAAGATGACCAAAGCACGGACAGTACAAGTGCCCCCGTACCTGCACTCAAGAAGTATCTGGCCGTATTTGCAGGCATCGTCATACTCGGAACGCTCATCTGGTCAATTTTCTTCATACGTGCAAAGAAAAAAACTACCCAAAATGTTGTTATAAAAGATAGCAACCAAGTTACCATACCAACAACATTTAAACAGTCTGTTGCCATAGCTGACCCGGTAAAAGGTCTTCAGGTCTATTTGAATAATGCCGATCAGGAAAAATTCTACAGCCAGTTGCAGAAAAATCTTACAACATTCCTTATACAAAAACTACAGATACAAAATCCTAATGCTTCACAAGGCGAAATAATCAGTCATCTCGAGAAAACAGGACATGACACGGTAATGATTTCGAAGATTAAAACCATCTTTACCAACTGCGAACAGGTTTTATACGCGGGTTTTGACAAATCGGCCATGATGCTACTGATGGTAGAACATCTCGAAGACATCAAAAATCGACTAAATACCTAAGTTACACGACTTGGCAAGTCAGACAGGCTTGAAATATCCTTTTTTAGTCTTATGTTTGCAAAAAAACGAATATGAGATTAGTATTGTTATTTATGTCATTGATATTCATCGGTACGCTTTCCGCACAGAATATTGATAAGAGAAAAGAAGCCCTCAAAGAAATCATCCGTGAGAAACTGCACACAGCACGTTTTAAGCAGAATTTTGAAAAGCATGCACCCTTCATCATCCAGAAAAGGACCAACCAGGAAATCAAGCTTTCGAATGCTACCAGTCTTGATGTCACAGAGGCAGAACCCTACATTGCCATTAACCCTACAGACACCAACAACATTGTAGTATCATTCATGGATTTTACCCAGTCGCTTGATTTCAGGATTTACTACACACTCGATGGTGGGGCTACCTGGCAGCTGAGTTCTTTTGACCCGCGCACAATATATACTCAGCGCAATCCAGGCTTGCAGATAGCCGGCGGTGGTGACCCGATTATGGATTTTGACAAAAATGGCAAGCTGTACTATGGTTGGCTGTATCTCGGATTACAGGGATTTACTGAAGGAAAATTTCAAGTATTCTGGGCATGGTCAGATGACAAGGGCGCCACATTCAATACTGCCCCAGGTGACAATATCTATATTGCTCAGGGCGGTCTGTCATTGCTAACAGGAGATGTTACAGATTATGGAGATGGAATATTTGACCGCCCGTGGTTTTCAGTTGATAAAACAGATGGTCCAAATGCCGGTACACTATATTGTGCAGGGCTTTTCATCCCTAACACCAAAACTACACTTGCCGGTAACGGTATCATTGTAAAAAGAAAACTACCCGGCGTTGATTCATTCGAATATGCCAACACACCTGTTTTTGTAAATGAAAATTCGCAGTTTTCTAACATAGAAGTGGATGATAACGGTGTCGTTCATGTCACTTATGGTGCCATTGACTCCAGCACCATCATGCATAGCCGTTCACTCGATGGTGGACTTACTTTCGAACCACCAACCATCGTAGGTACCGGCAAAAGCACCTTCCAGTCTGGCACAGTCTATGTACATGCACGTGAAAATCCAGCACCCAACCTCGCCCGTGAAGCTGGTACGAACAATTTGTATCTTACTTGGAGTTCATTTGGCGAAAAAGACCTGGTACAGGGTTTCTTTGCTTACTCTAAAGACGGTGGCGTCACCTGGTCAACACCTGTCAACTTATCAGAAACAGCCAAAGATACCGGAAGCCATTGTATGATGCCTGTAGTAGCAGCTAATACCAATTCGGGTGTTACAGTATCGTGGTACTCTGTCACTCCGCAAAAAATCGGTAATTATTATGTAATGCGCTCTACTGATGGTGGCCTTAGCTTTAAGAATCCTGTATTGGTTTCTTCAAAAGCTACCGACTTTTCAGTTTACCCGACTGGCGGCTTTTCACCTGTATTCTTTGGTGACTACAACAAGTCTATCAACACAGATTGCAGGAATCTTACCATCTTTAGCGACGGACGTGATAATCTGGGCCCTAAAATCTATATCTCCGTTGTAGATTATTGCAACCTTACATCCATTCCTGAACTGTCTTCAATAACTGATAAAATTTCCTTCAGGATACAGCCAAATCCGGTCAGCTCACGTTTTAGTCTTGATATAAGTTGCAAAGAATCTACCAACACCTCTATAACATTGATTGACAGCGAAGGTAAATATGTCAAAAACCTGTACAATGGTAAGCTCGAAGCGGGCAAAACAAATCTTGAATTCAACATCGGAGCCCAAATTCCAGCGGGTATTTATTTTGTGGTTTTTGATGCCGACAACGGCAAATTCGTAAAAAAACTCATTAAAGAATAAGTAGAACTGAGATAATATTCAGTTATCCAATTTTGCATGGTGCCTGATAATAAGATCAAAACGCTTACTGTCAGGCACTCTTGTTTTACGCTTGTTCTGCTTGATCCCAGATAATTCTTCCTTAGGATTTATACCTGCATAATCACGGTACAACCTACATTTCAAAAAAATCTATGATTCGGCCTGCAAGAGCCTGTCCAATCCTCTTTTGTGCCTCTGCGGTTTCGGCTCCTGTATGTGGAGTGGCAAACACGCTTGGATGAGCCAGCAACGCAGCATCAGGTGTTGGCTCGTTGACAAACACATCCAGACCCGCAGCCATTACCTTGCCACTATTAAGTGCCGCCAACAGAGCAGTCTCGTCAATAATGCCACCTCGAGCAGTATTTATAAGAATGACACCATCCTTCATTTTGCTTATCTCTTCAGCAGTAATAAGGGCACTGCCCTTCTGTGCCGGTACATGAACCGAAATAATATCCGCCTCGCTTATCACATCTTCAAAGCTCAAAACCTTCAGCTGAATCTTTACTTTTTTGCCTGCAAATTCGCACGCAAGTGTGTCGGGCTTAAAGTATGCATCATAAGGCAATATCTCCATATTGAGCCCTACTGCCATTTTACCGAGCTCCTGCCCGATCCTGCCAAAACCAATGATACCAAGCTTCTTACCTTCGAGCTCCATTCCGCCTGCATATTGCTTTTTAAGTTCCGAAAAATGGGTGGCGCCCTTTACAGGCATAGTCCGTGCTGCCAAGTGAAGATTCCTCGCTATGCCCGATATCATGGCTATTACCAAAGAAGCTACGGCCTTAGAAGAGGCAGATGGTGTATTGAACACCTCTATACCTGCCTGCTTAGCAGCTTCTGTATCAATATTGTCAAGCCCAACACCTGCCCGGCCCAATATTTTCAATTTTCCGGAATCGGCCAGCACATCTGCTGTTATTTTTGTGGCACTCCGTACGATGGCCGCATCAAAGTTGCCTATGACTCCGGCAAGTTCGCTTTGCGGTACTTTTTGAGTTATTACCTCGAACCCGGCTTCTTCGAGCAGGTGCTGAGCTTCCGGATGAATGCCATCGTTGGCAAGGATTCTTCGCATGATATTTTTTTATGAATCAACAAAAATACGCGTTTCAGAAACAGCAAAGGCAATATAATTTAATAATGAATACGTTATTTTTGTTTTATTTATTTAATATGAAATAATTTTCTTTATTTTTGCCCCTTAGAATAGTCCACATTTGATCCCATAATTATATGTCTGCCAGCAAAAAAACAAAATCTAAACAAAGTACACCCAAAAATCTTAAGAACAGGATTCCGAAGATTCTTGGGCTCAGTTTTATATTACTTGCCTCGTTCCTTTTTGTTGCATTTATCAGTTATCTCTTTACATGGCAGGCCGACCAAGATAAGGTTTTGAGATTTTCGTGGGGCTTACTGTTCGAAGATAATGTCACGGCCGAAAATTTCCTCGGCAGATTCGGCGCTATCGTGTCTAATATGTTTTTTTACTGGGGTATCGGTCTGGCGAGTTTCGTTATCGTTTACTTGTTTGCCTGGGCCGGGGCTCATTTACTGAAAGACAAAAAACCAAAACGACCCATCACCGTATTAAAGAACAGCTTCTTTATCATACTTTTTTCTACCATCTACCTCGAATTCATCTTTTCAAGCTCTTCTTTTCCTTGGGGCGGAGCATTCGGTCAAGGCACAGTCAGTTGGCTTCAGAGCTTTCTTGGTACTATCGGGGTAGTCATACTGCTACTCTTCGTACTCATAGGGTTGGTTATCTGGTTCTTTAACCCCGACCTTAGCGAGGTGAGCGCCGGCACAGTCTGGAAACAGGTAAAAACCTTCTCAAATGATGTAGCAGCCAGTGACAATAAAGCAGGAACCATCAAGGAAAAAATATCCGACGGCATGTCTATTGCCAAAACTAAACGCGAAGAGATTATCAAAAAAATGGAGGCCGAACAAGCCAAACATTCAAAAGAAATTGACCTCGAACACGACTTAGAACCCGAAGACACTCAAACTCACGAACTGTCCACTCATATTGGCCAACATCAGCCTACTGCCATAGACTCCACCGAGCAAAAACAACTCACCCTTGAGCTGGCCGATGACGAAACAGAGCCTGTCATTCAACCCGACACCACACCCGAACCCCACGAACCTGTACCCGGCGAACATATCGGCATTGATACAGCCTTCGACCCACGCAACGAGCTGGCACATTATACCTCTCCGCCTATCGAATTGCTGCACGACTACGAAGAACAAAAAATAGAAATAGACCGCGCCGAACTCGATGCCAACAAGGATCAGATCATCGCAACACTCCAGGAATACAAGATCGAAATCACCAAAATACGCGCCACCGTTGGCCCTACAGTCACACTTTACGAAATCATTCCTGCACCCGGCGTCCGTATCTCCAAGATCAAAAGCCTCGAAGACGACATTGCACTCAAACTCTCCGCCCTCGGCATCCGTATTATCGCTCCCATCCCGGGCAAAGGTACCATTGGCATCGAAGTACCCAACAAAAAACGACAGGTCGTATCGCTTAAGGAAATCCTCCAATCAGAAAAATTCACCAAAACCAAGATGGATCTGCCCATAGCTCTCGGCAAAACCATCGCCAACGAAGTTTTCATCGCCGACCTCGCCAAAATGCCACACTTACTCATAGCCGGAGCCACCGGCCAGGGAAAATCAGTCGGTATCAACGCCTTGCTCATTTCTATACTCTATAAAAAACATCCTTCAGAGGTCAAACTCGTACTCATCGATCCCAAAAAGGTAGAACTCTTCCCATACGCCAGGCTCGAAAATCACTTCCTCGGCTTCCTTCCAGACCAGGTCGAACCCATCGTCACCGAAACCAAAAAAGTAATACACACACTCAACTCACTCTGCATAGAGATGGACCAGCGCTATGACCTGCTCAAGAAAGCCGAAGTGCGAAACATCCGCGAGTACAACACTAAGTTCAACAGCCGTCATCTCAATCCCGAAAAAGGACACAAATACCTGCCGTTCATCGTCTTGGTGATTGACGAGTTCGCCGACCTCATCATGACAGCAGGCAAAGAAGTAGAACTGCCCATCGGCCGCCTTGCTCAGCTCGCACGTGCCGTTGGTATTCACCTCATCATTGCCACCCAGCGCCCATCAGTCAACATCATTACCGGCGTCATCAAAGCCAATTTCCCGGCAAGACTCGCCTTCAAGGTATCATCGAAGTTCGACTCTCGTACCATACTCGATGCAGGAGGCGCCGATCAGCTCGTAGGCCAGGGCGACATGCTACTCTCAGTTGGCGGTGAGACCATCCGCCTTCAGTGCGCATTCGTTGACACACCCGAGGTCGAAAAAGTCATCCAGAATATTTCTGACCAGAAAGGCTACTCCATACCATTCTTCCTCCCCGAATACAAAGACGAAGACAGCGAGATACACGGCGTTTCAGGCATCAAATACAGCGACCTCGACGACATGTTCGAAGACGCAGCCCGCCTCGTTGTCAGCAATCAGCACGGCAGCACATCTATGATACAACGCAGGCTCAAACTCGGCTACAACCGCGCAGGCCGTATCATGGACCAACTCGAAGCCATGAGCATCGTAGGTGCAGGCGACGGCTCCAAACCGCGCGAAGTACTCGTATTCGACGAGATGGAGCTCGAACGCTACCTCGATGAGCTAAAGTCCAAAGCCTGAGCAAAGTATGATCATCAGGGCGTGCCCCTGTCGGGTCAGGCCATCCGCTTTACTTCGTGTTCGCTTCTGTCCTTCACGCAACTATGGTGAATGGTAAGTGGTAAGTGGTAAATGGTGTGTAAAATGTGAGATGTTGTGACACATTATTTTTCGGCATTTTTCGAACCATTAAGCAGTAGATTTATAATACCCGGATAACGCAATAGGAATTTTTGATGAAAGTGATGAGTACCAAAGATCGATAAAAAAGAGGTAGCAGTGCAGT
>JAIBCG010000018.1 GCA_019694295.1 Saprospiraceae bacterium
AAAAAAATAAAAAAATTATTTTAGCCTATAATCTTCAAAAACTGTCTGCTGAAATGCTTTTCCCAACCTTTTTAGTTCGGTCGATTTTGGATTTCCGGGTCCGAACGAATTGATTATAAGCTTATCGAGGCCATGTTGGTACCCTATTTTTCCTTCATCCGACACAACACCTCCACCAGCAAAAGTGCTAAAATATGCAAAATGTCTTGAGTAAGGATTGAACATATTTCTACCCCACACATACTGCCCGGCTTCAGTGTTAAGACCCATCTGCTTTAGCAATGTAGGTGTAATATCTAGCTGCGAAAATACATCTCGGATTTCCTTGCCGCGGAATTCCGGTTTGATCACATCACCGAAAAAAATAAGTGGTATGTGGTGGTATTCGGCGTCATAGACTCCGAAATCCTTATGATCGGCATGACTGTGATCTGCTACGAAGACAAAGAGTGTATTCTTGTACCAATTTGTGTTTTTTGCTTTTTCGAAAAATTCGCGGAGTGCATGATCAGAAAAAACGATGGAATTGATATAGTCGTTTTCCTTGTGATTCACGAGATTCTTTTTCGCACCTTCAAAATCATAAGGCATGTGCGTACTGAGCGTAAACCAGGCAAAGACAAATGGTGTTTGGGCAGCATTCAGATTTTCCAACAACACATTTATCATATCATTATCCTGGATACCGAGCTTACCACGCGCATATTTCGGGTCAATGTCTTTTTCTTCCTTCACTATATCAAAAGCTTTGTTGAGTACGTAACCTTTGATATTGCCATAATTAAGGTCGCCACCGAACAGGAATCCGCTTTGATAGCCGTATTTTTTCAGATCCTGATTGATACATGGCAACTTAGCTGATTTAGAATTTTGATTGATGACACTCACCCTCGATACAGACGGATAACCGCTCAGAACTGAAGGTATCCCCTGGTCAGATACATAGCCTGAAGAGTAAAAATTAGTAAACCGGATACCTTGTCTGCTGAGGCTGTCGATAAAAGGTGCAAAATCATCACCACCGAAAGATTTTATGCTATGTGTATTCCAACTTTCTGCGAGGATAAACACGATGTTAGGCCTGTCATTCGTGAGAAAATTTATGGTAGTATCTTTTTGTACTTGAAAGAGCGACCGTACATAATTATTGGCCTCATCCATCTGAAAATCGTTGAATGGATTTTTCTTGAAGCGGTTTTGATAATCGAGGATATTGTAGGCGATGTTCCAGAACGGATTGACAGCAACATCATTAACGATAGGTGTAGTAGAAAAGAACGAATCACTACTTTGGATAGGGATAGCCTGAAGACCGCCTCGTATAAGAACAATTGCCAAAAAAGCACCGGACAACAAGAAAACCGGAGTTTTCCAGAGGCGGGTGAGTAGTGAGTGGTCATGTATGGAGTTCAGTTTTTGAGCAGAGGCATATTTGTTGTATATTTTCAGGAACAAAAAGATAAATATTGCCGAGAGGCCAAAGAACAGCATTGTAAGACCTGTGGAGGCGGTTTTAAAAACTTCATCCGGGTTAGAAAAATGTTCGAGTGCTTGTACCGTCAGTTTTGCTCTCCATTCGCGGTAAACGCTTGATTCACCCACGAAGGTAAGCACATAAATGCTTATGAGCAGATAATTGATCAGGTCAATAATAAACAGGAATGCCCGTTTACCTGTAGCCAGAAAACCGGTAAGTAACAGTATAGGCAAGGCCAGAAAATATCCGAACATGGACAAGTCGAGCCTAAACCCCTTGTAGAGTGACTGCATCACAAGCCCGATGTTCACTCCTTTTAACAAAGGAACTGTACACAAATAAAATGTCACCCGCCCAACAAGGAATACGAGTAACCAGAAGGTGAGCAAATACAAAAACCAGCGTATGATGGGTTTCATTGGGTAATGTGGCTATGTAAGTGCAAAGGTAGGGAAAATATGTTTAGTCGAAAATGCCTGTCAAAGCTATACATTAGTCATCTATAATTTAATAAACCTTACATTCTCCCCTACTCCCCCACAAACTCCAATGCTGCAGAGTTCATACAGTATCTCAGGCCGGTGGGTTTAGGGCCATCTTCGAAGACGTGGCCTAAGTGCCCCCCACAGCGAGCACACCTGACCTCTACCCTTTCCATCCCATAATCTATGTCAGTAACCAACTTGACGTTACTCTTCGATTTAACATCGAAAAAACTCGGCCAGCCAGTACCACTTTCAAATTTTGTGTCTGATTCGAATAATGGCAATCTGCATGCAGCACAGTAATAGGTCCCTTTTGCGTGATTGTCCCAGTATTTGCCGGTGAAGGCACGCTCCGTGCCGGATTCTCGCATCACATTATAACACATGGGCGAAAGTTCCTTTTTCCACTCTGCCTCGGTTTTTACAATAGGTTTTATAGTGTCATTCTCCACTTCCGAAACAAGTTTTGTTGCTGGTTTTGCTGTTTCAGGTGTTGACCGAAGATTGAAGGTGCAAGCATTCACAAAACTTACTAAAATACAGGCTAGGTAAATCATTGCATTCATAATATGATAAATTTTATTTTCGCTTTCGCATTTTTGGATGATGCCACACTTCCTTCTGCGCGTATTCGATGAGACTTTTTACTGCTTTCATGACAGAAATGAATACCATATAGCCAAAAGTTATTACTACGTAAAGGAAAGAGTAAGACCCGGCATTAAAAACACTCAAGTCCGACATTGCCCAGGCAACAACTCCTGTCACAACAGCAAGAATTAAATATACAACAACCGATGTGTTCCAATAGTTTGGATTGTTCTCTACTCTCGTACTTATTACGCTATTAAATATGGCGTACAACATCAAAAATGTACAGGCACTCATCCAGTAAAATCTCGGATATGGTTCTACCATACCGGCACTTACCAATAGAAAAAACCCAAACGACAAAATCAAACTGCCGATGAGACTGGTAGTGGCCAACTTTCGCGGATTATCAAGATTATAGGCAACCATGGTTAGTTAATTTTTTACTATCGTAGCAAAGAGATCAAATTCGTTGGCATCATCTATCCTTACATGGACGAAGTCCCCGATCCGTGCATAATTTTCTTTAGCAGATAAAAGCACCTCGTTGTCCACCTCCGGCGAATCGCTTTCAGTACGGCCAACAAAATAATCTCCTTCTTTTTTATCAATGAGCACTTTGAAGGTTTTCCCTATTTTTCCCTGATTCTTATCAAATGAAATTTCCTTCTGAATCTCCATTATCCGGGCAGCCCTTGCTTCTTTAATCGGGGCAGGCACATCATCTTCCATTTGGTGGGCAAATGTGTCTTCTTCATGACTATATTGGAATACACCAAGTCTGTCAAATTCCATTTCTTGTACGAATGTACACAAATCCTGAAATTCTTCTTCTGTCTCACCTGGGAAGCCGACGATTAGTGTTGTTCTAATGGAAATATCCGGTACGATCCGTCTGGCATGCTCTATCAATTCACGGGTTTCCTGCTGGGTTATCTGCCGTTTCATCCGTTTAAGTACCTCGTCATTAGCATGTTGTACTGGTAGGTCAAGATAATTGCAGACCTTAGGTTGTGCAGCCATTACATCCAGCACTTCAAGCGGAAATTTGCTCGGATAGGCATAATGCAACCTGATCCATTCTATTCCTTCCACATCACACAATGCTTCAAGCAACCGTGCCAATTCACGTTTTTTATACAGATCGAGCCCGTAGTATGTAAGCTCCTGAGCTATGAGCATGATTTCCTTTACACCATGTCTTGCAAGGTTTTTACACTCTGCGACGAGCTCTTCAATCGGTCGCGAAATATGCCCACCACGCATCAGCGGGATAGCACAGAATGAACAAGTGCGGTTACAACCTTCCGATATTTTTAAAAACGCATAATGCTGAGGTGTGGTTATCAGGCGTTCGCCCAATAATTCATGTTTGTAGTCAGCGTTGAGCTTAGCCAGAAGTCCAGGCAACTCGAGTGTGCCGAAATAAGCATCTACTTCCGGAATTTCTTCCTCAAGGGCATCTTTGTATCGTTGCGACAAGCAACCTGTGACGTACAGTTTTTCTATCTCACCATCCGATTTCTTGGCAGCATATTCCAGAATGGTGTTGATTGATTCTTGCTTGGCAAGGTCAATGAATCCACAGGTATTGATGATGACTACATTGGCATCTGAAGTAGTGTCTTCGTGGGTTACAGCAAAATCATTTCCTTTGAGCTGGGTAATCAAATTCTCGGAGTCAACCAGATTTTTTGAGCAACCTAGGGTAATGACGTTAACTATATCTTTTCTGAGTGTTTTTGTTTTCAAGTTGAAGTCTTAAACATTTACAAATATAACGGTGTTTGAATACAATCTAATCGTAAAAAGGTTCTATATTTGAAATCAAAGCATTTATTTTATGAAAAATCTCCTTGCAGCCATAATCTTTCTCTGTTTTTGTTCCAATATGCATGCACAGATTGGCTTTCAGGTTCAGTATCAGAGATTCCAGGATACGAGCTATATACTTTCCGGATCGGGCTTTAATGAATTTGTTCAAGCTGACCAATTGGGCTTTGGCATAGATTATGCTTTTAAACTTAAAAATTACCGGGTCGAATTTTTTCCTGCAATATTGTATTTCAATAAAAAAATAAACAAAAATTCCATCTTCGATACCGAGTTAAATACGAATATAACAACACTTGGGCTTCAGTTCAATACACACATATACTTCCTCGATATTGAAGGCGACTGCAACTGCCCTACCTGGAACAAAGATGGCAGTTTTATGAAAAAAGGTATATTCGCCTGGGTTTCAATAAATGCATACAATACAGTTTTTAAGCAAAATACACCAGCTACTCGCAATATGTTTACTTACGGTGCATCCGGTGGTTTAGGGCTTGACATCGGGTTGTCTAAGCATCTGACACTCACGCCTTTTGCGGGACTTGAACTTGAGCAAAGGCCTGTTGTAGAATTTACAGATTTGAAGGCTGAGAGAGATACAAAATCAATGTACAAACTCGACGCCGGAATCCGACTTGGCTGGCACTGGGGCAAATAATCTTTATTAGGGAAGATACAATTGCCTGAATGCCTCCCATAACACCATTCCACCACAAACAGCTACATTCAGCGAATGTTTGACACCAGCCTGTGGAATTTCTATTGCTGCATCTGCTATGGCTATGGCCTCGTCCGACACACCATCTACTTCATTTCCCAGAATAAGAGCGTATTTCCTGTCATGATGAAACACGAATTTTTCCAGTGAAATACTTTCCGTAGTCTGCTCAATAGCAATATTGTAAAATCCTTCTTTCTCAAGCAATTTGAGGCAATCTTCAGTTGATTCGACATAGGTCCAGCTTACAGTTTCTGTCGATCCTAGTGCTGTTTTCAATATTTCGCGGTGCGGTGGTTGTGGTGTAAATCCCGTAATAAAAATATGGCTTACCGCAAATGCATCACATGTGCGGAAAACCGAACCGACATTGAGACCTGAGCGAATATTGTCAAGTACCACCACCAATGGCATCTTACGGATGGTGTTTACTTTGTCGGCTGATATTCGGTCAAGCTCACTGGTAGAAAGTTTTCTCATGCCTATTTCCCCTGCGATTCCTTGTAATCAATAGCTGCCTTTACAAAAGCCACAAACAGTGGATGAGGTTTTTCGACTGTACTCTTTAATTCGGGGTGATACTGTACACCCACAAACCATGGGTGATCCGGTATTTCAACAATCTCAACAAGGCCGGTTTCAGGATTGTGTCCGGTAGCCTTTAATCCATTTTCTTCAAGAATATTGATGTATTGATTGTTAAATTCAAATCTGTGGCGGTGTCGTTCATTGATTTTTGTCTGACCATACGCTTTAAAAGCTTTCGAATTCTTTAATAATTCGCATTTATAGGATCCCAAACGCATGGTTCCACCTTTTTGAGTAAGTGCTTTTTGCGATTCCATCATATCGATTACCGGATATTCGGTATTTGGGTCGGCTTCAGTAGTATTGGCATTGGTAAGCCCGGCTGCATTTCTTGCAAACTCTACTACCGCACATTGCATACCAAGACAGATGCCAAAGAAAGGAATTTTCTCCTCACGGCATTTTTTAATGGCTACCAGTTTGCCCAACAAACCACGTTCTCCAAAACCTGGCGATACGAGTATACCATCAAGCTTATTCAATTTTTCGATTTCTTTTTCCGAATCAATAAGTTTTTCAGCGTGGATTGGTATAACGTTTACCTTACAAAGATTGCTTGCACCGGCATGAATGAAGGCTTCATAAATTGATTTGTAGGCATCCTGAAGCTCGTTGTATTTACCTATGAGCCCAATCTGTACCTTTGAAGTAGGGTTCTTAAGTTTATCAAGAAATGAATTCCATGCACTCAGGTCAAGTTCTTTTGGTGAAGTGAGTTTCAATTTTTCAAGAACGATGGTATCCAGGTTTTCCTTAGCCATCAGCACGGGCACAGAATAGATCGTTTCGGCATCCATTGCTTCTATCACAGCTTCTGTTTCAACATTACAGAAGAGTGCTACTTTCTTCCTCAACTCTTTTGGCAAGGCATGTTCTGTACGACATACCAGTATATCGGGTTGTACACCTGAGCGGAGCAATTCTTTTACCGAATGCTGTGTTGGTTTGGTTTTCAATTCCTTAGCTGCCCGTAGATAAGGTATCAATGTAAGGTGAATGGTTATGCAGTTATCTGGTCCAAGCTCCCACCTCAACTGTCGTAGTGCTTCTAGATAAGGCAATGACTCGATGTCACCAACTGTACCACCAAGTTCAGTAATAACGATGTCGTATTTTTTGTCTTGCCCCAGCAGTTTTACCCTGCGTTTGATTTCATTGGTTATATGTGGCACTACCTGCACTGTTTTACCAAGATAATCGCCACGTCTTTCCTTATCTATCACCGAACGATAAATACGCCCTGTAGTCACGTTATTGGCCTGACTTGTTGGTATGTTGAGAAAACGCTCGTAGTGGCCGAGGTCAAGGTCGGTTTCAGCACCGTCATCTGTCACAAAACATTCGCCATGCTCGTAAGGGTTAAGTGTGCCCGGATCGACATTCAGGTAAGGATCAAACTTTTGGATAGTTACTTTATAGCCTCTGCTTTGAAGCAATTTTGCAAGGGACGCTGCAATAATTCCTTTCCCTAGGGAAGACGTTACGCCGCCCGTAACAAATACATATTTGGTCATTGGAAGTTGGTGTTGTTACGGGGTACAAAGGTAAGAGATTATTTGAATGTTTTATTTGTAGTGCTAAAATAAAACTTTAATCTCTCCATGCAATTGTATTTATATCCGGATTCGCAACAATGTGTGGTGGGATATTTTCCTTAATAGAATTTAGAAACAGCTCAAGCAGATTTTTTTTCATAAAATTTCTCCTTACTACCAGGCTTACTTCGCGTACAGGTTCGGGTGAAGGAAACTGCCTGACACGCCGCTTTTCTAAATCCGTGAGCCCGTCAACTGCCAGCTCAGGCAATATTGTAAAACCCTGCTTTCTGTCCACCATTTTTTTAATTGTTTCTAAACAACCTGCATCAAATTTTAGCTGGTGCCTTCTGTGCGTAGCATATTCGCCACAAAGATTGACAATCTGATTTCTGAAACAATTTCCCTCCTTCAGCAATAATATATCTGACAAATCAATATCCTCGTAGTTGACATAAACTTTATTGAGCAATGGATGGTTTTCGGAGAGGTACAGCAAGAATTTCTCATAAAACAAAGGCATTTCTATAAATGTACTCTCATTGATAGGTGTCACCATCAATGCGGCATCCAATAAATCCTGACTGAGCTTGGCGATGATTTTGTCAGACGTGAGCTCGTCAATAATGAGTTCTACCTCCGGATACTTTGTAATAAAATCAGAAACAAACAAAGGTAACAGATATGGACTAATGGTAGGAATGATGCCTATGCGGAGCTCACCTTTTATGGCTCCTTTCTGGTTGTCAATAATTTCCCTGATTTTGTTCGCTTCAGACAAGGCTACTCGGGCTTGATGTATTATGAGGCGGCCGATGTCTGTGGTAAGTACGGGTTTTTTACTTCTGTCAAAAAGCAGGACATTCAACTCGTCTTCTACTTTTTTAATCTGCATACTCAGCGTTGGTTGTGTAATAAAACAATTACGTGCTGCTTCAGCGAAATTCCTGTGTGTATCCACAGCTATCAGATATTCCATTTGAGTTAATGTCATGCTCAACTTTATAGATTATTTTTATACGGAATCAAAAACCAGACCAAAATTATAACATTTATCTATAATTTTTAGAACAAAAGTGTGAATTCATATATTTGCATAATTATCTGAGATGGTTTAGAATTATAATGATTCGAACCACAGGAATCCTTGGTTGGCCAATGACATTCCACTTTTACCAAATTATATTACGCAAACCCTATTGGAATGATTCGTTCGAGATACAAAAAAGCCCTCATGCACGGAGCATGAAGGCTTGATTGCTTATAATCCTGAATACTTATTTGTCGGTAACTTCTTCAAATTCAGCATCTGTCACATCACTTGTCGAGTCGGTTTGGCCGGCTCCGTTCTGTGCATGCCCTGCTGAGCCTGCACCTGCTTCCTGTGATGCTTTGTACAGGTCTTCACTTGCAGCATGCCATGCATTGTTCAAAGCTTCAGTTGCTCTTTCAACATGTGCAATATCCTGAGCTGTATGTGCATCTTTCAAATCTTTGAGTGCAGCTTCTATATCAGCCTTTTTATTTTCAGGCAATTTGTCACCGAACTCCTTAAGTTGTTTTTCAGTCTGAAAAATCAGGCTATCTGCTGTATTCAGTTTTTCGACTCTTTCTTTAGCAGTTTTATCTGCTTCTGCATTTGCGGCAGCCTCGGCCTTCATTCTTTCAATTTCTTCTTTTGATAATCCTGTTGAAGCTTCGATACGGATATTCTGCTTCTTACCTGTACCTTTTTCAAGTGCAGACACATTCAGGATACCGTTAGCATCCATATCGAAGGTAACCTCTACTTGAGGAACGCCTCTTGGTGCCGGCGGAATGCCATCAAGTATAAATCTACCTACTGTACGGTTGTCTCGTGCCATTGGTCTTTCTCCTTGCAGAATATGTATTTCTACCGAAGGTTGACTGTCAGCAGCTGTAGAATAAATTTTTGACTTTTTGGTAGGTATGGTCGAATTCGCTTCAATAACCACATCATATACACCTCCCATTGTTTCGATACCAAGAGAGAGCGGAGTTACGTCAAGCAACAATACATCCTGCACATCACCAGAGAGTACACCACCCTGGATAGCAGCACCGATCGCTACCACTTCGTCAGGGTTTACACTTCTGTTTGGTTTTTTACCGAAGAATTCTTCAACGGCCTGTTGTATTTTCGGAATCCTAGTAGAGCCGCCTACCAGTATGATTTCATCGATTTTATCCTTGCTCATTGATGCATCTTCGAGAGCTTTGGCACAAGGCACCAATGATCTTTGCACAAGATGATCAACCAATTGTTCGAATTTTGCTCTTGTTATTTTGAGTACAAGGTGCTTAGGCACACCATCTACGGCTGTCACATAAGGTAAGTTGATTTCTGTTTCTTGTGTTGAAGATAATTCTATTTTTGCCTTTTCCGCAGCATCTTTTAATCGTTGAAGTGCCATTGGGTCTTTTTTAAGGTCGATGTTTTCCTGAGCCTTGAATGCATCTGCAAGGTAATCGATCAGTACGTTATCGAAGTCGTCACCACCTAGGTGGGTGTCACCATTTGTTGATTTTACTTCAAATACGCCATCGCCCAGCTCCAGTATAGAAATATCGAATGTACCGCCACCGAGGTCAAATACTGCTATGGTCATATCCTTACCGCCTTTGTCAAGACCGTAAGCCAAAGCTGCAGCTGTAGGCTCATTGATAATACGTTTTACTTTAAGTCCGGCAATTTCTCCGGCTTCTTTTGTAGCCTGGCGCTGAGAGTCGTTGAAATAAGCAGGCACTGTTACCACAGCCTCTGTTACTTCCTGACCGAGATAATCTTCGGCCACTTTCTTCATTTTCTGAAGAGTAATAGCAGAAATTTCCTGTGGTGAATAACCACGGTCGTCTATTTGGATTCTGACCGTATCGTTGTCACCTTTTACTACTTTGTAAGGCATTTTGGCTGCTTCTGCTGTACTTTCAGAATACCTTGCGCCCATAAATCTTTTGATTGAATAAATCGTTTTTGTTGGGTTAGTGATTGCCTGACGTTTTGCAGGATCTCCAACTTTTCTTTCGCCATTATCCATGAATGCTACAATAGATGGTGTGGTTCTGCGTCCTTCGTCATTTGGAATAACGACCGGCTCTTTTCCTTCCATTACTGCCACACATGAATTTGTCGTTCCGAGGTCTATGCCAATAATTTTACCCATTGATTATGTATTGTTTTTAATTTTTTAATAATACAATTGAATAATCAATTGGCATGCCACCACATATTTATACTTAAAAATCTGACAAAATTAACCTTTATGCCAAAATGTTCAAGACAAATTGACAATCTGACAGACAAAAAGGCAGCTAGAATTACTGAAATCCGAGATCCTTTGTATAAATACCACTCTTGAGCGAATCGCGTGTAGGTGTATTAATCGAATAATCGACTGCTTCGAGAATATTTCTGGATGAAAAAATACCTATACCATCATTACTTATATTGGAATAAGTAGGCAGAATCTGTGAACTTGTGATACCGCTGCTGGCATTACCCAAGTCTATATAATCCTGAAATTCCTGTCCTCCGGCTACTACGGTTACATCATAGGAAAGGAATATTCGCTTAATACCCGGTATCTTTGAAATGTTTTCTCCAAGAAATTTAAAAATTTCTTCGCCTTTGAGCATTGCTGTTATACGCGAGGTTGGGTCTGCAGGCCTTTGTACATTTTCTGCAATCTTCCAGGTAAGTGATTTTTTTGCAAATTTTGAAGGTTGGTCAATTGTATTTTCATTGTAGTAAAACTTCATGAACACATCATAGACTTTGCCTACAGTTTCATTTGAACGCCAGCTAAAGCGGACATCAGATTTGTAAGGCCATGCGCCCGGATTTGGCGGGTCTGTTGCAACCATATTGTAATTGCCTACAACATTGGTTGTAGCTTCGGCAATAGTCGTATTATTACTCAGATCCTTGATTGAGAGCTTGTATTGCTCGCCGGCTACAAGTTCTATATCTTTTGTATTTATTTTGTACAGATAATTAGGATCCTGAGCAAAAGTACCCGGTTTTTTAGGGAATCCTTCATCCGTACCGTTTACCCTTGTAAGTAACCATGTAGTACCATTCTTTACCCTGGTAAGGCTTACTTCAATATTATTAAAATAAAGCGAATCGGGATTTTTTGCTATCTGTTCAGCACTTTTTTCAGGATCGAGAAATGCTTTTTCTACCCTTATGTATTGTGCATTTTCAGAAAGATTAAGAAATCCATATACAACCGGAATACGCTTCCAAGGAGCTACGAGGTGCAATTCGTTATCACAAGAGGAGAATGCTACAATAGCAGCCAACAATAATATTATTCTGTTTTTCATTGGGCAAAATTAGTGGATTTCAACAACTAATGATATAAAACTTATTTTTTTTAAATTCCACACTGATTTTTTGTTGTGTTACCTGAATTTTTGAATAACTTTCGGCCAAATTTCTAACCAAATCAAACAATTCTTTCATGTCAGTAGAGAAACAAATAAAACGAGTGACGGTTCATACATTGCAGGCAATGAAGGAGAACCATGAGAAAATCAGCATGTTAACTGCTTATGATTACAGTATGGCCAAGGTACTTGATGAGTCAGGTATCGACATATTGCTCGTAGGTGACTCTGCCTCTAACGTTATAGCCGGACACGAAACCACCCTTCCTATTACACTCGACCAAATGATTTACCATGCAGCATCGGTAGTAAGAGGTGTTGAAAGAGCACTTGTTATAGTTGACCTGCCTTTTGGTTCTTATCAGGGAAATTCGGAGAAAGCACTTGATTCTACCATCCGCATTATGAAGGAATCGGGTGCCCATGGTGTTAAGCTGGAGGGCGGTATCGAGATAGAAGAATCTGTAAGAAGAATATTATCGGCCGGGGTGCCCGTGATGGCCCACCTTGGACTTACACCACAGTCTATTTATAAATTTGGCACCTATACTGTACGTGCCAAAGAAGAAGCAGAAGCAAAAAAACTGATGGAAGATGCTTTGCTGATGCAGGAGATTGGTTGCTTTGCAGTTTTGATGGAGAAAATACCCGCCGAATTGGCTACCAAAGTAACCCAAGCATTGCACGTACCTACCATCGGTATCGGTGCCGGAGGTGGAGTGGACGGGCAAGTACTGGTAACACATGATTTGCTCGGCCTTACAAAAGAGTTTAAACCTCGCTTCCTGAGAAGATATATGGACCTGTTTGTTGATATAAAAGCTGCAGTACAACATTATATCACAGATGTAAAAAACGCTGATTTCCCAAATGAAAATGAACAGTATTAAATGAAGCTAAACTTTGAAGGAGCACAAATGTGGTTCCGAAAAGCGAAAATATGGTTATTAAACCCTGCCAATCGAAAGCCGGTATACATCATAGGTGGCGTTTTGGCTACAGGCCTTATTGTTTTTATCTGGCTGCTTGCCACCCTGTTTTTATCAAATGTAAAAATAGAAGAAGCAAAAGCTTTCTACATTTATGATAATTATACACTTGATTCAATAGCCAACAAGCTACATTCCGAACAACTGATATCCAATGAAGGTTCTTTTCGAACAGCTGCCGGTCTGTTGGGGCTCAATGTTAAGAATATCCGTGTTGGTCGCTATAAGATTGAACCCGGATCCGGAAATTTTACATTGGTACGAATGTTTAAGAACGGCCTTCAAACTCCTGTAAAAATTACGCTGAACAACATAAGAACCATCGAAGAACTCGCAGGAAAACTCGGCTCCTACTTGAAGTCTGACTCAACTGCATTCATGCACCTTTTCAGGGACACCACATTCCTTTCAAAACACTATCTTGACTCAGAGACTGTAATGACTGCATTTCTGCCCGATACATACGAAATGTATTGGGACACCAAACCCGACGAAGTTTTTGAAAAATTTGCGAACGTAACAGTTAAATTCTGGAACAAAAAAAGGCTTACCAAGGCCGATTCGCTACAACTGACTCCACAACAGGTATATACGCTGGCTTCTATTGTTGAAAAAGAAACCAATAAAGTGGACGAACGCCCTGATGTGGCAGGCGTGTATCTCAACAGATTTCATCAAAATATGCCTTTACAAGCCGATCCGACCGTTGTGTTTGCAAACAATGATTTTACAATAAAAAGAGTAACCGGTAAGCACACCGCCATTGATTCGCCCTATAATACTTATAAATATACCGGCCTGCCACCAGGCCCAATATGTATGCCCGAGAAGTCGAGTATAGATGCCGTCCTGAATGCTACCAACCACGATTATATGTTTTTCTGTGCCAAGCCAGACCTTTCGGGTTACCATTCTTTTGCTGTGACCTTTCAGCAACATGTGCAGAATGCAAAGGCTTACCGCGATTTTTTGGACAAAAACGGCTACTAATGATGTGGATGATGCCCACAGAAAGGCATTTCTTGAAAGCGATGGAAGGATTCTTCCCTGATGGTGTGTCAGACAAACGTTTTTTGCTGGCTGTGAGTGGTGGTGCCGATTCGATGGTTGTGTTGCATTTGTTTCAGAAGCATTATTCTGATTTCATCATTGCGCATTGCAATTATGGGTTACGTGGCACAGAATCAGATCTTGATGAGGCATTGGTAAATAAAATGGCCAAAGAATATGATAAAATTTTTTGTGTAAAACACGTTTCGCTACCGCAAAAGGACAACAAATCAATCCAACTGCTTGCTCGTGAACATAGGTACGATTGGTTCGCTATGCTAAAGGACGAACATCAGGTGGATTTTGTGGTGACAGCCCACCACCTTGACGACAACACTGAGACACTGCTATTCAATCTTATAAGAGGCACCGGTATCAAAGGGCTTTGCGGCATTCCGGCTATGAGTGCAAACATAATTCGACCATTGCTACAAGTAAGCAAAAGTAACATTCTTGAATATGCGCAGGCAAATGGCATTCAATACCGCGATGATGCGAGCAATTTTTCAACTAAATACAACAGAAATAAAATCCGGCTTAACATTTTGCCAGAAATAGAAAAAATAAATCCTCAGTTCAGCAAGACTATTAATGAACACATCCGCGAATATGCCGATCTTGAAGAATTACTCCGCGAGCAGACTGCAAATTTTATCAAACACCACTGTCGTAAGGATAATGACTGTCTTGTCATTCCAAGTAAAACGCTGCTGTGCAAACCAGGCCGCTTAAATATACTTTTCAGCATATTAGGTGAATATGGTTTCAGCAAAAGCCAGGTTGAATTTTTGCTGAATGGCCAGCTCACTCGCAGTGGCACAAAAATAGAATCTGGCAGTCATGAATTGTATCTGCATGGAGATGAATGGATAGTTGCACCGGTTTTGTCTGATTTCGCCGAAATAAGCGTCAGTCAGATTCCGGCTACAGTACACACAGCTTTTGGCTCCTTGAGCTTTATCGTTGCGACCGAATCCACTACCAAAACAGAACGGGACACTTTGGTGTTCGAACATAATTTTGACGACAAAGCTTTGGTCATCCGAACAAGAAAGGACGGCGACCGCTTTGCACCGGAAGGAATGAATGGAAAGAGCCAAAAATTAAAGGATTTTTTCATCAACAGTAAAATATCTGTTCCGGCAAAAGCACGACAGCTTTTGTTATGCTCGGGAGATGAAATCATCTGGATTGTCGGTTTGCGCAAAAGCCACCACACGCATAAAAAAGTAAATAATGGAACATTCGTACATGTTGTATTTTCAAAAATCACCTGACCACATTTAACATATCACTGATTTTCTAAATATTACATTCCAATTTTGTACAAGTCATATCAATAATTCCTGCATAGGTAAAACTTGTACGTACATCAATATTTCAAAAAAACATCAGACTTGCATTCACAATCAATGCGTACTGTTCGTTATTCCCTAAAGAGAATAAAAAGCTGAATCCTAAAAAAAATTAACCAATGAAAAAACAAATATTAATTCTGTTTATTCTTTTACATGCCACATTGGGTAATGGCCAAAATCTGATTTCGAACGGGCGATTTCAATATCCTGACCTTAATCCAAGGTGCGACGGTTGGTTCAATTTGTGTGGAGAAGAACTGACAGCACATTGTGACACAAACCTAAACTGTTATGTCGGTCTTGTGATTGATTCGCCATCCTGGATACCTGAAGATATTTGGAGTCTCCAGGTGAAAGCCGCATTTGAGCCTGATGGTTATGCTGAAACCTACATTACAGGGCAAACCGGTACCAACATATACACCCTCACCTACTGGATGAATGCCAAAGACTGGGCAGGAGGAGCTAGAATCGGTACCGGAAAGCAAAACAAATTCGTTGAGAGCCAATCTCGTTCTGACACATGCAGCAGCTGGAGTGAATTTACATTAACCGACACCATCACCACACAGGCAACTGATACTATAACAGTTAGATTGTCAGCCGGTTCGGGTGATTTTTGTATTTGTCCGCCTATCCGTTTTGCATTTATTGAGCTTGTTAAGAAAGCTATTAACGCAGTTGATGATGTGAACCCTGTGCAAAGCAGCATCCTTGCCTACCCAAATCCTGCTCAGAAGGAGATAAAATTTGAAGTAAAAAGTAAAAACCAGGGGAGCATGACTTTAGAGATATTCAACAGCAGTGGTACACCCATACTATCCAAACAATGCACTGATGGATTATTCTTGGTTAATAGATCAGAGTTGCCGGGCGGACTGTATATATATTGTGTGACATCAGATTCAGATCAAATAATTGTAGGTAGGGGCAAATTTGTATTTGACTAAATTATCAAACCTTAGTAATTGAAAAATTGCCGGAGGCGTAATAAAGCTTACAGTAGATGGAAGGAAATATTCCGTCAGGCAAACATAGCACAAGGTACAAGGCAGGTTAATTTTTCCGAAAAAGCAATACACACATTTGGTATTATGCGTTATTAAATAAAGACTTAAACTCGAAATCTCATCATCATGAAATCGAAACTACTATTTTTAGGCCTGACAATCATTCTGTTAAGTTCTTGTTGTAAAGAGAAAAATTATTTAGGTTCAGGTGAATATGAATATTTTGCATTCGGACACTTTTTTGGAGAATGTGGAGGAGAAAACTGTGTTGTACGGTATGTGATTACCGGCAATCAACTCCTTGAAGATACGGATGACTCTGACAAAACAGAGAAATTCGTAAAGCTTGATCAGGAGTTGTACTATCAGGTCAAAGATCTGGAAGACAAGATTCCACAAGAGATGTTTGATTCGCCGCAGAACGTTTATGGCTGCCCTGATTGTGCAGATGGTGGTGGACTACTCATAGAATACAGGAAGAACGGTAAAACACGCAAATGGGCACTTGACTATACCAAACACGAGCTACCTGTTCAGATAGGCAAGTTTGTGGATGCAATTCATGAAAAAATTTACCTTATTAACAAATGATATCTACGTATATATCTGTTAAAGCTCTATTCACGAACCACCTAAGAGCCATATTCTACATCTATTCTTAGATATTGGTCAAAATAGCACACATTCATATAATACCACAGAAGCTAGTGCCGGCATAGTGTAATGGTAAAGGAGCTAGCACGCTAATAATGTTTCATTTCTTGTTACTTCACATCACCTAAATGTATCAATCTTGGCTGGTCATTGTCCATAGTGTAGCCTATAGCTAATACAGTGAACAAAAGCGACATACCAATGAACAGATAAAGACCCGACTGAGGTGAGCCAAGCACAGATGGCGAAATAAATCCATTACCTGCTGCAAATGACGAACTGATACACAGGCTTTGCGATACAGGAAAATCATTCAAATACATAACACCTATGCCTGCATTGATCACTCCTGCCATAAAGCTCCACTTGTGTTGATTCAAAACCAGTAACCCGCCAACGACAGCCACTAACATCCCAAATATTCCTCCGGATAGTGATATACCACTGATAATACCAGTCGGCTCGACATTCCTTTCAATTGATATAATCGGCATTGTTGCCAATTCTGTTGTCTGTAACCATGGTAGTAGTACAGCAAATATAGAAATACCGCAGACAAGCAATGCAATGAACCCAAACAATGGTAGATGACTACATTCTTTACAAGATATTTGCGTTTCACTGTCCTTGGGGGCATGAGAGTAGCTTTTAAAAAAACCTTTTACACTTCGACACAAACCCACATCAGCATTGCACAATAATATTGAACCCAAAAAGACAGCAGAACAAAAAGCAAAAAACAACAGAATATGCCCTTCTATAATTTCTCGAAAAATCAGAGGAAACATAAAAGCAGTAAGCAATGCTACAAAAGCTGATTTCATAATTTCAAAATTTTATCTGACAGAAAAGTGATTTTCACAATCATTAATACATCTATCAGTAAAATCTTAACATCACAAGCCAAATTAAATTGAAAAAATATTGGAATAAATGATATTGAATGGAATTGGTAAAAATACTAAGCCGGATCACTTAATCTGGTTGTGATCTTATTGTCCAATATCTCCAGCTTTGCCACCATCCCTTCGCTTGCAAGAAAGACGTTGGGGAATACTTGTGAGGCTTCATCAATAAAATACTGTCTGTTGGCATACCTTGCCGAGAAATGACCAAGCAAAAGTAAGCCGACTTCAGCATCATGAGCTATAGATGCTGCCTGCTGTGCCGTAGAATGGTTAGTAGCAAGTGCCGTTGCTTCATCCACCTGCAGAAAAGTAGATTCGTGGTAAAGTAGATTTACACCTTTAAGTATTGGGATGTTTTCGGGTGCATACATCGTATCTGAGCAATATGCATAACTTCTCTTTGGTAACGGGGCTTTGAGGACATCCTGCGGCAGAATGTGCTTTCCATGCCTGTTTTGCACACTTTCACCTGCTTTGAGTTTCAGTATTTCTGCACGTTCAAGTTGGTACTCTTCCAGTTTGTGTTTGTCGATATTGGGTGTACGTTGTTTTTCCCGAAAAAGGAAACCTGACGTTGGTATCCGGTGTTTGAGTGGGATGGAAATTACCTCAAGTATGTCATTTTCAAAAATAAGCCCTGGAGTAGTTGTATCAATGACATGAAACCTAAGCTCGAATGGCATTTCAAATTTTCCGTTTGCCTGTAGCTGAATCTTTATTATTTCTTCAAGACCTTGCGGTGAAAAAATATCGAGTGCTTTGGTACGTCCTGCAAGAAGATAACTTGTAATAAGCCCTATGAGCCCAAAAATATGGTCGCCGTGCAGATGTGAAATAAAAATATGTTCAATCCGGTGTTTGGGTACACCTAGATTAACCATTTGAAATTGTGCACCTTCGCCGCAATCTACAAGGCAGTGAAAAGTATCTATGCGGACATACTGACAACTCGGGTACTTCCCTTTTTGTGGAACCGCACCATTACATCCAAGAATACAAACCTCAAAATTCAAAACAGATTAATCGTCGGATTCAGAATAAAGTTCTTTTTCAATTTCATCCATAAAAACATACTCAACCGACTCTTCGACTGTAGGAATGATAGTCAAAACGCTGTTGAGGCGCGAGATATCGATCAGTTTTATCACGTTAGGGTGTGTTATACCTGTCATAACGAACAGTCCGTTATCTTTCCACAGCCTATTGGCAGTCAAAATGGCACTCAGACCTGATGAATCAACGAAATGTATTTCTGACATATCAAAAATAAGATTTTTAACACCTTCAGAATTAAGCATTACGAATTCAGATTTCAACATTGGAGCTATAATGGAGTTCAGATTGTTCTCATTAAGCCTGAAAATCGTGTATTTTTCTTCTTTTTCTACTTCAAACTTCATAATTGATTTCTACTACGGTTCAATTGTCAAAGGTATAAAGAGTTTTTTAAATAATATCAAAAAAAATGTATGTAAATAGAATGAACACATGACAATATTTCACGTTATTAAGCTATGGCATGTATTTGGTATTCATAAACAGTAAAAAAATTTTGTTTTCTAATAAGAATAGCATTATACTTGTCTTAAAATTGCGACCATAAAATAAAAGAATGAACAGAAAATTTTCTCCGAAGGTAAAACAAGTCATTACTAATAGCCGAAATGAAGCTGTCCGCTTAGGGCACGATTATATTGGTACAGAGCATTTTCTTCTAGGGATACTTCAGGAAAAAACCTGCTTAGCCCTGAAAGTACTTGATTCACTCGAACTCGACAAGAATCAGTTAAAATCAACCATTGAAGATGCACTGCCTAAGCGTTCGAACCAGACCACGGCTATCAACATCGGCAATATTCCACTTAACAAACAGGCAGAACGGGTACTGAAGATAACTTTCCTTGAGGCAAAGAACCTTAAAAGTGACGAAATACTTCCAGAACACCTCATCCTGTCTATTTTGAAAAACAAAGACAACGAAGCATCACGCATACTTCACAGGTTTGATGTAGATTATGAAATCTATAAGTCGGAGCTCGAATTTGTAAAACAAGATGAATTAAATCCCGGCCCTGCAATATTCAACGAAACACCCTCAGACCAAGATGAACCATTCGAAGATGATGATGAAGGTGCTTCCAGAATGCAACGCAAAAGTGGCTCGAAAAGCCGTACACCGGTACTTGACAATTTCGGGCGCGATGTGACCAAACTGGCCGAAGAAGGCAAACTTGACCCTATCATAGGCCGCGAAAACGAAATAGAACGCGTATCGCAGATATTAAGTCGCAGAAAGAAGAACAACCCGATACTCATAGGCGAACCAGGCGTTGGTAAAACAGCCATTGTCGAAGGTTTGGCATTGCGCATTATGCAGAAAAAAGTTTCCCGCACATTGTTCAACAAACGGATTATCATGCTTGACCTTGCCGCACTTGTAGCTGGCACAAAATATCGCGGACAATTCGAAGAAAGAATGAAGGCCATCATGAACGAACTTGAGAAATCAAGAGATGTCATACTCTTCATTGATGAAATACATACCATTGTAGGAGCTGGCGGAGCTACCGGGTCGCTTGATGCATCCAATATTTTCAAACCTGCACTGTCACGTGGTGAACTCCAGTGTATAGGTGCATCTACACTTGATGAATATCGACAGCACATAGAAAAGGATGGTGCACTCGACAGGAGATTTCAAAAGGTAATTGTAGATCCGCCTTCGCCGGAAGAAGCAGTACATATTCTAAAAAATATTCGTCCAAAATACGAAGAATTTCACAATGTGACCTATTCGGATGATGTTATCAAATCGGCTGTTATGCTTAGCACACGCTATATCAGCGACCGATTTTTACCCGACAAAGCCATTGACATTATTGACGAAGTAGGTGCCAGAGTGCATTTGAAGAATATACATGTTCCAAAGCACATTGAAGAGCTAGAGCAAAAAATAGAAGACATCAAGGAACAAAAGAATTTGGCCGTCAGAAGTCAACAGTACGAAAAGGCAGCAGACTTGCGCGACGACGAATCAAAAATGATTCGCCAACTCGAATTTGCCAAAATAGAATGGGAAGAGGAAAGCAAAACCAAGCGCTACCCTGTTACTGAAGATGACGTTGCAGAGGTCATAGCCATGATGACAGGCATACCGGTGAAGAGAGTGGCTCAGTCAGAGAGCAACAAGCTTGTAAAAATGGCAGATGACATGAAGAAGCAAATCATCGGACAAGATGATGCAATAGTCAAAATAACAAAGGCTATACAACGCAACCGTGTAGGACTCAAAGATCCGAAAAAACCTATTGGTTCATTCATTTTCCTTGGCCCTACCGGTGTAGGTAAGACAGAACTCGCCAAGGCACTTGCCAGATACTTATTTGACTCAACAGATACGCTAGTACGTATAGATATGAGTGAATATATGGAAAAATTTTCTGTCAGCCGTCTGATAGGTGCACCTCCGGGTTATGTAGGCTACGAAGAAGGCGGACAATTGACCGAAAAGGTACGCCGTAAACCATACTCTGTAATACTGTTAGACGAAATAGAAAAGGCACATCCCGATGTGTACAACATTCTGTTACAAGTACTTGATGATGGTCAGTTGACAGACGGGCTCGGCCGCAAGGTAGATTTCAAGAATACACTCATTATCATGACTTCCAATATTGGTGCCAGACAATTAAAAGAATTCGGCACAGGAGTCGGTTTTGCCACTAAGGCTCGCCAAGAATCAGAAGAAGATGATTCGAAAGCAGTCATAACATCTGCACTTAAGAAGACATTCTCTCCGGAATTCCTCAACAGAATAGATGACGTCATCGTATTCAACAGTCTCTCACAACCCGATATTTTCAAGATCATAGACATCAGCATCAAAGAATTACTCAACAGATTGAGCCATCTTGAATACTCACTTGAGTTAGATGAAAAAACCAAGGAATTCTTGTCAGAAAAAGGTTATGACCCACAGTTCGGCGCCCGACCGCTACACAGAGCCATACAAAAATATATTGAAGACCCACTCGCAGAATTTATCCTTGGTGAAAATCCTGCACCCGGAAGCGTTTTTCTGGCGAGTGTAGATGAAAGTGGCGAAAAGCTGATAATTTCAATGAAAAAGACCTCAAAATCAGATGTTAAATAAATTTCAAAAGGATTTGTATTTAGAAGTGCAAATCCTTTTTTAACTTCACGCAATAATATGTACATTTGCTAAAATTATTTTTCATCAAAAAATCAATCACTTGGCTAAAAAAATAAAAGAACAGGATTTATTAAGTCAAAAATTCAACATTAACGAAAGGATCAGAGCCTTTGAAGTTCGTTTGGTTGGAGACAAATTAGATGCTATCAGTCAGGCTGCCGGTCGCAAAGTAGAATTAGGAGTGTACCCACTCCATCAATTAATAAAGTGGGCAGAAGAAATGGAATTGGATGTTGTAGAAATTTCACCCAATGCCAATCCACCTGTTGTAAAAATTACTGATTTCCAGAAGTTTCTATACGACAAAAAGAAAAGAGAAAAAGAGATAAAAGCCAATACATCCAAGACGGTTATTAAGGAAATCCGATTCGGCCCTAATACAGATGAGCATGATTTTGAGTTTAAAGTAAGGCATGCAAAGAAATTTCTCGAAGAGGGTTCAAAAGTAAAAGCTTATGTTACATTCAGAGGTCGTTCAATTGTGTTTCAGGACAGAGGTGAGTTGTTATTGCTCAAGTTTCTAAAAGAACTTGAAGAGGTAGGTTCGTCTGAAGCGTTACCAAAACTCGAAGGTCGTAAGATGATGGTCATGCTATCACCTAAGAAAACAGTAAAAAAAGCTTAATATTTTTAAAAGATATTTACTTGTAATACTCCGAAAAAGTATTTATCTTTGCCACCTCTTACTAAAAAGCAAGAATTTTATGCCTAAAATGAAAACAAACTCCAGTGCAAAAAAGAGATTTTCTCTTACTGGATCAGGAAAAGTAAAGTGTTCGCATGCTTATGCGCGTCACCTTTTACGCAAGCGCACAAAGAAGGCTAAGTTGAATTTGAGCCATTCTACTACAGTTAATGTAGCAGATGAAGCAAGAATCAAAAGACTACTTTGTGTTTAATAATTTTATTTGTTAACGAGGATGCAGGCCAAAGTATTCCTGTATAAAGGAATCTCTGTATCGCACTAAAAAATCAAATTTATGCCACGTTCAGTGAACCACGTCGCTTCCCGCGCTAGAAGGAAGAAAGTCTTAAAAGCTGCCAGAGGTTACTTTGGAGCAAGAAGCAAAGTCTTTACTGTAGCCAAAAATGCCGTTGATAAGGCAATGGGTTACATGTACCGTGACCGAAAATTCAAAAAACGCGCCTACAGACGCCTTTGGATAGCTCGTATCAACGCCGCAGTCAGAATGCATGGAATGAACTATTCTACTTTCATTTCAAAACTTAACAAAAGTAATATTGACTTGAACAGAAAAGTACTTGCTGACCTTGCTTTGAATGAACCACAAACTTTTGCAAGCATCGTAAACTCTGTAAAATAAACGTTCATTTTACAACAAAAATATGGAAGCCACCTTATATAAGGTGGCTTTTTCTATTTTGATACATTTGCATTTGAAAAAATTACACTTTCAAGAAAATTTATTTCCTAAATTTATGGAATTCTTTCGACAATTACGTCTTAAAAATGAATCCGAAGCAGAAAAGCAATTATGAACGAAGCGAACAATTACTGGCACCAGCTACAAGCACTTAAAGAAACCAACTCAGAAGATATCCAAAGCCTGTATGCTGTATTTGAAGACTTGATTTACAAAGTAACGGATGCCGTAAATATTACTTTTTCTACATTCTATGTGCGGATGAGTTATGTATTCCATAGCTATCCGGTACCAGGCAATATCCAGTGGCAATTGTACCGGCTCCGTAGGTTAAATCTGGAAAAAAATATTGCCGAAGATAAGAAAGAAGTACCATCTGATGATATACATAAATACCACAATGCAACAGCAAGTCTGGTATCCGTCCTTTTTAAGGAAAAAATACCTTCCGAATCTGTTTTTACAGATGAGTTACCCAAAATATTTGAAAATAATAACCTGAAATTCTACCCTTCTCTGAGAGCTGTTGTGCAACACGTCGATTATACAAAAAAAATACTCCACGCTGTTTCTGAAAAATTGCCAGGAGAAGCCATAACAATTGAAACAGATGCTCCAGAGTTGTATCCCGAATTGTTTATACCAAACGACTGGCTTGGCTTACCTTACACTATATCACTGATTCAGTCAAAAGTACAGGATAACGGACACTTTATGCCCGAACTTATCATTCTGGAGCCGGACTATCTCGTTGACGTCACTACCGTATCGGAAATATCGGCTGATGCGGAAAATATCGGTTTTCATCTTCTAACCAAAAAATTTATAACTCAAGCAGTAACATCAAGTCTGTTGGAAGGACACGCAGCCAATCTTTTCCTTGATAACCTTGTCAAAAATCCCGATGCCGGTTTTCGTGAAATATTTACTGAGCTCTTCCATACATATCCGCTTGTGCTTGCAAAATATGATGATGACAAACTCAAGGAGTTGTATGAAAACTGTAAACTCCACTATTCAACCTTAAAATGGGTGACACAAAAGGAGTTTCCTAAATATAATATTTTCTCGGATGGAATTTTTGTTGAGCCAAGTTTTATCAATCCGGTCATTGGTATCCAAGGACGTCTGGACATATTATTTAGAGGTGACAATAACAACCAGTCAATCATTGAATTAAAGAGTGGCAAACCATTTATGGAAAATAAATACGGTCTTAGCCGATCGCATTATTACCAGACCCTGCTGTATGACATGCTCGTCAAGGCGGTCAGCAGGCACGACGCCACTACGAGTTGTTTTATACTTTATTCAAAACTAGGCGAACAAGGCCTTAGATATGCACCACCCGTAAAATCAATGCAAAACGAAGCATTACGTGTCCGAAACCAGATTTTCGCTCTAGAAAAGCAAATCTCAGTCAACGGAAATCTTGAAAATATTATCAGTGATTTAAGTTTGGATGATAAAAGTTTAAAAGGTTTTCTGTACAGCAACTGGAAATATTTCAAAAATGTCTTGAACAATGCAGATGATATAAGTAAAACTTATTTCTATGCTTGTGTAGCATTCATATCGCGTGAACACCTGACAGCAAAAACAGGTGTTGATGTTTCGGACAGACTCACCGGTCAATCAGCTGTTTGGCTTGAAACAACCACACGTAAAGAAGATAATTTTTCAATATTCAAAGGTCTTACCATCCGTGAAGTAAAACTCAGTCAAGAAGAACCACTGGTAATACTCTACAAATCCGAACTTACAAACAAACTTGCCAATTTCCGTGCAGGAGACATCGTAATATTATATCCGGGTGAATCGCAAACACCTGCCCGGAACCAAATATTTAAATGTACTATTATTGAACTGGATGGAGATAAGATAGTATTAAGGCTTCGAGCCACACAACTCAACTCGACAGTTTTCTTCGACCATAAAGTCTGGAACATAGAACCTGATATGCTTGAAAGCAGTTTCAACGGTCTGTATCGTGGTGTTTTTGATTTCCTCAGCAGTTCTGAAGATAAAAGACACAAAATTCTTGGGTTATCACCTCCTCGTTGTTCTGATAAAATGTACGATCCACCACCCTATCTGATTGATAGCCAGCGTAAAATATACCAGAAAGCATTACAAGCAGAGGATTATTTTCTCATTTGGGGACCGCCGGGTACAGGAAAAACTTCAAGACTCGTCAAGGCCTTGACTGAATATTACTACACGAGCCAAACCAAACCGATTCTTATTGCCGCATATACAAACCGGGCAGCCGATGAAATATGTGAGGCGATTGAAAGTATAAACATCGAGATTAAAAATCACTATGTGAGAGTTGGAGCCAGATACAGCACCAGTCCGGCCTACCGTCAGAACTTACTCGAAAACAAACTCAAAACATGCACCCAAAGGACAGAAGTACTCAAGGTATTAAAAGACCAGCTGATTGTAGTTGGCACGCTGGCTTCCATTAGCGGCAAACCTGAACTGTTTGATTATTACGATTTTGCTTGTGGAATTGTCGATGAAGCATCTCAGGTGCTTGAACCTACAATGGCCGGGTTAATGAGCAAACTGCCCAAGACCATCCTAATTGGAGACCACAAACAATTGCCATCTATCGTAACACAACCAGAAAAGCTTAGCCGAATTGAAGATTTACGTTTAACTTCGGCAGGGTTTGATACATTGGCAGATAGCCTTTTCGAGCGAATGTTCAACCGTTGTAAAGAGATGGATTGGAATTCAGCTTATGGAATGCTTACACATCAAGGTCGGATGCATCCCGAAATTGCAAGCTTCCCGAATGAGCAGTTTTATGACGGTAATCTACACAGTATTTCATCAGATACATCGTATGATCTGTTAGAAAAGATGCGTACTAAGCCAGGTACAGGCATGGATCTATATTTTAAGAATCGAATTAGTTTCATTGATTGCCCGATCGCTACCGATGAAATACACTTAAAAACTAATACCGTTGAAGCTCGTGAGGTGATAAGCGTAATTGACTATCTTAATCAAAATATGCCGCCTGGAAGCAAATATGATATCGGGATCATAACACCATTCAGAGCACAGATTGCTTTGATAAAAAATTTGTTGGAAGTACAGAAAATTGATTCTAGTAATATAACGATTGATACTGTCGAACGATACCAAGGTGGGGCGAGGGACATCATCCTCATTTCACTTTGTGCCAACAAAAAATCTTCCTTAAGAAGTATCACGTCAGTCAACAAAGAAGGGATTGACCGAAAACTGAACGTTGCCCTTACCCGAGCACGTCAACAAGTAATCATTTTTGGGAATAAAGCCATTCTGATGGCTGATCCTACTTATGCCAGATTAATGGAATTGTATGAAACAAAAGAATACCGTTAGTCTATTTTTAGATACTTGTGTGTCTGTACGCTAAGGTTCCATTTTGGATTCTCCAGGCAAAACTTTATACATTCATTAGTATTTGACACTTGATCAGTATTATCCATAGGCTGGATATAGTAGTGAGATGCTTTGATTTCTTCAAAATTCAGGGGATTAATACCTGGTTGCGGAAATACGATTTTTATTTCATCAACTTGTTGCAGAACAATTTCAGTATCCGCTTTCGGGCTCATACAAACCCAGTCAATACCTTCAGGCAGTAACAGTGTACCATTCGTTTCGACAGCTACCAGGCAAGATGCTTTATGAAATTCTTCGATAAGCTCTGTATCGAGTTGTAGCGCCGGCTCACCACCGGTACATACAATGTAGTATGGTATATCAGAATTTTTTGGCCACAGCGATTTACATTGTATTACCAAGTCCTGTGCCGTATATTTCCCGCCATTTCTACCGTCCATCCCCCAGAAATCGGTATCACAAAATTGACAAATTGCTTTTGCTCTGTCAGCTTCTCTGCCAGTCCAAAGATTACAACCACTGAATCTGCAAAAAACAGCCGGGCGACCGCTATGTGCACCTTCACCTTGTAATGTGTAGTAAATTTCTTTAATCTTATATGCCAAGACGATGATTATTGTTATTTCAAAACTCAACGATTCAGGACTGTGACTGTGCCTGACAAAATAGCAATACAAAGGTAAGCAAGTAAATTTATTTCTTTGATATTAAAATCCAATGCCCGGATAGGTATTTAGTCACATTCTGTATCTATTTTTACATTCAGATATTAACCCAGATAACGCATTAGGCTCTTTATTGCAAAAACTTATTACTTCAAATCCATTGCAAAAGTTCAAAAACCATAGTTCACTATGCTTCTAACTCTTTTTTATGGATTTTTTGTACGAATCATTTTCGTTTAAATTCCTAATACGTTAACTGGGGTTAAGTAAACATTCCTGTATTATTTTTGTTAAATAGTGCGAAAAAGTAATTATGTATTTCAAAATTGGAGATAAGGTATTACTCAAACATCTCAACGAAGCAGGTACTGTTGTTTCGCCTCCTGATATCGGCATGGTACAGGTCGAACTAGATAATGGCGAGACCATACCGGTATTTTTGGAAGACTTAATTGCATATAACCCTCTATCGCAAGCAAATGTACCAATATCAGCTCCAAAACAGAAATTTACAGAAGATTCAAGAATCATCGAATTTCCGGTTTCAAAACATAGCAAAACCGGTTTGTGGACCGCATTTATACCAAAGTTTAACCAGTATGACGAAATTCTGTATTATACAGCATATTTACTGAATGATTCAAAGAACGATATTGTTTTTGAGATTGAGATAAGCACAAAAGCATTTAAACTTAGGCACGATAATATTTTGAAGCAAGTGCAAGCTTTTCTGATAGGACGTATAGAGCCTGAAATGATTGAATCACAGCTCACAGTTGTAGTTTCATTATCAGACTATTACACATCAGGCCCTGAAAATAAACGAACACAATCCTTGAGAATTACCCCAAAAAAATTCTTCTCACGTGACGATCTCGTCCCCTTCTTTGACCAAATGGGTTATTTGTTTGAATTCATCCCTGATGTACAAAAGGTCGAAGATGGTGAAAGTTTAAAGGATTTTACAGAGAAAATATTAAAAAGCAAACCAGTGCAGGTTAAAAATAAACCAAAGTATGTATCGACTACTGACCCACTCAGGAAATCCGCTTTTGAACCACAAATAGATCTCCATGCAGAAAAATTGTTGCGACCCGGTCAAAAATTGGAAGAACACATGATTATGCAGCTCCAGATGCGTGTCTTTGCTGAATATATGGAAGAAGCTATACGCTTGGGTATGGACAAAGTATATATCATCCATGGCAGAGGAAACGGAAAGCTAAAATCAGCCATTGCAAGAGAACTACGCAACAACCCCTATGTTATTGATTTCCAGAATGAATATCACAACAAATATGGTTTTGGCGCAACAGAAGTGTGGCTGAGATAATCACTTGAAAACCGTAATATCACCTTTAAAAACAGATGTTTCGCCATTGGCAAGTTCTACCGTTAGTACATAAACATACACATCAGGATTGAGAATCTTTCCATTGAACTTACCATTCCAACCATTGGCTTCGTCAGTAAACTCTTCAAAATATAGTTGTGCTCCCCATCTGTTATAAACACTCAGTGTAGATTTGGCTACCGCAATATTACCATAATAAGGTCTGAAGACATCATTGACACCATCTCCATCCGGACTGAATGTATTCGGTAGGAACACCTTATCGCTCAGACTTTTAAGATGCAAAGCAATGTTAACGGTATCTGTTGCTTGACAACCATTGGCATTACTTGCGACAAAACTAAAGAAACCACTACCGGTTGGTGTATATACAAACTCTGTACAATTTCCACAATTATATGGGTAACTACCAGCCCACTCAATATTAACTATTTCTGCCAAATCACCTGTAAGTGCTATCTTGGCGGTTTCGCCTTCAGCTAGACTGATATCAGGCCCAAGTTCAAGATTAAAGGGCAATCCGGCCTTTATCTCAACAGGTATATCCAGCTTGCAGTTATGTACATCATTTACATTTATCTTATAGCTGCCCGCATTCAGCTGATCGAATACGGCCGGTACTCCAGGAACTATCTTACCATCAAGCGAGATGATATATGGTGCCGTTCCGCCTTTAATATTGGTGATGTTGATTGAACCACCGGCTTCATTCTCACACAATGGATTCAAAATTTCGTATTGGAGTGTAATCTGAGGTGGTGAAGTAAGTGTGTAAGTACCAACGGCAGTGCAGGCATTGCCATCAGTAACCGTTACTGTATAATTACCTACCGAAAGATTGGAAAGTTTTGCAGTTGTACTACCTTCGCTCCATTTGTATGAAAAAGGTGGGAAACCCCCACTTACATTCGCCAACAATTCCCCGTTTGTGTCACCAAAACATTGGATTGGCGTATTCTCAAATATTGACACAGCAAAATTCGGGTCACAATCGCAGGTGGGCTCACCTGTCCATTGGACAACTGCACACTTGTAGGCATCGTAAAGTTGGAAAGAATACATATTCCCTTCTATCAATGGGTCAGAAACAAATATGTTATCGGAGAATTTACCGGGTATGCCATCAATCTGATAGCTTGCAGTATCTCCACCTGTCACTGTGACGACAAAAGCCGGTTTGCCATTATATATGGAGCAATCTGTCACAACATTCACGATTTCCGGACTTTTATGAACGATTACCTTGTAGCTACCTTGGACTGTAGCCGAACAACCAAAAGTATCGATACATTCCGTGATGGTATAAACAGTGGAAATCTGTGGCTGAACAACCGTAGGCTCGCCCTGTATCAGAAAATCTTTGATATTGAGCCCTCCATTAATGGCTACTGTCACATTTATTGGCCAGCGACCGTTATAGTTGATTGGCAGGAATACAGATTTGCCCGGACAAATTTCTTCGGTTCCGCTTAATGAAATGACCGGTTTTTCAAGATTTACATTAAAAGGTATCAAATCAACGCATCCGTTCTTTGTTATGGCTTTAGCCCAAATCACCTGACTGACAGTGACGATATTGCCAATTGGATTGGTATTATTAAGCATATCTTGCTGGTTGAGAAAATAGGTAAAACTTATATCAGCCAGATCAAGCCCGGAAATCTCTTTTTTCTTTAGGTCATTAAAATCGAAGGTAGAAGGATTGCCGCAGGTATATACATCACCAATCAATACATTCGGATTTTCAAGTGTTACACTGATGGTTTGTGTTGCCTTACAGCCATGAGGTGTAGTTTTGGTGACGTAATAGTTGCCGTTGGAAGTGACAACAGAATTAGCAAGCGCATTCGTCCCGTTTATAGCGTCAGAATACTTATTAAAATACTCAATCGTACCAGGTACAGAATCCAGGCCTTCAACTTTAATTGTTTTAAGATCCTGGGAAGATTGGTTACAGAACACGCCAGCCGTAAATGATAATTCAGGATTGCCTATTTCGGCTGTTCCATTAAAATATATAGTAAAACCTTTACCATTGGCTGTAATGTTGTCCACCAATAGGTAATACACCTGCCCTGCATTCACTTGAATGGTATTGATAAATTCCAGACTACTGCCTTCACCAAAAGATGCAGCAGGATCAGTAGCCACACCTGTAGCAAAATATGGAGGTACCACTACTGCGCCTAGCCAGTTACAGGCCACCTCACTACTACCCGGTGTACCCGGACAACCACCTTCCCACATAGCAAAATCGTAATCTGCAAGATATCCGTCAGGTTTGATAGAAAATTCAAATGTACCTGTTTTTGTAGCGTAAAATGTAAACCAGTGACTTTGATGCTCTTGGTCTTCGAAGCATGAATTGTTCATTACATCTTCAAAATTACCCGGGCCTGTCACCGAATTGACTACAACCGGGTCTTTTGTGCATAGCACTTGTGCTGTATTACAATCCTGAAACTGTGCTGATAATTCTCCTTTGATACTGAGTACCAAAATTGCAACAAGACAAAGAAGTTGGGCTTTCATTTTGTAGGATTATAATTAAATATGCTTTAACGCAAAAAAGTAAACAAAGTTAGTAATTAGGTTCTTAATTTTCCTTATTTAACAAGTGTCAGTTCACCTGTTACAAACTCAATTGTACCATCCACCAACACCAGTTTCATCATATAAACAAATACACCGGAATTCACTTTGCTACCCTTAAACAAACCATCCCAACTCTTAATCGGAATACCATCATTGGTCACATTGTTCAATTTGTAAATTTGCTCGCCCCAGCGATCGAAAAGGCTGAATTCTTGCATACTTACAATATCAGGCCCTAAACTTATCTCCACCCAATCATTCACACCATCACCGTTCGGACTAAAAATATTAGGCACAAAATATTTAACATCCCGATTGACTGTAACAATTATATCTGCCTTGTAATAACAACCAGCCTTTGTCTGTACTTCAAGAAAATATTTGGTTGGAATAAATGGTTTCAAATAAGTATTGAGGCATGTATCGCAACTGATGTAACCTAAACTTGACCATTTCACTGATGCCAGTTCGCTTACCGGAAACTTCAGATTGGGTTCAATGAATACACTGTCTCCGAAGTTGATAATTGTATCTTTCCCTAGCGAAATACCACCGGTAAGTGCCGAAAAAATCTCAACAGTAGTATCCTTAGTGCAACCTGCTGCGTCTTCTATTGAAATGGTGTATAAACCCGATACAAGATTGTCGAAAATATTTTCCGGCTGGAAAGGAAGCTGATTGATGCTGTATAGGTACGGAGGATTCCCTTTTATGACTTCAATAGAAATGCTACCTGTGCTATTACCTGAGCATGAAGGTTGTTTAAGATTAATCTTCGCTTCTATGTCTGAATCTGTTCCTTGGGTAATAGTTACAGCATCTTCACTTGAGCAGCCGGTTGTCAGGTCTGTAACAGTAAGGAAGTAGGTTCCGGCAAGTGTTACTTCCGGATTGCCTGCATTTGCATCAGGAACATTGTTTGACCATTCAAAGGAGACATTAGTCAGTCCCGGATTGCCGGTTCCGCCAAGTACTGCATAGGCTTTGCTACATCCAAGTTGTTGGTCCTCACCTGCATCCGCCTGAGGGACTTTATTTATGACAATATTTATTAAGGCTTCTTCAACCTTGCAAGGTGGAGCATTATTCTGTATATATTTTAAGCTATAGCTTCCGGCAGACAATAAGTTGATATCAAGAGTGCCTGTCAAAGTATTAAGTGCTGCAGAAGCAGGTACGAGCAACCATTGCCCACCAAAATCAGCACCTGTCAGTAATTGGTTAAGGTTCAACAAGGTATCTTCTGCTTCGCAAAAAACAAAATCCTTGATTGGTGTACCTGCATTTTTTGAGTCAACGATCTGGAGTGTCAATAATGTATCTTTTTTACAACCCGCAGGTACAGAAGCAAGAGCAGCTAAAATTGTATATTCGCCCGGCATGATATCCTGTAATTGTAAAATGTTATTTTGTAAAATTGTTGCCGACTGCCCGCTCGGAATACTTATGAGTGCCGAAACAACGTTGGCTGAAAAATAATTATTGAGATCAATACTGATACCATCATTGCATAATACCGTCGGAATATCCTTCTGCAATACTGGTGGACATTTGCAGTCTTTCACCTCTACCATCACAAGGTATTGTTTATCCTGGCAAGGAGAATTAGCTTTCAATGAATAACTAAATGTATATACACCGGGTGTTACACCTGAAAAATCCAAAAGCGGAAAAGTGCCTGTCGCGCCCGAATTATCAACATCTGTCCAGACTCCATTTTGTGACCCTTTTGTGATGAGTGAAGAAAAATTAACGGTAGAAACATTACCGGCTGATCCATCATTGCAAACAGAAACCATTTGTATAATATCAGCAGTAAGGTCGGCCACCACCTCAATTGTTTGTATTGAAAATGTGGGACAACCAAAAGGTGGATTTGCCTGTAAGTTGAATTGAATAGTATAGATTCCCGGGTCTGCATTAGTGCCGGAAAATGTGTTAAGTACTACTGTAGCAGGATTAGTGCCTGGTGGAGTCATTACAATTGCCCATGACCCGGCTTCGGTGGTCACTTTGTAATTATCAAGGTTGATACTTAGATTATTATTACAAAACTTACCTGGGTTTACAGTGGTCACACTGGGGCAACTACAATCCTCAACGATAATTCTTATAAGGTACTCAGTCTCCTTGCATGGAGATACCGCAGAGTTTGTTATGTATTTAAAATAATAACTGCCCGGTGCCACGCCATTAAAATCAAGCAATGGTAGAGTGCCTGTTGCCCCGGAGGGTACCACTTGTTGCCACGAGCCACCTAGGTCTCCTGCTTTTAGAAGTGTGGAAAAATCAAGCAGACTAATGTGACCATTCTGGTTGCTGTTGCAAATATTTTTCACTGTGTCAAGCTCAGTAAAAGGCGCTTGTAACAATTCAACTGTGGTAATGAAATCAGATTGGCAACCTGCGACAGGATTACTCAAAACAAATTTAAGCTCATATTTACCGGCATTGCTATTATCAAAAATAAATTTATCTGCAATAATTTTTGCCGGATTTGCTCCTGACGGCGATGTCAATAATTGCCAAGTACCTGCTTGACCCGTTATTACCAGATCATTTAACAGAAGCGTATCTTTTATATTGCACAACACTGTACTGAGCAAACTCACTGTCGGACAATTACAGTCCTTGACGGTCACATTAACAGTATCATATACTTCAGGACAAGGAAATTCTGCAGAATTTGTTTCGTACCTGAACCTATATATACCCGGAGCAATATTCTTAAAATCAAGCACCGGAAAAATACCTACTGCACCAGAATTGTCGATATCTTTCCAAATTCCGGTTTTATTACCTGCAACGATTGTCTGCAACATATCAACAGTTGTGCCCTGCCCCATATCATCCGAATTACACACGGTAATATCAGACATCATTTGAAGTTCCGGTGGTGCAACAATTTTCAGATTCAATACAACGGACTCTTGACAACCTTGTGGTGGAATCTGACTGAGTGTAAATTTTATACTATAATTACCTGGTGTGGAACCTGTTCCGTCAAATATTGATCCGTTTATAGATGCCGTAGAGCCCGGAGGTGCACTCTCAAGACTCCAATTACCGGATTCTGTGGTTATCAACAATGCATTCAGATCAGATTTTGCTGAGTTCTGGCACATATCACCCGGTGAAAGTGTTGCCAGACTTGGGCATTCGCAGTCTTCTACTATCACATTAACGATGTAGAATGTATCTGTACAAGGAGGTATTGCTGATTGGGTTGTATAAACAAATTCGTAAGTGCCAGGCTTCACACCTGTAAAATCAAGAAGAGGAAATGTGCCGGTTGCACCTGAAAAGTCTTTGTCTGTCCAGTATCCTTTGTTATCGCCGGAAACAATAAGCGTATCAAAATTAACCAGCGTATTTTCCCCCATCATCGCACTATTGCAGACATTGAGTAATGGTTTTACCTCAGCTTTTGGTTTTTTATTGACATTTACATTTATCTGCTTAACTGCATCACATTTTCCTACAACAAAATGTGCATAATATACGCCTGATACAGTTGGCTGTATCAAAGGAGATATTTGATTGGTTGCATCCGGAGGATTGGCAGAATGATAACTAAGCGTACCCGGCATACCGTGTATTTCCTTAATATTTAACTTAGAAAGATCAAGTTCATCACCAAGACAAAGAAACTGATCGGGTACGGTTGTTAATTCGGGTTGAATTATATTTTCAGCAACAGTTACATTTACAAAATCAGTACAAGTTTTTCCGGATGAAAGTGTAAAAGTGCCAGTCAGTTTATACGTTCCCGGCTTTGAAACCCACAAATCGGGCATATTGCCAGGTCCAATAACTTCACCTCCTCCGCTTGCAGTCCATAAGTAACTAAATGAAGGATTATTCTCATTAACATCAGACCCATCGAGTAGTACTTGTTCATGAACACAATTGAGTGTATCCGGTTTTTTTACTTTAATATCAAAATTCATCACCTTCAGGTTCAATGTAACGATGCTGTCACAACCTGTAAAGGATTTGAAGGTCTTGGTATAAATACCGGTCTTATTATAAAAATCGACACCAAATATTACAAATTCACCAACACAAATGGTATCGGTATAGCTATAATATTTTGTAGTAGCGGGGTTAAGCTTCAGATTATAGTTGATAGAACAACCGAGTGAATCGAGCTCAGTAAATGTATAGCTACCCGGCATGCAGTAGGTCTTACCATGAAAAGTGATACACGAATCCTGACACAAGAACTGTTCAATATTGACAGGTGGAGGTGGTGGGTTGATATTAATAAATATACAATTCTTACTCAAGTCAGCACAATAATCCGGATCTGGACTGCTTATTTCCTTATAAATAGTATCCAGTTTTGTTATGCCGGCATCTTTAATAACAAGCGCTGAATCAGCCTGCAAGTAGGATAAGCCACACACCTTGTAATTACCTACCGCATATCCTGAAAGGTCGGGTGCCTCTGTAAACTCCAGAATTACATTTTTGGGTGAAGCGATGGTGTATGTATAATTGAATACTTTAGGGTCAGGTTCGTAACCGTTATAGTTTGGATTAAGATTGAGTTTTAGTTTATCTGAACCCTGGCAAGCTTCGATAATCTGAAAAGATGGATAAATGCCCGCGTAAGCAAGACATCCACATTCGATACCGGTTTCGTCACAAAATACAATAGAGAAATCAATCACTTCTCCCTTATTGAGCGGAGCGTAATTTTTTACAACCAGCCGCCATGGTCCGTTGACAGGTCCGCTGTCAAAGTCTTCGAGTTTACCTAGGTTTGGATAATATGTTCCTGTATAATTGGCGCCTGTCTCCCATGGGTCGTAATTGGTCCAGACCGGACTAAAACCCGGGTCAGGAAAAACGGCAATCGAACTCGGCATAAAAGCTACACTCCACGTAGTAAGAGCTGTCACACCTACACCTGAGCCTGCATCCGGGCCGACTAGCCGAACTGTATCACCTCCGGGTGAAATGAGATACATCTCAACCTGAAAAACATTATCTGCTTTGAAAACTACATTTACAGCGCAAACTCCCTGAAATAGATCTTCAAGCGAATTGGACTCTGCGCCATTTACAAAGTATAAAAACTCTGTTGTTGAAAAATCCTGATTCCCTGCTTTGGGAATGGTACCCGGACAATTGATACACTGACACGGTTGTGCAATTGATTTATTAATACCTAATAAAAAGTATATCAGAAAAACAACTGACAGAATACTCTTATAGTTAAGGACTCGTGTCATATTATACGGAATTCCGGGATTGATAATTAAAAACAGTTTGTTTAGGCAATTTAATATTTTTTGTACTAAATCGCAAGCAAAATTAAAACAATTTTTGTCAGTTACTCGATGTATCACTTACAAATGATTCCGGCCAGGTAAATATTGTTGCCCGGCCGGAAAAATCTTAAGTTGTATTTTTGTTATTGTATCATCATCTTTCTTACCAATATCCCTTTGTCCGATTCAAGTATAACCATGTAGGTGCCGGATGCCAGGTTTTGGAGATTAAGTTCAGTTTTGCTCAGCCCGTTTGTGAGTTTGAGTTCTTTAGTATAAACCATTTTACCCATAATATCAACTACTTTAAGCATCAGATTTTCTCCGGAAGCCGAATTTATTTCTAATGTCAGATGACCGGCATTTGGGTTCGGGAAGAGTTTGATATTTTTGATAAAATCAATCTCTCTGACACCCACTTTCGGATCGATAATCTGGGTAAAAGTATAAGATCCGCATTCATTCGTTACGGTCAATGTTACTGTAAACTGTCCCGGATTGGCATAAGCGTGTGTCGGATTCTGTTCGGTAGAGCTTGTTCCGTCACCGAAGTTCCACAGATAATTAGTACCACCTGTTGTCTGGTTGATAAATGTTACAACGCCTGATTGAATAGTATAACTAAACTTAGCCAAAGGCACACTGTTTACTACTATGTAAGAAAAATTCTCTATTGTGTCAGAACCAAACAAGTTGCTAACTATCAGTGTCACATCATAGACTCCGGCTGTATTGTATATGACTGTTGGGTTTTGCTCAGTTGAAGTAGCCGGCTCGCCACCAGGGAATGACCATTGCCATGCTGTGGCACCACCCAAGGTTTTATCTGTAAATTTTACGATCAAAGGTGCACAACCGGATGTTATATCTGAACTAAAACTACCTTCAGGTACCGAACCAACAACTGTTATATTCTCAGTAATGGTATCACTACCACAACCATTGAAAGCAATCAACTGGATTGTATAAACGCCACCGTCGAGGTAATTATGAACCGGATCAGGCTCTGTACTTTGGCCACCGTCGCCGAAGTTCCACAAATAACTGTAGGCGTCTGTTGATTGATTGGTAAAATTATGTGTCAATCCTGTACTTGTATAGGTAAAATCAGCTACTGGTGGTGCTGAACTTATCAATACAAATCCAGGTTTTACGATGGTGTCACTGCCAATACTGTTGGATGCTATCAATGTCACATCATACGAGCCCGGTGTGTTATATTGGACGACCGGATTTTTATCGGTAGAAGTAGAAGGTGAGCCTCCTTCAAAATACCATAACCACTGTACTGCACCTTCTGTTGAAAGGTCTTCGAAAGTTATGGTTTGTGCACCACAGCCTGTGTTTTTGTCAGACGAAAATTCCGCCGAAGGAGGGAAAATTACAACCACCACAATGGTAGTACTTGTCTGTCCGCAATCATTGGTAACAGTTAGTGTCACACTCTTAACACCGCTGGTTTCGAACTTGTGGATCGGATCTTTTTCAGTAGAGGTAGCTCCATCACCGAAATCCCATAGATACGAAATACCGTTCTGGCTTGTATTCGTAAAATGTACTTTACCATCAGAATTATTCGTATAAGTGAATGAAGGTATAGGCGCCCCGGCAACAGTTATATAAGCTACTATCATCGAAGTGTCGGTTCCGGCTGAATTACCAGCTACCAATGAGACCGTATAGCTACCCGGAGTATCATAAGTTACAACCGGATTTTTAAGTGTGCTCGTCGCCGGATTGCCACCGATAAAGGTCCAGTTGAAAAACGTAGCATCAGCACTTGATGTGTTTTGAAAGTTAACCGTCAAGGTGGCACAGCCTTGTACTTTATCAGATGTAAAGGAAGCCGTAGGTTTGAATACTGCGGTGACATTCTTGGTTACAGAGTTGCTGCCACAGTCATTGGTTACAGTCAGTTTGATGGTATAATTACCTGCCTGGCCATAAGTATGAACCGGATTTTCCTGATTACTGGTAGTGCCATCGCCAAAATCCCATAAATATGTAGCTCCATAAAGTGATATATTGGTACACACCGCTACATTTCCATTCATCACAACATCGAAATCAACAACAGGTACGGTTATGGACTGAATGTACTGGGCTATTTCGATTGTATCACTTCCAATAGCGTTACTTGCTATCAATGTAACATTGTAACTTCCAGGATTATTATAGATTACGGTAGGATTTTGCACAGTAGAACTTGAAGGATTACCACCCGGAAATGACCAAAGCCATGAAGAAGGATTATTGGTAGAATTATCAGTAAAATTAACTGTCAATGGCGCACAACCCGATGTAACGGAAGAGCTGAACTGAGCTTTGGGTACTGCCAGAATAGTGATGTCTTTTGTAATAGTGGTAGAGCCACAACTGTTGGTAACTTTCAGTGTGACTGTAAACTGACCTGAAGAACCGTAGGTATGTTCCGGATTTTTTTCGGTGCTTGTAGTGCCATCACCAAAATTCCACTCATAAGTATTATCTGTGCCGGGTGTCGTATTATTGAACACAACCTTATAGCCTGTAATAGTTTGGGTAAAAGATGGTACAGGCTTATCAAGCGCTTTGATATAATTGGTAATGGTTATAGTATTGCTGCCGGCGCTATTAGTAGCCACCAATGTAACGTCATACACTCCTGGCGTTGAATAGGAGACCACAGGATTCTGAAGTGAAGAACTTGCAGGTACGCCACCAGGGAATGTCCATTGCCATGACGTAGGATTAAAAGTACTTTCATCTTCAAAATTGACAAACATCTGAACACAGCCTGACGAAATATTTGAGCTAAAATTAGCCAGCGGAATAAATACAATTTCGATCACCTTTGTAAGAGTAGTAGATCCGCATTCATTTGTAACGGTAAGCGTCACAGTATAACTACCGGGGTCTGTATAATCATGTGTCGGGTGTTCGTCGGTAGAGAAATTTCCATCACCGAATTCCCAGTAAAAGATATTACCACCGGTTGAATTATTGATAAAACTCACATTTCCTAAAAGTTTGGTATATGTAAAGCTTACAATAGGCTTTTCTTTAATGTGAATATATTGTTGCTTCGATTCTGTGTCCGATCCATTGTTATTGGTAGCTACGAGTGTCACATCCCACCAACCTGCATTATTATAGGTCACAACCGGATTTTTTGCATTTGAGCTTGATGGTGTTCCTCCAGGAAATGTCCAGTTCCAAGATGTAGGACTGTGCAATGAATTATCGGTAAACTGTACAGTCAGTGGTTTACAGCCTTCGAGAATATTGGCCGAAAAATCGGCTTCAGGTGGCAGACCACCGCCACTGCATGCAGCCAGGCACGTACGTGAAGGCACAAAATTATTGAATGAAGTAATAGAAGTAGATGACCAGGTATTGGTGTTATTAACAGCAGGTGCCATGATGTAAGGCGTGCCACTACCATCGTGTTGACAACTAAAATTGTGCCCCAACTCATGCGCAATGGTTACTCTCAGCAAGCTTAAGTTGTTTGTCCAATCCTGAATACAGTTATATCTATTACTTGTACAAACAGCTGAAAGATACGCGATACCTACGGTGCCTCCGTCAAAATCACGGTTAGTAAACAATTCACCTACATCATGCTGCCCGAAGTTAGTTGGGCCCCAGTTTCTGAAAGAACTCAACAAGGCTGAAGGATCTGTACTGGGTGTCCATGGGTCTGTACCATTTTTATCAACAATAAAAAATTCTGAGATAATAAGTGTAAGATCATCATTGAATGAACCATAATAATTGGCTTGCACGAGATTTATCATGGAAGTAATCCGGTCTTCTACACCTTGTTGGTCAAAGTATTTTACACTCATCAGCTTATCAGCTGCTTCTGCTATCTCTACTTCTTTGCAACCTAGAGGAGCTCCTTCAGCTATACCTTTGGTATTTTGTATTTTATTGTGCAATTTTTCTCCATACTCTTCTGCCTCTGTCATCCCACATTTGCCTTCCTTAGTTTCGATATAATCTTTTGCGTAGTAAAAAATAAACTGATCCTGTGGCGCGTCGGGTATCAGATGCCAAAGTGGTTCAACGAAGTACTCACCTTCGTCTGTGGTTATGAAGCCGAAAAGCAGATTATTGTTAATCGATAGACTTACTTTTTTATGATCACCGGCTGTATATCCATTATAACATTTGATTTTACTCAGTGTTCCGGGTTCTATTCCATTTTCGGTCACAACCCGTACCTGAATCCCTTCCTTGAAAATCTTATTCTCCTGAAGATTGAGTGAAAACGAATGCTGCGTTCCGAGGTTGAGTTGAAACTGCAGATTTTCAGCTTTGTTCTTCATTGCAAAATTATGCATTGACACAGCATCTATCTGGTAAATCTCATAATGTTTTAAAAACAAATCGAGCTGATTGTACTCATTCGTTTGTACCAGCTTACCCGAAAATACCTGCGATTGGCCGAACAAACCCAGTGTCAGCAGGCATAATGCAATTGTAAAAATATTTTTTGTCATGGTGTGTTGGGGTGGTTTAATTCAAATATATTGATTAATATTACATCTAAATATAACAAACTCGTCAATTGTTTAATTAATTTGGTTAATTATTTCAATTGTTCCTTATTTTTGTCTGACAATTTACTTCACAAGCATTTTTCTCACGATCATTCCGTCAGTGGATTCGATTTTTACAAAATATGTACCCGGCAATATTCCATCCGGATTCAGTTCAGTCTTGTTAACTCCGGCAGACAGTTGGATTTCTGTCTGATTGATTTCGCGACCAAGGACATCTGCAAGCTTTATATCAAGATGCCTTGAAGCTAAAGAATGTATCTCAATGGTCATGCGTCCGGCATTCGGATTCGGATAGAGTATCAGGCTCTGGACAAAATCAATATCCTTCGACCCTACCTTGGTATTAATTTTCTGATTAAATGTAAATGAGCCACATTCGTTAGTAACAGTGAGTGAAACAGTATATTCACCCGGCACTGTATAAGTATGTACCGGATTCTCCTCAGTAGATGTGGTACCGTCTCCAAAGTTCCACAGATACGCGGTTCCTCCTATAGTCTGATTGACAAAACTTACTGTACCATCCTTGAGTGAATAAGTAAATTTAACTGCAGGCAATCCTGTCACCTTAATGTAATCAGGTTTATTGATTGTATCATAACCGAACAGGTTTTTCACTATAAGCTGTACGTCGTACTCACCAGCCGTATTATAAATGACAACAGGGTTTTGAACACTTGATGTTGACGGATCTCCTCCTTCAAAAGTCCAGTACCACTCTATCGGATTATTTTCAGAAAAATCAGTAAATGTTACCAGTAATGGCAAACACCCACTCGCCAATGATGCTTCAAATTTTGCAACAGGTGTCAATTGGTCATAAATAATGTCGATCGTCTGTACTGTGGTATCACTACCGCATTCATTGGAGGCAATGAGCGTTATGGTCTTTGACCCGCTTGTCAGGTAGGTATGTGTTATATTTTCAGTAGTATAAGTGTTTCCGTCACTTAATTTCCATAACCATGATGTAGCATTTGTAGAATTGCTCAGGCAAGTAACAACATTTTTATCTATTGAATAACTAAAGCTTGCTAATGGTTTGTCATTGACCTTGATATATTTCTGGATGACGATTGTATCGCTGCCTGCAATATTTCCGGCTATCAAACTTACCTCATAGCTGCCAGTTGCCGGGTAGGTGATGATTGGATTTTGAGCGTTTGAAGTAGAAGGAGAACCACCCGGGAAACTCCATTGCCAGGAAGTTGGTTGATTGGTTGAATTATCCTGAAAATGAACGACAAATGGTATGCAGCCCTTTGATTTATCTGAAGTAAAACCAGCTTCAGGTTTAGCTACTATGGTAATCACCCCTGTAATGGTGTCACTGCCACAAGTATTTGTTACATATAATGTTACAGTAAATGTACCTGACTGGTCATACAGATGAACCGGGTTCTTGACCATTGACGAATCACCATCACCGAATGTCCACAGGTATTGATTATCATTGCCTTGTGTTGTGTTATTGAAACTAACGGTATTGCCGGCAATGGTATCAGTGAATGAAGCAACCGGAACCGTTGCGGCACTTATATATTTATCGATAGTAATGGTGTTACTACCGGCACTGTTGGTTGCTACAAGTGTCACACTGTATAATCCGGGAGTATTATAAGTGATTGTCGGATTCTTCAATGTAGAACTGGATGGCGTTCCTCCGGGGAATGTCCATTGCCAGGAAGTAGGTTCATATTCACTTTCATCCGTAAAATTAACCACCATTGGTACACAGCCTTTACTGATATTAGAGCTAAAATCAGCCAATGGTACAAATACTATTTCAATTACTTTGATGTAAGTAGAAGAACCGCAGTCATTGGTCACCGTAAGCGATACAGTATATGTACCGGGCTCTGCATAGTCATGAGTAGGTTCTTCTTCAGCCGAATCTTCACCATCTCCGAACTCCCAGTAATAGTCTTCGCCATCAATACTTTTATTGTCAAAAATAGCTAAACCCTGAATGCTTGTAACACTAAAATCAGCTACCGGAATATCTCTTACTGTGATATATTTTGCCTGTGTGTATGTATCAGAGCCGGAAGCATTCGTTGCTTTTAGCGTAACATCATAGATGCCAGGATTATTATAGACTACCGTTGGATTCTGAAGAGTGGAGCTTGATGGTGTCCCTCCCGAGAATGTCCAGGTCCATTGTGTAGGATCACCTGTTGAATTATCTGTGAAATGTACGGTAAATGGTTTGCAGCCAGTCTGCTCATCTGAATAAAAATCAGCAGAAGGAGGATTGCCCCCGGTACAGGCCGACAAGCACCACCTTGAAGGGATAAAGGCATTGAATGTATTGACAGATTCACTTGACCAGTTGTTGGTAGAACTCACAGCCGGAGCCATTATATAAGGTGCACCCGATGCATCATGCTCGCAGTTAAAATTGTGCCCCATTTCGTGAGATACAGTACAACGGATAAAATTCGGGTTACTTGTAAAATCAGAAATGCAGTTGTACCTAAGATTGGTGCACACTGTACCTAACCATGCAATACCCACCACACCAAAAGAAAACGTTCTACTTGTCCATAATTGCCCAATGTCGTGGTCACTGAAGTTGCCAGGTGCCCAATCAGTAAATTCGTTAAGTAGTTGTTCAGCATCTACCGTATTTGACCATGGGTCACTTCCATTGCAAGCTACGTTATACCAGTCAACTATTTTTAGTGTAAGATTATCATCAAACCATCCGTTGTAATTATTCTGTACAGTATTGATTACACTAATGATACGGTTCTGCGCTCCACTTATTGACATATATTTGCTACACATGCCCTTGTCAGATGCTTCTGCTAATTCTACTTCTTTGCATCCTAAGGGCGACTCTGGTGTTCCTTTCGTTGCCTTAATCTGATTTTCAATCTGTTTATGCTTGTTGTTTGCTTCTACCGCTCCACAAAGATGCTCGCTTGTTTGTTTAAAATTTTTGGCATAATAAAAGATGTATTGGTTGGTAGGTGCACCCGGTATAATATGCCACAATGGCTCAAACCAAAAATCTTCGTTATTGTCCACTACAAAACCAAGAAGGAATTCTTTATCCACAGATATGCTTGCTTTTCTTGTGGTACCTGCTACTACACCGTTATAGCATTTAATACCGCTTGGTTCCTGCAATTCGATACCGTTTTCAGTCAGTACTTTTGCCTTGATGCCCGGTCTTTGGATGATGTTCTCCTGCAGATCGAGCTTAAAACTATGCTTGTCACCAAGATTTAATTGAAACTCCGTATGTTCGGTTTTTGATTTCTTGACATAATTATAGATAGAAGTAGCATCGATACTGTAAATCTCATAATTGGAGAGAAATTCATTCAGTTCACTGTATTCTGTTTTGCCTACAGGTTTTCCTACAAATGCCGCTGTTTGCCCAAATAAAGTAATAGACGCAAAACAAATTAAAACACTAAGCAATTTTCTGATCATACAAAAGGCTAATTATAATTAAACAAAATTAATATAAAATAAATATATATTAGACCAAAACCAACACAAATTTAAGCATTTACGATATATTATCTGCAAAGTATTATGCTCGTTTTTAAATAATTTTCAAATTAAATTCAAACAGATAAATTACATACTTAAAAAAATAGCTTGATATAAAAATTCAAATGAATCAGTTTTTGAGCAATGATTTATAAATTTGCATCGTTATTTATATACACAATTATTTTTTATGCAGAAAAAATTTCAGTTTTTGATATTGGCTATTGTTTGCCTTTTCGTTTTACTTCCGAATACAACATTTGCCCAAGAGAAGAGTAAGAAGAATGTTGACAAATATTTTGACGAATCGGGTGGATTCAAGCATCGCCTTTGGTACGGTGGCGGCTTCAACCTCGGTTTTTCAGGTGATAATGCATACAGTCAGTTCAATATTGGCATTACCCCAATGGTGGGATATAAGGTACTTCCTTCGCTGAGTTTTGGACCACGATTTGGTTTTGATTATACTTACATAAAAGGTGAAACCATTGATGAAACCGGGAATCCGAGAGGTCGCAGGTCAGCTAATCTGCTGAATTATTCGGTTGGTGCTTTTGGTAGGTTCAAATTTCTCAAATTTTTATTTCTTCATGCTGAGGCGAATTATGAAAGTGACGAACGTGCCTATATTGACCAGTATTCACGTTATCTGGTATATGACAGCAAAATTAATAAAATATATACTGAGCGAATCGGATCTGAAAATTATCTAGCAGGATTGGGTTATAATTCAGGAGATGGGCTGATAGGATACGAGATAGTGGGTCTCTACAATTTTTCTGTACCTTCAGATTCTCCTGCATTGCCATTTGAGTTCAGGTTTGGCTTTACTTATAAATTCTGATCAACACAGGAAGCAATCAATGTCAGCGTGTGATAAAATTTCGGTTCATATTGGCTTTTTGTTTACTAATGGGCAATATGAATCTGATGTTTGCCCAGAATCTGAAGCAGGTAACTGTTAAAATATCGCAAACCGGCAACACTATAGTGTCGGATAGTCTGCCATTTTTTCCCAACAGCATTGACATTAGCTGTACTCCTTCCGGTACGAAACTAGAAATATCAGACTTCCTTGTTGATGGCAAAGAAATTAAAATATTCCCGGGCAAAAGTCTTGAACATGATACGGCTTACATAGTCCGTTACAGGCAGTTTGACCTTGCCGTATTCAGGCCATTGAGACTCGTGGATACGAGTGAAATATCCAACCAAAAGGAAAATCCATTTCTGGCATATCAATTTTCTGAAGACAAAAAAACCGACACCGGCTTTGGCAATCTCAATTATCGTGGAAGTATAAGCCGTTCAATACTTGCAGGAAATAATCAGGATCTCAGCCTAAACTCTACCCTCAATCTGCAGTTCAGTGGAAAAATTGATGACGAAACCGAAATAGCTGCAGTAGTAACCGACAACAACATCCCGATCCAGCCTGACGGGGCAACCAGGCAGATTCAAGAATTTGATAAAATCTATATACAAGTAAAACGCAGGAATTCTTCCTTGCTGGCAGGTGACTACGAGATCAATGCACCCGAAGGATATTTTATGAAATATTTTAAAAAACTCAGAGGCGCCACCATCAGCAATACAACAAAGTCAGGAAATAAAACACTTAACTCAAAGGCGAGCTTTGCCATCAGCCGGGGCAAATTTTCAAGGATGGTCATCAATGGTATCGAAGGCAATCAAGGCCCATACAAGCTCAATGGCTCGGGAGGCGAAAGTTTCATCATCATCCTGAGCGGTACCGAAAAAGTGTTCGTAGATGGAATGGTCATGCAGCGTGGCTTGCAGGATGATTATACGATTGATTATAACCGTGGCGATATAACATTCACACCAAGAAGAATGATCACCAAAGACAGCCGAATAATAGTTGAATTTGAATATGTTGTACAAAACTATGTACGTTCTATTGCAACGATTTCTGAAACGGTCAAAATTAACAAATCGACTGTAAGTGTTAATCTCTACACAGAGCAAGATCATAAAAATTCTTCACAAACACCTCTTACAACGCTCGAAAAAACAGCATTGTCACAGGCAGGTGACAATACAAGCCTTGCAATAGTAGCATCCATTGACACATCAAATGCCGACCCTGTCAAGTACCGACTTACGGATACACTTGGTTTCACTTCTGTACTGGTTTATTCGCCCAATAACCCAAATGCAAAGTACACAGCAAGTTTTGCATTTGTAGGTAATGGCAACGGAGACTATATTCTCGATACCGAAAAAGGGGTCAACGGGCGTGTATATAAATGGGTGGCACCCAATACGAATGGTACAAAAAACGGTAACTATTCTCCGGTAAGAAAGCTGATTGCCCCTACCCTTCAACAGATGGCAACTGTTTCGATTGCTACACCGATCTTCAAAAAAATGCTAGTGAATGGCGAACTTGCTTATACCAGGCTTGATAAGAATCGTTTCTCGGACAATGACAATAGTGACGATAACGGATTTGGGACTAAATTTTCTTTAACACGACAGGATTCTATAGGCAAAAAAGGAAACATGCTTGGTGTAAAGTCTTATGCAGAAACCGAATTCGTGAACAAGAATTTTTCGCCACTTAACCCGTACAGAAATGCAGAATTTAACCGAGATTATAACTACAAGCCACTAAATGTGGACGAATGGTGGATCAATGCCGGCATTCAACTTACAAAATCAAATACCTTCTCGCTGAAGTACACGTACAATAGTTTTTCACAATCTAATTTATTTAAGGCCAACAAACACGATTTTAGTAATAGATACGTAAAAAAAACTTGGACTTCCATACTTGAATCTAGCTATTTGCTTACTTCGGGCAATCAGGAAAAATCCTGGTTCCTCAGGCCGAAATATGAATTGTCAAAGACACTATTAAGTACCCAGGACCTCACATTAAAAATATTTGCTGATGGCGAATCAAACGAACGGAGATCATTGCAAGCCGACACATTGCTGGTCACGAGTTTCAGGTATATCAACATGGGAGCAGGTGTAAGTTACAAACCAGTATCAAAACTGAACTCAAGCTTTAATTTTTCTAGAAGAATCGATGACCTACCGGTCAAAAACGAGTTTAAGATGCTGAGTGTTGCTGACCAGTTCGGTCTTGAGAATAATTTTAAAATCAAAAAAAACCAGACCGTACAGCTTATTGCACAATACCGCATACTGAATGTAACGTCGGTCAAAACAAACCTTAAAAAGGCAGAGAGTTATTTAGGTAGATTCCAACACAGTATTCGCACCAAAGATGGTAGCATGAGCAATCTGCTGAGTTATGAAATTGGGTCTGGTCAAGAACAAAAAATCGACTATTACTACCAGGAAGTAAGCTCCGGACTCGGACAGTACGAATACAACGACTACAACGGAGATGGTGTAAAACAGCTTGACGAATTCGAAATCGCCACATCGGTTGATAAAGCTAAATTTGTACGGTTGATAGTATTATCAAATGATTT
>JAIBCG010000019.1 GCA_019694295.1 Saprospiraceae bacterium
GTGAGGGATATAGTTCACTTCTGCTTTCCCTTTGTTAAAGTTAAGAATTTAATCTCAAATGCAAAGTAAAGGTGAGGGATAGAAGCCGGCACAAAGTAAGGCGGATAGCCCGACCCGACAGGGGCACACCCAAATGAAAACAGATAGATGAAAAAATACGCCTGCACATTCATTATTCGATTATATTCAGGGAAACAAATCCGGCAATTTCGTCGATGAAAAACGTACATTCGTCGATATCATCCATTACATACATCCATTTTATGCCATGTACTTAAATATAATTAGTTCTATGTATTGCATAATACTTGGCGATGAATTATCTTTGCATCATCAATTATTCATTAACTAAAAACAAAAGCCTTGGAAAATGCACAATCACAAATGCGGAAAGGAGTACTGGAACTCGTGATACTGGCTATATTGTCAAGAGAAGCGGCCTACCCTTCTGACATCATCAACCGTCTCAAGGAGAGTGAGTTGATAGTAGTGGAAGGCACCTTGTACCCATTGCTCACCCGGTTGAAGAACTCGGGGTATCTGGACTACTCATGGCAGGAATCGTCATCGGGGCCACCACGCAAGTACTATACACTGACCGATAAAGGAAGCGAATTTTATGACTCGCTGAAAGAATCATGGGCGTCACTCGTTCAATCTGTTAACCAAACCATTCAAAACAAGACCAAATCATGAATAAAACGATAAACATCAATCTGGGAGGAAGAGCATTCGTCATTGATGAAGATGCTTATGCCAAACTCGACTATTACCTGACTTCGATACACGATTACTTCAAGAACTCGGAAGGCTACGAGGAGATAACCAACGACATAGAGAGCCGTATGGGTGAGTTGTTTGCGGACAATCTGAGGGGCAGGAGCATCATTTCGACTGCAGATGTTGACTATGCGATACACACGATGGGCTCGCTTGAAGATTTTGGTGTGGATACTGCAGGCACTCAAGCCAACTTTAATACCGGCCAACGCATTGGTGGTATAAAGACCGGCAGGAGGATATTCCGCGACCCTGACGAGAAGATACTCGGTGGTGTGTGTGCTGGTCTGTCGTCGTACTTCGGTATCAATGACCCGATCTGGTTAAGAATCATTTTCTTGTTGTTGTTCTTTGTAGCAGGCACGGGCTTCTTGTTTTATATGATATTGTGGATACTGATACCTAAGGCTGTGACATCAGCTGACCGCCTGTCAATGAAGGGCGAACCGATCAACATCAACAATATAGCAAAGGAGGTTGAGGATAGCTTCAACCACTTCGGGCAAAGAATCAACGACATAGGTCGGGAGTTCAGTGGCAAAAAAAAAAATAATCTGAACGCAAATGAACCGTATGCGTTCTCGGGTATCACCAATTTTGTTGGTGAACTGGTAGAGGCACTGCAGTACATCATCCCTAAGATAATAAAAGGTTTTATCATACTCATTGGGTTGATATGTATGTTTGCCATAGCAACGGCGGGGATAGCACTGCTTACTTCGGGATTTTTGCTGCATGATTATTCGAGCCTGATGTTCGGACCGGGAATGTTCAGCAAGCATTGGCTGTTTGTCACATCGTTGATTCTGGTGTTTCTGATACCTGCAGTAGCGCTGATAGTATTAGGTCTGAAGACTTTCTTTCAGGTAAAGACGCCTTCGGGTTTGCTCAAAGGTCTTGGCTTTGCATGGATGCTGTTTTTTTTGCTTGGGATATTTTCGAGTGTCAATTTTGCCCGGTCATTCAAGAGCCATGCTGAGGTAAGCAAAGCGAATGAATACTTTGCAGCTACAATGCCTGACACACTGGTGATAGACATCAACGAAAATGAAACTTTTGATTCGGGCGATTTTGACAACATTCAGTTAGGAGAGCTCCGTACCAAGAACGGGAAGTTTTACTCCGACAACATACATATACGAGTGCTGAAATCGGACGACCAGAACATTTACTGGAAAGTAAACCTTGAGTCGAATGGCGGTAGCACACAGGAAGCAGAGTCGCTCGCCAACTCTATCCTGTACCCTATCGGTCAAGATGGCTCGAGGCTTATATTCCCGGGCTACTTCGAGATCATTCAAGGAAAAGTATGGCGAGACCAGGAGGTAAGAGTGAATGTATATGTACCTGAAGGAAAATATCTGAAGGTAACATCAAGAACTGAGAACTTTGTCTATAAGATAGAAAAAGATCCTGAACAGGAATCGAGCTATGAATATTCCGGAAAAATATGGAGAATGGGCAAGGCCGGATTTGTAAACACGAGCCCTAAAGAAAATACCGAAGAATCTGAAGGACAGCACGAAGATACGGCTGAACCACAAGATACATTATAAGAACTGTTTTTTGCTCAATTTTTGAAGGCTGTCCGTTAGCGGATGGCCTTTTTTGCATTCTGAAAACAGACAGATCGAACCGCACATTGGTATAGGCAAAGAATCCATCATTGCATTTTAGAAAGAATCGGGCCGATAATACAAAACTATCATCCGATAAAGTATGAATTAATTAAAAAAAGGAAAATCTTTGCACCAGAATACAACTACTGTGAAGCACTATCAGTTGAAAAACAACCCTGCTCTGGCTACGATATTACCAGAATATCCGGGAAACACTTATTACAAAGGCCGTTACATAAGCGACGAATCGAGGGTGATGCCTTCTTGGAAGACTTTCTTCAAGTGGATGTTTTCTTTCAATGAACAACGAAGTGAAAAACGCAGGGACGAATACCGTCTTCCGCTTATAAAGGGCAATGAGTTCTTCCATCAAACGGACAATCAACTATTGTGGCTTGGGCATGCGACGTTCCTCATCCGACTACAAGGTACTACCATCATCACCGATCCTTGTTTGCGAAATCTACCATTCAAAAAAAGAAAAGTCGGACTGCCTTTCAAAACTGAAGAAATAACCAGGCTTGACTTCATTCTGCTGTCGCATGCACACCGCGACCACCTCGACCTGCCAACTCTCAAGATACTGGTAAAGAATAATCCGGGAGTCAGGATACTTGCCGGACTTGGCACTTCCGGACTCTTGCCTAAAGCGTGGCATGCTCAGACCGAAGAAGCAGGCTGGTATCAGATATTCAGCAATACTGGATCATTGCGCATAGTTTATCTGCCTGCCCAACACTGGAACCGAAGATATATGTTTGATCTTGATCAACAATTGTGGGGGAGCTTCCTTATAGAATCTGACAAAACGAGTATTTTTTTCGCCGGAGATACGGCATTCGGGCAGCATTTCGACAAAATACGCTTTCTGACAAAGCAGATAGACCATTGTATCATACCAATAGGCAGTTACAAACCGGCATTTATGATGCGAGGCCTACACCTCAACCCGAAAGAAGCCATCCTTGCCTTTAAAATGCTGAACGGCAAGAATTTCATACCGATGCACTACGGCACCTACGACTTATCGGACGAACCCCTGGGTGAACCATTGCGAATGGTGGCCGAATCGAAATCAAGAGGCAGTTTCTCACAAAATTTCAGGCCGCTTGCAGTTGGTGAGCGATATGCGCTGTAACCTACTATTAAAACATACATATTGCTAAGTAAAAAAGAATTACTTTTGTATCTATGGCAAGAGCGATTATTGACGTCATCATACCGGCATATAACGAAGAGCTTTCCATAGCTAAGGTCATCAGGGACATTCCGAAAGATCTGGTACGAAACATCATCGTGTGCAATAACAACAGCAGTGATGCTACAGCCGTGGTTGCCTCTACTGCAGGAGCGATTGTAGCAGACGAACCATCGCCCGGGTATGGCAATGCCTGCCTGCGGGGTATGGCGTACATCGAAGCACTGCCGTCTGATGAAAAACCGGACATCCTTGTCTTTATGGACGGCGATTATTCAGACTATGGTGAAGAAATGTATGAGCTCGTAAAACCAATCTTGGATGATGGCATGGAAATGGTGATCGGGTCAAGAGCACTTGGCAGACGAGAAAGAGGCTCGATGACCACACCACAGGTATTCGGCAACTGGCTTTCGACCACACTCATCAGGTGGTTGTACGGATATCGTTTTACTGATTTGGGGCCCTATCGGGCAATTCGCTATCCTTCACTACTTGCACTCAAGATGGCTGACCGAAATTTTGGCTGGACAGTGGAAATGCAGGTAAAAGCTGCCAAACACAAACTAAAGACAACAGAAATAGCGGTTAATTACCGTAAACGTATAGGCACAAGCAAGGTGTCTGGCACCATAAAGGGCAGCATAAGTGCCGGATATAAAATATTGTGGACAATCGGGAAACTCTGGCTAAACAACTAAGAACATGCAAGTAGCAGCCATCATATTTCTTTATATTTATGTAACATGCCTTTTCCTAATAACAGTCTATTGCCTCATTCAGGCATATTTTATGGTTCTGTATTTAATTTATCGCTTCAAAAATCCTTATACAAAAGGAATGAACACCTTAACTGAGGCGGATTTACCATTTGTCACCATCCAGCTGCCGGTGTTCAATGAGCAGTATGTTGTAGAACGCCTAATAGACAATATTGTAAAGATAAACTACCCTGCCAGACTTTTACAAATACAGATATTAGATGATTCTACAGATGAAACGCTCACATACTCATCGGCAAAAGTGGAATATTACCGCACCCGGGGAATCGACATTGAACTGATACACCGTACAGACCGTACCGGCTACAAGGCAGGTGCACTCAAAAACGGTCTTACTACAGCAAAAGGAGCGTTCATAGCCATTTTCGATGCCGATTTTCTGCCCGATGAAGACTTTATATTGAAATGTATTCCTTACTTCTTTCAGGATGAAAGGTATGCTGTTGTGCAGACCCGCTGGGAATACATCAATCGTGATTACAGCCTAATCACCAGGCTTCAGGCATTACCACTTAACGTACATTTCTCGATAGAACAGACAGCCAGGATGTATGCCGGCCTTTATCTTCAGTTTAATGGTACAGGAGGCATCTGGCGCAGAAAGGCCATCGAGGATGCAGGTGGCTGGAGTGCCGACACACTTACTGAAGACCTCGACTTGAGTATCCGGACACAACTAAAAGGCTGGAAAATTAAATATATCGAAGAAACAGGCACACCGTCCGAACTGCCCGTAGAAATGAACGGCTTCAAATCGCAACAGTACAGATGGATGAAAGGCGGTGCGGAATGTGCAAGAAAACTATTACCCGCTGTCTTCAAGTCTGACCTCCCGTTTACAAAAAAGATGTTTACCACAGCTTATCTGTTGTCAAGTTCAGTGTTTTTGCTGGTTTTTCTTACGGCATTACTTTCGTTTCCGGCCATTTTCCTGCTGGACCAAACAGGATATAAACTACAATGGGCATCCGTATTCATGGTGGGTTGGGCTTTGATTTTTCCGGTCTATCTTGTAGGCAATTTTAATCCGGCTGTCAGGAAAACCTTTAGCTTTAAAGATGTCTTGGTATTTGTAGTTTTGTTTCCGTTGTTGCTGTCTTTGTCACTTGGCATGTCATTACACAATGCCATTGCTGTTCTTGACGGATTTCGTGGCAGGAAATCAGCCTTTATTCGTACACCAAAGTATAATATTGTCGGTAAAACTGATAAGTTAAAATACACAACCTACAGATCAAATAAAATGTCCTTCTCTACCCGGATGGAATACTTTATGGCTTTGTATTTTGTAATTGCAGGCACAGCAGGTATTTTGTACGGCAACATCAGTTTTCTTGGTGTACAAGTATTGTTGTTCGTAGGATTTTTCTCTATAGCTACACTTTCATGGAAGCACGTCCAGAAATAAAGGCACTAAGCCATTCAGGCAATGATGCCCGTGAAGTGATATTGCTCGCACTTTGGTCGGCCACCATCATTTATGCTGGTTTTGCAGTAGAAAGGCACCAGCATATTCAGTTGTTCAGTCTTTGGATGCTATCATTTGGTTGCTACTGGTACCTAGCCGTAAAAAGCACACTTCGGCTCAATACCGTTTTGCTTTCAGCAATTGCAGTCAGGTTTGTGCTCATTTTTGCCTTTCCGAAGTTGTCTGACGATATTTACCGCTTCATCTGGGACGGTAGGTTGCTCGTTCAGGGCATTAACCCTTTTGAGGCTACACCTGCCCGGCTGATGGAGTCGGTTAAACTTACTGTAGTGGATCAACAATTGTTCAACAGGCTCAATTCACCGGAATATTTCAGCGTTTATCCATTGGTGTGCCAGTCGGTATTTTATGTAAGCAGTTACCTCGCAGGTGACAACATAATGCTCAACACTATTCTCATCAAGGCTTTTTTGTTTTTCTGCGAATGTGCCACAATGTACTTTTCTGTCAGATTGCTCAAAAAGCTAAGCATAGCACCTGAGAAAATCTTTTGGTATGCTCTAAATCCACTGATAGTTATAGAAATATGTGGTAATGCACATTTTGAAGGAGCCATGACAGCTTTTCTTGCAGCCGGTATATTCTACTATTTGAATGGAAATAAATTCCTTTCTGCACTGACATTTGCATTATCGGTAGCTTCCAAAATGCTTACAGCTATATTTTTCCCTCTGTTGTTTTTTGGTGAAATTCGCCGCAGGAAATTAAAATTCATCCTTCTACTAGGAATTTTCACAGCAATGCTAAGCCTACCTGTTATACAAAACACGAGCATCTTCAACAGTCTCGACCTATATTTCAGGAATTTTGAATTCAATGCCGGAATATACTATTGGCTAAGGTGGGCAGGTTTCAAACTGCGTGGCTACAATCAGATACGATTCATCGGTCCACTGCTGAGTGCTATTTCTTTCTCAATCATCATACTGTATTCCTATAAAAAATCGGACAATAAAGAATTGTTGTATAGAATGTTTTGGCTAATATTCATTTATATTATTTTTTCAACTACTGTGCATCCTTGGTACTTGAGTTTAATGTTATTCACAGGCATATTTACCCGTTACAGATTTCCTTTTGTCTGGAGCGGGCTGATATTTTTTACATATTTCAACTACAATGCGGATACCTTTGCAGAAAATCTATGGATAGTTATAGCAGAATATCTGATCGTAATGGGCATGCTGTTATACGAAGCCAATATATTTCATAAAATACAGAACTTGTGGAACTCGAAGAAATAAACAAACAATATATAGAACTACAGAGATTACTCAAACTCGAGAAGGAAGAAGATTTTACTTTTCATAAGAATCAGCTTGCTACGCTCAACGTAAAACAAAAAATTGAGGCGGGCTACCTATGGCGTCCGGTGGTAGTTACCAAAACGGGTTTTACGATGGGTGGTCGTATTTCTATAACGGTTGAGCACAAATCTGTCACATCACCAAACCATCAGTTGCAACCAGGGCGACCTGTAATATTTTACTCAGAAGGCACAAATGATGAAGACAATCAGATGAAGGCCACCGTATATTCTGTAGGCAAAAATACCATGAAACTCATATCCAATGCACGTGAATTGCCGGAATGGCTCAACAAACCACCTCTGGCCGTGCAGGCAGAGTTCGACGAACGTACCTACCGCCTGATGGAGAACGCACTCGAAGAAGTCATTAACTCAAAAGAACCACGTGTACGAGAATTCAAAAAAATATTCGCAGGTCTGCAGCCACCAATCTTTTCGCATGAAACATATCCGTTCACGATTCCAATATTAAATGAAAGTCAGAACCAAGCCTTACAGCACGTCATGCAAAGTAAGGATTTGGCCATCATTCACGGCCCTCCGGGCACCGGAAAAACGACAACGCTGGTACAGATTATCAAAAAGACCGTAGAAACAGAAAAGCAAGTACTTGTAACGGCACCCAGCAATGTGGCTGTCGATCTATTGGTCGAACGACTTGTGCAGGCAGGAGTAAAAACCGTACGAATTGGGAACATCTCACGCATTGACGAAACTTTACTCGCACACACACTTGACGGAATGGTAGAGTCACATCGTGAATTTCCAAATATCAAAAAAATCAGGATTGAAGCAGCTGCTGTACGTAGTGAAGCATCCAAATATAAAAGACATTTTACACATACAGAAAAAGAAGAACGAACCCGGCTAAGAAAAGAAGCAAAAGACCTGGAAGCGTGGGCAAAAGATCTGGAAGAGAGAATAACAGAAAGCATTCTCGATTCGGCACAGGTAATAGCTACGACACTTACATCTTGCAACAATGATGAACTATCAGGCAGAAAATATTCGACAATTTTTTTGGACGAAGCATCGCAGGCACTGGAGCCCGCAGCCTGGATAACGATGTTAAAAGCTGACAGAATAGTTATGGCGGGTGACCCACTACAACTTCCTCCGACAGTGAAATCGACTAAGGCGGCAAAAGCAGGTCTTGATATTTCATTACTCGAAAAGAGTATAAGTTTGAATTATCCTTCTTACCTTCTCGATACTCAATACCGAATGCACAATGATATCATGACATTTTCAAACGTGTATTTTTATAAAGGAAAATTACAAACTGCTTTGGAAATTCAATCAAAAACTCAAAATCAGACCTTCAAAGCCGTAATATTCATCGATACAGCTGGTACCGGTTTTGAAGAACAAATGCCTGAAGAAACATCCAAAGACATGTATCTCAGCAAATACAACGAAGGTGAATACTTCATACTCCGCGAACATCTGCTCCGCCTAATATCGGAGCATCTCGAACTCAAGGAGAAAAATATTGTCGTCATTACTCCGTACAGAGCACAGGTAAGGTACATCAATGATCGGATACAGGAAGATGAAACTCTGTATAATTTAAATATAAGAGTCAGCAGTATAGATGGCTACCAAGGGCAGGAAAGTGATATCGTCATCATCAGTCTGGTACGATCCAATGTAAAGGGAGAAATAGGTTTTTTGAAAGATTATAGAAGAATGAATGTTGCCATGACAAGAGCAAAGTTACATCTGGCCATCATCGGAGATAGTGCCACACTCAGCGGAGACAAATTCTATTCAACGCTAATCGATCATGTAAACGATGCAGGGCAATATCATTCTGCTTATGAATATATGTATTAGACACAAGGTGATAAAAGACTTAGTTAACAATAAAAAGAAAACGGTGGCAGAACAATTTCTGCCACCGTTTAATATATCGTACATATTAATTCAAGATTAATATTGCCAAAGATCGTGTTCCCAGTTGAAAATATCGGCCTTAATACGCTCACCTTCCATAAGCAGATCAACTCCACTCAAGTAATCGCTAAGACGATTATCTTTAACGTTTGATTCCTTGTAAACATAACTGGAGAAAAATCTCATTTCCATGAAATCCTCCCATGTCAATGGAGATGCATCATTGCCTTCCATAAATACACGGTGCTTTGCAAGCTCCTCTCTAATGTGTGGATAATAAATCCAGAACATAGGTTCTTCGTATTTAAAATTACCGTTATCATCAAACACATCGCGAATGGCAGCCAAACCAAGAATTCGAACCTTCATTGTTGAAGTTTCAGAATCAAAATACCACATTTCCTTTACGCGGATTCTTTTGAAGTCATTCTCGTTAATTTCATTTTTAACTATCTGGATGGTTTCTTCATAAGTCTCAGGGTCAACAGTCGGGATAGTATCAATCTTCACCAACTTTGATTCAAGGTTAGCTGCTGTGAGAGGATCAGTAAATTTATCGTCCTTTGTACTATAGACCCGAATTTTACCTTCTTTTGCGCCATTCAACAAGATACCTGCAAAAGTTTCTTCGGGATATGTGAAAGGAAAATTCATTTTCTCGCGCAAATCAATTACTCTCCACACTCTTTTTTCCCACATCAAATCAACTTCGCGTGGGTTGTCATATTTCAAGACTCTCTTTTCGACATTAATGGTTCTTTCTACTACGTCATCCAAAGGAGTTTCGCCTGGTTCACTTGACTCTGTCTTGATAGTTTCAGGTACCTGAGCGTATGACACAGAAGCCCCCCCCAGACAAGCAATAAAAAGAAATAATTTCAACTGGAATTTCATTTTAGAATTCTTTTATTTAATAGTAAAAACTAGTGGGTTAATAGGACGTCCGGCATTGTCACCTGGGCATTTGGCCTTAACGTCTTCAAAATAGTAAGTATCACCAGGTTTTGCCTGATCGATAAGTCCACGACATTTGCCATTATAACGTGCACCGTCATTGGCTTCACGTACAGCATCCTGTCTCTTAGGTACTCTTACAAGGGTAAAACCAACAATAGCACATTTTGCATCAAAGTCAAAATTATCGAGGAATGCACCTAAACCACCCTGTGCCTTAAACTCACCTGTACCCATCGCTCCGTTAGCTTTGTTTGACAAACGTGCAACCGGGTCTGGAATACGCTTAACACGGAAAGGTTTTTTGTCTGAAAGTCCGTCAGCATTTGCTGTGATATAGCAAAACTCACCCGGTTTTGTCGGTCGTGATACTCTTACAATATAATTGGTAGAACCTGCCTTAGTGATTGAACCACCACCTTCACCACTAACACCAACATTTAGTTTATTAGAGCTTACACCAGCAGCAGAAACTGACACCGGATTATCAACAGCAATATAGAAAACGTTCATCTTATCAGCAGATACTGCTACAGATCTTTCACCTACTTCATAGTCAAAAGTACCATCAACACGTTTCACCTCACCGGTTAGCGGGTTTTTGATGGTTGCTGTTGCGCGCACAGTTTGTTTTCCGATACTACCTGGTGTAGATGTATATTTAGCAACACCGTCCTTCATTCCGAGGTTAGCACCATTCACACTGATAGAAACACCTTGACCGGGGTTCGAACTGTATGCTGCAAGATAAACATCAGCCTCAAACTTATCACCTCTTACAACATAACCTGTTTTAGGTGCAATGGCTACTTTAAAGTTATCAAACTTTAAGTCTTCACCTGCTACTTTACCATTGATATAGTTCAATACTGCAGCAGAAGATGTTTTAGCATCAGATTGAATCTTAGTAAGGATAGGGAAAACAGCAGCTACCGGCATCTGGCGGAATCTGAAATCAGCCCAGTTCTTCTTGTCACTTCCTTTTGGCACTTCTTCAGTGTCCAAAGAGATTGACTTAATGGTTCCCTGGTCGCCATCAGCATATTTGATAAGCTTATCTCTGAACTCTTTAATTTTTTTCTCCAACTCGACACCCATACCGTCTTTTTTCTTAGCATTATCATATACTAATAGTCTTGTAGGGATATCTTTGTCTTTAATATTTACAGGTATAGTAGGATTATCCTTTGAAGGACCTCCTGCAGCATCAAATACCGTTTTCTTTATACCATCCACGTATGCAGTGAAATCTTTCAATTCACTTAACATTGCATCAGCGCTATTCTTGAATTTGATGTTCACTTCTTTTTTGTTTGCATCAGCTTGCTTGTCGATACTATTCTTAATCGTAATATTAGTATTATCTACGATTTTGTTACTGTTCTCCAAACCTTTGTTCAAACTAAAGAAAGCATTCATTACTTCGGCAGAGACATTCAACGCCAGTAGCGCTGTCAGCACCAGATACATGAGGTTAATCATCAGCTGCCTGGGCTCTTTAGGTATTGACATAGTTTATTGTCTTTTTAACGATTATTAAATCTTTTGTCTTAAATACTGGTTGGTATTGATTTAGCTTTTGCCAATATTTGACATAGCATTCAACATTCCACCATAAACTGAATTCAATGAACCTAAGTTCTTGTTCAATGCAGTAAGGTTATCTTTATATGCTTTTGTATCTTCAACTGATTGTGCAAGTTCTGACATTGCACCATTCAATTTAGCATAAAAATTACCCATAGCTTTCACCTGATCAGCTGTACCGCTGAAGTCAGCTTCCTGAAGTGCTTTTAGTGAACCAAGGCTTTTTGACATTGACTGTAGTTCATCCAACATTCCACCAAGTTTGTTTTCTACAACTTGACCGTTTAATTGCGGAACAGCTGCAGCCGGCTTTTCGCCCTGTGTGATGGATGAAATGTGCGAATGATAATCATCAAGACCCGGATAAAGCTTTTCCCAGTAATAATCCTTCTCAGGACCGATAATACCAAGAAACAAGAAGATAAAAGCTTCTACTGATAGACCAGTGATAAGCATTTCAGATGCATAAGGCCAACTCTCTAGCTTGAAAAGTGCACCTATCAATACTATCGCAGCACCAACCCCGATAATAAAATTTTTCAAATACTTAAAACCTGCTGTTTTAACAAAACCCATACTCATACCAAATGTGATTTAAAAATTGGTTAATTAATATTGTTTATTCCAAATGAGCAAATAATAAAATGCCGTATGAAAGAGTAAATTTTTATAACTCCCTGCCGACAAAATTTTAATCTCTTATCTAAAATTAAAAATCATTGATAGATCTTCCCAAGAATGTAAGTGCACAACGGAACCCTATGTAAGACTTGGTTGTATCCTGAAACTCGTAATGACGTGTACTAGTCTGGATGAAATGCGCTACATCCTTCCAAGATCCACCTCTGATTACTTTTCTCTTATTAGCTATCGGATCATCCGCTTTAGCATCATATCTGATATCAGGATTAAGATCATGAATGAATGACTGACCGTTTTCTGAGAATGCTGTGATGGTCCACTCTGCTACGTTACCTGCCATATTTCGGAGTCCGTAGTCATTCGGGAAGTATGCATCCGCCTTTACTGTGTACAAACCACCATCTTCAGGGTAATTTCCTCTGCCTGGCTTGAAGTTGGCAAGCAAACAACCTTTTGCATTTCTTGTATAATATGCACCCCAAGGATATGGTGCTTCTGCACGGCCACCTCTGGCTGCGTATTCCCATTCATATTCTGTAGGAAGTCGGAAGTCCTCTGAGTTAACTTCGCCTTTCTTGGAAGCACGGTAAGAATTCCAGAGTTTGGTTCTCCAATAACAAAATGCATTGGCCATGTGCCAGTTAACACCTACTACCGGATAATCGTCAAATGCCGGATGCCAGAAATAATTACGTGTGAATGGCTCATTATAAGAGTAAGCAAAATCTCTTATCCATACCATCGTATCTGGATAAATCTTGATCTTTTCTCTTTTGATAAATTTGTTACGAGGCGACTTGCCATGGTCGTGTGCTGCAGCTTGCCAATCGTACCACTCATAAGCATAAACCAGTTTGCTGGTGTTAATCTCTTTCTTACCGGCAAATTTATCATCTCCCTGATAATATAAATCATTGAGTGTTTCGTCAGTCCAATCAAGTTGCTGCTCCCAGTCAATTGTCTGATTACCCTGATCATCTTCAGTCATGTGGTCCATCATGGTGTGAGCTATTGAATCTGACACCCAGTTTACAAACTGACGATATTCGTTGTTTGTGATTTCTGTATCATCCATGTAAAAACCCTGGATAGACACAGCCTTCTGGCGCTGCATGTAAGTGCGTCTTACATCTTCATCACTCTGACCAAGTGTGAATGTACCGGATGGTATGTACACCATGCCATAAGGATTGATGTTCTTCCAAGTTGGCCTGTCAAGAACTCCGATTAGCTGCCCGTTCTCTTTTCTGCCACACGACGACAGAATCAACAAAAGCGTTAAAAAAGGCAAAAGTCTTAAATGTTTTTTCATTGTTTACAACCCTGATTTTTTTCCAACTAATTAGTTAATATAGTAAAGCGACCGTAAAGATAATTGTATTAATTGTTTTTGCAAAAAAAAATTACCACTACCCCCGTTAACTTTCTCAAATTTTAACATTTATGTTTTTTAAAATCAAAATAAAATTTTTTAAAATTAAAAAAAATAAATTTTTATTCTGTATGACATTTTTTTAACTACCCTAAAGAAAATTTTAATATCTTGGATTATAAATTACCACAGGTAGTTTTTCCCTAAAAATTTTGTTGCCATAGCTATATCTCAGCCCAAATTCGATACTACCACTGTGTATATCTCTTAGATCGGATAACCCTAAGTCATACGATGCAGCCAGTGTCAGACTCTCCATTACCCTTATTCCGGCAAATACACTGATTGCATCAATCGTACGATTACTATATCCTCTGAACGATGACCCTGCAAACATATTATTTCCCATCAAAATTTTAACAACTGCATCAGTCTGTACGAGTGTACCATCTGTACGAGCCAAACCGTCAAGCTTCAATTGCCAAAAATCGGATACCGGTAATAACCACCCTGCATTCAAATACCAAGTCGGATCGTATTTGATTTGGAACGCTTCGAATTTGTATTCGCCCGGCACTATGTTGTCAACTCCGGCCCCAACTTCGAAATTCCCGGCTCTTAGCAAAATACCTGCACCTATGCCAAATATATTCCCCCTGCTCTTTCCTACAGGTAATAAACCATCTTTATGGTCCGGACTACTACCCGGTTCGTATTTTCCGTCTGGTGTTGTTATCTTTGTACCGTCAAGAGATTTTCCTGACCATACTCCTCTTATACCTGCCGCCAGAAACCCATTTTCAGAAAACCGAAACCGGTGCGAATAAGATACGGATGCATTTATATTATGTTCCAGACCAAGATTGTCATTTTCAAAATTAAGACCTATACCCGAGTTTCCTGCTATTAAAGGTGCATTCAATGATAACTGCTGGTACAATGGACTCCCATTTATTCCAAGCCATTGGTTTCTGACAATAGCAGTTGCTGTAAGTTCAGGCTCCACTCCTGCATAGGCCGGGTTAAAAAGGTGCTTGTCTAAGTGATACAAAGAATACTGTGTTGATTGTTGCGACCTTGCAATTGATGGCAAAAGCAACATTCCTGACAATATTAATATGTACACTTTTAAAATTCTCATCTTATTTATTCAACATTTCAACAAATGCCTCAATACTATGAACGGGTCTCTGACAATTATAGTCTTTGCACAAATATATTAAGCTTTCTTCAGTTTCTTCTTTATTTAACAATAATATAAGATCGCCTCTCCCTATCCCGGTCTTCATCAATATCCTACCCGCACTGTATATCATATTGATTTGTTCTACAAATTGGTCTTTGTACCTTCCTGAAGTGACTACTTCCTCCAGACCATAATGATGTATCATCCTGTTCTTAGCCCAGTATGCAAATGATGTAGGATAAAGTCTTACACTCGCATCCATAGCGTTCAGCATTCTTTCGGCCGTATCGCTATATTTTTTCAAATCAAATATTACACCAAGATACATGAGATTGCGACAATGAACGGCATTTCCACTTGGTGTGGCACTATCAAAGAAATCTTTCTTGCGCACGATGTTGTCGGCATGTGCACCGGTGAAGTAAAACATTCCGTCCACTTCTTCATAAAATTCTCCAAACATATATTCCGTCAATTCTCTTGCCTCATACAGATAGGATACTTCCTGTGTTGAATGAAATAAAGCAATAAGGGCTTCAATATAAAAAGCGTAGTCATCAAACATGGCATCAATCTTCGCTTTGCCATCTTTATATGTATGATTGAAAGCGCCATCATCACGCCTGAACATATCTTTAATATATTTGTGCTGCTCTACAGCAATTGTAATGTAGGTCTTATTGCCAAGTGCCATACCGGCTTCAGCATAAGCGGTCAACATGAGTGCATTCCAACCTAAGAGGATTTTATCATCTGTGCCAGGCCTGACTCTTTCATTTCGCTTGTTGAGCAATATTTTTTTCTGCCTTTCAAGATCCGTTGTTGTCTGATGATAATCAAGCTTATTTTTGACACAATATTCTTTAACAGAATCAGCCAGGTTAAGAATATTGTGGCCCTCCCAGTTACCTGATCTGGTCACGTTGTATATTTTACAAAAAAGCTGGGTACCATCACCTAACACATTTTCGATTTCTTCTTTTTTCCAGATATAAAATTTGCCTTCCACTCCTTCTGAGTCCGCATCAATGGCTGAAAAAAATCCTCCTTCAGTACCTGTCATTTCTTTGCAGATGAATGCAAGGGTTTCGTGTATAGAATGTTCTATTTCTGTATCTTTTGTAATGCGATACACATCTGCCATTGTCCTTACAAGCAGTGCGTTATCATAAAGCATCTTTTCGAAATGCGGTATTAGCCAGGCTGCATCGGTTGCATAACGTGCAAAGCCTCCACCAAGCTGATCGTAAATACCTCCGCGTATCATTTTCTTTATAGTAAATAATGCCTGAACAAGTGCCTCATCATTTTTCTGATAATAATGGGTGGCAAGCAAAAGGTCGATGGTCTGTGTCTGTGGAAATTTTGGCGCACTACCGAATCCGCCATACGTGGCATCAAACTGTTCGTCAATTTTTTTGAAAAAATCAGGTAAATCCTGGGCGGCATTGTCGTTTGTTTTTATCAATCGGCTGTCAGAAATAAATCGTTTCTCATTTTCGGCAATAGCTCCTGTCAGCCGATCCGCTTGTTCGGTTACTGCACTTTTCTGATCTTTATAGGCTTTCGCAATATTTACCAATACCTGTCTCCAGGAAGCTCTGCCATATCTTTCTTCTGGTGGAAAATAAGTGCCGCCGTAAAATGGCCTGCCATCGGGCAATAAAAAACAATTCAAGGGCCAGCCACCCGCACCGGTTATAAACTGTACTGCCTCCATATATATATGGTCTATATCCGGTCGTTCTTCCCGATCCACCTTGATGTTGATAAACAGTTCGTTCATCAATGCTGCTACGGATGGGTCTTCGAATGACTCGCGTTCCATCACATGACACCAATGACAGGTAGAGTATCCGATGCTCACAAGTATTGGTTTGTCTTCGGCTACTGCCTTAGCAAGTGTTTCGGGTTTCCATGCATGCCAGTTGACAGGATTGTGTGCATGCTGGAGCAAATAAGGGCTGCTCTCATGTATGAGCTCGTTGGTATATTCGTGATTGGTCATGTTGTTTCGTTAAATTGGAATCCGGTCTTGCTTACAATGGTATAAAAGTAATACAAATGTTTACTAACGCTGTTTTTCTTCAGGCAAATATACAAGTGTATTGCACCTGTGTTCTTGTAGAATATCACTAGCTACTTTCCGGATATCCTGTTCGGTCACTGCATTATAATAATCGAATTCAGTATTAATCAAATCGGGTTCGTCGAGCATCTCGTAGTAAGCAAGGTTAATGGCAATATTCAGGATACTGGTTTCAGAGAATGCATTGGAGGTTTCGAGTTTTCGCTTCAGCTTTAATAATTCGTCTTCATCTACGAGCTCACATTTCAGTATTTCCAATTCTTTCCAGATGGCATCTTCTGCCTCTTCTACCGAAACACCTTCAGCCGGCCGACCTTCAATAACAAACACACCTGGTTCTACAGACCCTGTAATATAGCCATCTATGTAGCTGAACAATTTTTGATTTTTAAGCAGTCTGTCGTACAACCTGGATGAAGTACCATCTCCCAGAATATCAGACAACAGATCTATGGCATAAAAATCTGGGTGCATTCGTTCAGGCATCCGGAATGTCATGTACAAGCTTGTAGCCGGAACATGTGAGCATACTACACGCCTTTCTTTCTTCATCTGTTCTGTTTCGTCAGGCAGATTACGCTGATTGGCTTTGCCAGGCTTAATGTCGCCAAACCATTTATTTACAAGAGCCAAAGCATATTCATATTCGAACGGACCGGCCAGTACGAGTATAGCATTTGCCGGACAATAATATTTTCTGAAAAAATCTTTTACATCTTGGGCAGTTGCACCTTCTATATGATCTGGTTTGAGACCGATTGTTGGCCATCTGTACGGGTGTTTTTTATAGTTCATGTCCGAAAGATGATGCCAGGCATCGCCGTATGGCTCATTGAGGCAAGTTTCTTTAAATTCTTCAACAACAACCTTTTTCTGAACATTGAGTGATTTTTGATTAAACGCGAGCGAAATCATCCTATCCGACTCAAGCCATAAAACCGTCTCTAGATTTTCTACTGGTACTGTATCATAGAAATTGGTAATATCACCATTGGTGAATGCGTTGTTTTCGCCACCTGCATGATGCAGTGGCGTATCAAAGTCGCGTATATTGACAGACCCACCAAACATCAGATGCTCAAACAAGTGTGCAAAACCGGTTTTGTCAGGGTTTTCATCCTTGGAGCCTACATTATATAATATATTGATAGCAGCCAGTGGAGTTGTATAATCTTGATGCAGCACTACTCTGAGGCCGTTGTTAAGAATAAACCTTCGGTATCTTATCAAATCTTTGCGTTTTTGTAAATGTTTAAATGTATTTTCTTACAGAATGGTTTAAAATTTATTGAAATATACATTCTACAAGTCTTAGTGCCTGCCACCTGTCAAAGATACAAATTTTCAACTGAACATCAGAAAAAATTGATTCAAATAAGTCTCTCCTAAATATTTTCAGAATTAATTTTCAGACTCTACCACTACTATTGCCTGAAAAATGATGTAACTTTATCTAAAATTTTTAATTAAATGGCTGTTTTTCACGAAAAATTAAGCAGGAAATTCACTTTTTTAAAGAAAGAAAATGAAATGCCGGTGCCGGCAATGACTGCTGAGGGTATTGAAATAGCTCCAACGGTTGATTTTTCGAACAATAAGCAAGACCTTGCCGGAAAATATGGTGCTGGAAAGGCTCCGTACTTGCGCGGGCCTTATGCCAGCATGTACACCCAACGCCCTTGGACGATCAGACAATATGCAGGTTTTTCTACCGCAGAAGACAGCAACGCATTTTACAGAAAAAATCTCGCAGCCGGACAGAAGGGCCTATCGGTAGCATTCGACCTCGCCACACATCGTGGGTATGACAGTGACCATCCGCGTGTAAAAGGCGATGTAGGTAAAGCCGGTGTAGCCATTGATTCTGTTGAAGATATGAAGATTTTGTTCTCAGGCATACCGCTCGACGAGATGTCGGTGAGTATGACCATGAATGGGGCGGTCATTCCTATTCTGGCATTCTACATTGTAGCCGCTGAAGAACAAGGTGTACAGCCTCAACAACTGAGCGGCACCATTCAAAATGATATTCTGAAGGAATTCATGGTGCGCAATACGTACATTTATCCGCCGGCACCGTCTATGAAAATCATTGCGGATATATTTGCTTACACTTCTCAAAATATGCCTAAGTTCAACTCTATCAGCATCAGCGGCTACCACATGCAGGAAGCAGGCGCTACTGCCGATATTGAGCTGGCTTATACACTTGCTGACGGACTCGAATACATCAAAACCGGTATAGCAGCAGGTATGAAAATTGACGATTTCGCACCCCGATTATCCTTTTTCTGGGGTATAGGTATGAACCATTTTATGGAAATAGCAAAAATGCGTGCAGCCAGAATACTGTGGTCCGAGATTGTAAACAGTTTTAAACCTGAATCTGAAAAATGCCTTGCACTCAGGACGCATTGCCAGACATCGGGCTGGAGTCTTACCGAACAAGACCCATTCAACAATGTTGCTCGTACCACCATAGAAGCGATGGCGGCAATTTTTGGTGGCACTCAATCTCTGCATACCAATGCCCTGGATGAAGCCATAGCCCTTCCGACCGATTTCTCTGCAAGGATAGCACGCGAAACCCAGTTATATCTGCAGCACGAATCAGGCATCTGTAAGGCTATCGACCCTTGGGGCGGCTCATATTATGTCGAATACCTTACCCAAGAACTGATAAGAAAAGCCAAGACATTGATACAAGAAATAGAAGACCTCGGCGGTATGGCTAAGGCAATTGAAGCCGGTGTCCCCAAAATGCGCATCGAAGAATCAGCAGCCAAAAAACAAGCCCGTATAGACTCAACGCAGGATAAAATAACAGGCGTAAATATCTTTACACTTACAGAAGAATGCAATTTCGAAATATTGGAAGTTGATAACACTGTTGTAAGGCAAAATCAAATCAAACGGCTTACGCAAATAAAACAGGAACGCAACCAGCAGCATGTACATGCAGCACTTGAAAAACTCACCGAAGCAGCACGAACCGGCAATGGCAATCTGCTCGAACTGGCAGTAAATGCAGCACGCGAAAGAGCAACACTCGGCGAAATATCAGACGCACTCGAATCTGTGTTTAAAAGATATACAGCACACACACATGCCATTTCAGGTATTTATGCTAAAGAAATAAAGATGAACGACCTATACAAAAATGCCCACGAACTCGTCTTGAAGTTCGAAGAAAGAGAAGGAAGAAGACCCAGAATACTTGTAGCCAAACTCGGTCAAGACGGACACGACCGCGGAGCAAAGGTCATCGCTACAGCATTTGCCGACCTGGGCTTTGATGTTGACATTGGGCCTTTGTTCCAGACTCCGCAGGAAGCAGCCAGACAAGCCGTAGAAAATGATGTCCATATCCTTGGCATTTCTTCACTAGCCGCTGGGCACAAAACACTCGTACCTGAAACCATCGAAGCTCTGAAAAATCTCGGACGTGAAGATATTTTGGTGGTAGTAGGTGGTGTCATACCTCAGCAGGATTACGACTATCTTTTTGAAAAAGGCGTTGCAGGTATTTTCGGACCAGGAACTGTCATTTCCAAAGCAGCATCAGGTATTCTGAAACTTTTTCTGGAAAATTGATTTTGAGAGCATTCGTCTCAAATTTTCTGAAGAACAAAAATATCTATTTCGGATGTTGCCCCCTTGTTGGTAACAGTTATTGTATGCCGCTGATTCTGATATTCCTGCATTTTCGGTAATTCGAAAAATCTGCCGGTCGCACTTCTTTTCGGGTCAGTAAGAATAATTATTCCACCCGGAACAAGCATTTTGTCGAAAAATATACTCAATGCACTGTGGTTCATTTTGTCATATAGAACATCTGCACCGATGATTATTTCAAATGTTTCACCATCAGGTGGAAAATGCCAGTCGAGTAACCTGACGTTGGGAGGCGTGTCAAAATTTAACCGCCAGTTGATTTTTGCTAAGTCAACCGCCTCTTGCAGATAATCTGAAATTGTCACTTGAGCATTTGACAAATTTGCACCAATGCCTGCAAGACCAAGACCACACCCGATTTCGAGCAATCGCTTTCCTTCTGATAAATGCCGGTTGTTGAGCAAAAATTCTGCCATTGCAATGGAAGCAGGCCATAACTCTGCCCAGTAAGGTATCCGTTCATTGACCACATCATCATGGTTATTACCTTTTTCAAGCATTTGGTCAAAAAGTGTCTCAGGATGCAATACAGTGCGCAGTTTTATTAAAACCCCGGCTATAGTCAATGTAAGTACGGTGGTTTCAAATTGATATTTTCCTGACATTTTTTATTTCATAAAGCTGGTCAAAATTAATAAAATTCAACAACTCTCGTTTTCAAATTGCGTATAACACGTGATTGATGTAGAGTTTATTAACTTTGCAGCCATATTTCATTCAACCGATTAAGTCAAATTTATGATAAACATTACTTTTCCGGATGGCAATGTCAGACAGTACGAAACAGGTACTACACCTTTGTCCATCGCAAAATCAATCAGTGAAGGTCTTGCCAAAAGGATTCTGGTTGCAAGCATCAATGGTCAGATCTGGGACATGAGCCGCCCTGTATATGAAGATTCAAACATCAAACTACTGTCTTGGGATGATACCGACGGCAAATCAACATTCTGGCACTCTTCGGCACACCTGATGGCAGAAGCAGTTGAGGCTATGTTTCCGGGAGTTAAATTTTGGGTAGGCCCCCCTATTGACAAGGGCTTTTACTACGATATGGACCTTGGTGACGCTCAGATAACTGAAGATGATTTGGTCAAGTTGGAGAAAAAAATGACAGAACTTGCCAAACAGAACAATCTTTATACCCGACAGGAGGTTTCTAAAGCGGATGCCGTAGCATATTTCACCGAAAAAGGTGATGAATACAAACTCGATTTGCTCGAAAATCTGGAAGACGGAGAAATTACCTTCTATACTCAGGGCAATTTTACCGATCTGTGCCGTGGGCCACACATCCCACACACCGGTCTTATCAAATCTATCAAACTGACCAATATATCGGGAGCCTACTGGAAGGGTGACGAAAAAAATAAAGTACTGACAAGAGTTTATGGCGTGACATTCCCCAACCAGCAGGAAATGGATGAGTACTTGCACATGCTAGAGGAAGCAAAGAAAAGAGACCACCGCAAACTCGGCAAAGAGCTCGGAATATTTACATTTGATGACGATGTTGGGCCAGGCCTTCCGCTCTGGATGCCTAATGGTACCATCATCATCGAAGAACTCGAAAAACTGGCCAAAGAAACAGAAGAGGCAGCCGGATACAAACGCGTTGTCACACCACACATTGCCAAAGAGAGCATGTACCTGACAAGTGGCCACCTGCCTTATTATCAGGACAGTATGTATCCACCAATGGAAATGGATGGTACAAAATATTACCTAAAGGCAATGAACTGTCCGCATCATCACAAAATATTCGACGCCGAGCCACGCTCCTACCGCGACCTGCCACTCCGACTTGCAGAATACGGCACTTGTTACCGATATGAGCAAAGTGGCGAGCTGTTTGGCCTTATGCGTGTACGATGTCTACACATGAATGATGCACACATTTATTGTACTAAAGAACAGTTCTTTGAAGAATTCAGAGCCGTCAATGATATGTATCTGAAGTATTTCAAGATATTCGGGATAGAAAAATACGTCATGCGTCTGTCATTGCACGATCCTGCCAAACTCGGCCAAAAATACATCAACGAACCTGAACTTTGGCTCGAAACAGAAGAAATGGTGCGTCAGGTATTGAAAGATACAGGCACTCCGTTCGTAGAAGTAGCAGATGAAGGAGCTTTCTACGGACCAAAGATAGACGTTCAGATATGGAGCGCCATAGGTCGCGAATTTACACTTGCTACCAATCAGGTTGACTTCGCTCAAGGCAGAAGATTTAATCTCAGCTATACGACAAGCGATAATTCGCATGACACTCCACTCATCATTCACAGAGCGCCACTTGGTACACATGAAAGGTTCATCGGATTCCTGCTTGAACATTATGCAGGAAGATTCCCTGTATGGCTTTCTCCGGTACAAGTAAAAGTATTACCGATCAGTGATAAAGTAGCAGATTTTTCGAAAAATGTTTTCCAGTCGCTCAAATCAGCCGGTATAAGAGTAGAAATCGACAACCGGGTAGAAAGTATTGGTAAAAAAATTCGCGAAGCCGAACTAATGCGTGTACCTTATATGCTTATTGTAGGTGAAAAAGAAGCTGCTGAAGGGAAAGTATCGGTTCGTAAACAAGCTGAAGGTGACCTTGGCCAGCAGACGATTGCAGAATTTGTAGCCAACATGCGCGAGTGGTCAAATAGACAATGACGAAAACAGATGCCTATTTAGTATATTTTTGTTAAAATTTTTATAAAAACATTTAACAAATTTGATTATTACGGTACTCTTGTGTAAATTTGTGGTATGAAACGAATTCTACTTAGTATTTTTCTTGTACTCTCTATGGTGTTCTGTGCATTTTCACAGTCATCATCAGATGGTTTTGGTAGTTCAGCTTCATATAACGAAAATATTAAAGTATCTGTTTATCCAAATCCTGCTTCAGATTACATTAATATTCAAGACAAAACAAATACAATTACCAGCATCAATGTTTTTGACCTGGCAGGTAGAAAGATTAAAACTTTCAAAACTGAAGGAATACAGATGCTAAGCATAGTTGATTTGCCAAAAGGTATTTATCTCATGCAGTTTTTGGACAAAAAAGAAAAATTAGTCACCACACAGCGTCTAAGTAAAAAATAAAAAATGTAAACGCCTTCAAATCCTGAAGGCTTTTTTTATTTACACAACATCCGTTCATCTAAAACCATCTCAGTAGAATATCGGCAATCTTATATTTCATTTTGGTATAAGGGGCAGACAGCAACTCCGGTATCCTTACATAGGATTTTGCGTTTAGCACTCCTCGCACATTTGAAAACTCGTAGAATCCATAAACACCTCGCCCTTTACCCATTCCACTATTATTGACACCACCAAAAGGTAAATGTGCATTGAAATTATGCAATAGACAATCATTGATGGTTGTACCACCGGAAGTGGTATTGGCTAATACATATTCCTGCAAAGAGCTTGATTTTGAAAATATATAACTGGCAAGAGGCTTAGGCAATGATTTTACAAAATCTAATGCTTCATCGATAGTACTGTATTCAAGTATTGGCAACACCGGACCAAATATTTCGTTCTGCATCAAAGCTGACTCGCAGTTTACGTTGGTAATAAGTGTTGGTTCGATGTACTTTTCATGATCATCAAAGTTGCCTCCGTGTATCACTCTTGCACCCTGGCCAATATCACGTAATAACCATGATTTTATTTTTAAATAATTGCCTTCAGTAACTATACGTCCAAAATCAGGGGAAGATTTGATTGCCTCAGGCGTATTGCCATAACATGATTCGATCCTTTCGATTAAAGCACTTGATAATTTTGATAATACATCTTTATGTACAATAAGGTAATCCGGAGCGATACACGTCTGTCCGGTATTTAAAAATTTTGCAAATACCAGACTGTTGGCTGTCTTTGAGATATCAGCATCCTGATGTACTATGGCTGGTGTTTTCCCACCAAGTTCAAGCGTTACGGATGCTAGATTTTCAGCAGCTGCCTTCATTACTAGGCGGCCTATTGCAGGGCTACCTGTAAAAAAGATATGGTCAAAAGGAAGTGAAGTAAGATAAGAAGCAGTACGAGCATCACCTTCTGCTACATACACTTCATTCGGCGGAAAAACAGCTTCTACAATTTTTTTAATGACTTTCACGGCTGCAGGCGTAGCTTCAGAAGGTTTGAGTATGGCACAATTACCTGCTGCAATAGCACTGACCAGAGGATCAAACAAAAGATTAAAAGCATAATTCCATGGGCTAAGTATCAGCACAATGCCTTTTGGCTCATGTATAACATACGATTTTGCCCCAAGTAATTCCTTCGGTGTTGGCCTTCTTTCCGGCTTCATCCAATGTGATAAATTTTTCACAACAAGATTAATATGCGAAATAACCGGGAGTAATTCTGTAATATCTGTTTCGAGTGCAGGTTTTTTAAATGAAATATTCATTGCCTCTCTCATCTCGTTTTGGTGGCTGAGAATACTCTCCTTGAGTAGTTTTAGCTTTAGAATGCGTTGCGATGCGTTTGATATTTTTACGCTATCAACATTCTGCTTCATTTTATTGAATACAGCGCTGAGATGCGTTTCAGCATTCAAATATTCATAACCTGGTTCATTAACAATCATATCTATGCGTATAGTTTATGTAAAAATACAAAATAAGCAATAAGCCAAAGAGAAATTGAGTTGGTAATCTTTGACATGTTCAATATTGACAAAAAAAAAGCCCCCCCCCAAATTTCTTCGGAGAGAGGCCATCCCAAAAACCGATTTATAGTTTATCGCTAGAAATCGATGTTCGGACTATTCAAGATCCAAAAGGATTACTCGATGATAATCATCTTTCTTACTGCTGAATCAGTGTCAGTGTCTAACTGGTAGTAAAGAACACCGGCTGCAGAGATTTCGCTTCTGTTGATAACTACGTTATTCATACCTTGAGCGAAGTCACCCTGGATAGTCTTAACAACTTTACCATCTACTGTGTAGATAGAAAGTGTAGCTTTTCCAGCTGCAGGTAAGATAAAGCTGATTGTTGTTGATTCCTTGAATGGATTAGGATTGTTCTGAAGCAGTTCGAAGTTAGAAGCTGCAACAGTACCGTTGTTTGAGTTGAACTCAAGGGCAACATCCATTGTCTCTTCGTTGCTGTTGAATGCAACTGCAGGAGTCAAGCTTGAATTAACATTAATAGCTTTGCTCAATTTACCTGATTTAGTAGCTTTGAAAGTAACTGTAAACATTGTTTCGTCAGCAGACAAAGTAGTAGCTGATTTACCGTTCCAGCTGGTAGTGATCTTTCCTCTCTCAAGGTTAGTCAAACCAAAGTTGTCAGCGCTGATGTCAGCAGCCTTACCTTCAAGTCCAACGAATTCAAGAGCGTCAACATCGTAACCAATTGTGTACTGGTAGCCAAGTATATTAGTGAAGTCTTTAGCTGTAAAGTTCACTTTGTATTCCTGACCAGCAACTAGATTCTGATCTGCAACACCAAATGTAAGTGTACCACCATTTCTAACTTCGCTGCTAGCTGTAGCATTTGTTGGGTTAGCATCGTTTGTAACGTCACCAACTTTCACACCGATGAAGTTAGCATTAACACCTGATGCAAGGTTGTTGATAACCTTAACTTCAGGGAAGTTTTCTGCTTGCTCGTTACCAGTAGTGAAGCTGTATGATTTCTCAACGAATCTCCAAGAAGTGTTAGCAGGGAATTCATTAGTAATGTGTAGTATCAATTGTCTCAACTGTACAAGGTCACCTGTAGTGATCTTCTTATCCTTGTTGATGTCAGCAGCAATCTTCTTGTAACCAGAAGTCAACGCTTTCTTACCAAGGATGTGGTTAGTCATGTAAACAAGGTCAAGTGTGTTAACACCGTTAAGTGGGTTAACATTCTTCTCAGGAACGATAGTGTAAGACTGACCTGTAGGAAGAGTGAAGCTGAATTGACCGTTGTTGCTTGTAGTCTGATTTGAACCACCAGTTACAGCAATTAGGTTAACACCAGAAACCATCTTACCAGTTTCAGTTTCTACTGTACCAGCTACTGCAGCAAATCCACCTGGACCACAAACGTTATCGTTGTCAGAGATCAAGATAGTAGTGTTACAGTAATCCCAGTTTCTCTCATCGTCAGAGATAGTACCGTCGCCGTTTGCATCGTATCCACAGTCACCAGCCCATAGTTCAACAGGCTGAGAACCAAGTTCGTTACAGTCAAAAGTTACACTTGTAGCAGTAGGAGGAGTCTGGTGGTCAGATTCACCTGTCTTAACGATTCTGAATACTAGGTCTTCGTAAGCACAGCAGTTATCGAATGATGAACCAGCTTCGAAGTCAGTAGCCCAGATAGTAACAACCTTCTGTACTGGCATTGTAGGAGCTGACAAGAAGTGACATACCGGAGTAGGTTTCTTACAGTCTTTAACCCAGAAGATGTATGAACAAGTAGTAAAGTTACCACAACCGTCAGCTATTGTCCAAGTGATTCTGTGACGACCGAAAGGAACAGTAGCATTGAAAGTCTGAGAGTTAACGTTAGCAGGGCTAACGATTTCGTAGTTACCATCGTTGAACAAGTCAACTTTGTAAGCGTAGTTAAGGTGTAGGCCAGCTGTATCACATCCGTCAGATGCTTTACCAACTAGAGTAACGTTTTCTTCGCATGCACCGTAGCTGCAGATAGTAGTATCTTTACATTCAACAGTAGGCTTAGTTTTGTCGATAACTTTCACATACTGGATGTGCTCCCAGTAACCGTCACCATCATCTTCTGATGCAAGAACGTTGTAAGGGAATCCAGGGATAGTGTAGTTACACTGGTTGTGCCATGGAAGGTTAGGGAACCATTCTACAAGGTCATCATAAGTAAGTGGAAGACCACCGTTAGTCAACTGGTTATTGTTGATATCAAACTGACACCAGTCAATAACTTTCCACTTAACGATGTACTTCTTACAAGCATCAGGAACAACTGTCAATTCGTGGATGATTGGCTCGATACCAACGCTTTCGCAGTCACCAGAGTGGATAGGACCATTAGCCTTAACCCAGTCATTGATGTTGAATTCAGGTGATGACTTGTCACAGTTTACAGTGATGTCGCAAGGGAACTGAACTACAAGAGGAGTTTCATCTTCGAATGAAATTCTCTGGATACAGTTTCTTGAGTTTCCGAATGCATCTGTAGCTAACCATCTTCTTCTGATTACATTGTTGTAGCAAGGATCTGGCTGATCAAGATCAGTCCAAGTAACTGATACGCCACACTCTTGTGCGTTGTCTGTAACAACTGGCTTAAGAGCTGTAGGTAAACCCCAAGCAAAGTGTAGATCGATACCGTTTACGAAACCACCTGCAAGAGGTGCAGTGTCATAAACCTGTAGAACCCAAGTAGAAGCCCAGTTGAACTTGTGTACTGAACCAGCAGGTACACTAACGATGTCAGTACCGTTTTCTTTCAACAATTCAAGTGTGAATGGATCAACAACTTTGAAAATGTAGAAAGTACCAGTTTCCATCACGTTGATAGCACCACCTATAGCAGATTCGTATTTCAATGTAATTCTATCACCAGTAGTCAAACCTAGATTGTTAAGTAGGTTGAAAATGTTGAAGTTGCTCATTCTGTTTGTAGTAGGGTCGATTTCGTTAGCATTTACTTCAGCAAACGCTTTAGAAACGTTGTTATTCAATGGATAACCGTTGAAAACTTTCAAGTGGTCAGCACCTGGTCTCATTTGACCGATGTTGAACGTTTCACCAGTACCTGTTACAGTACCTTTGTTGTAAGCACCTAGAGTAGGAGTCTTAGAATCGATACAAACGAAGTTTGCAGGGATCTTAGAACCAGCTTTGTATTGTGCATTGTAAGTACTGTTCCAGTATGCGATATCATAAGCCTGATCGTTAAATGTAGCAAGGATGTCTTGTCCGTAACCAGCGCACTGGCCAGCAGTGAACAATGTTGACTTGTTACCATAAGGGTCAAACAATGTAACTTCCAACTGTCTTACCAATCCGTGTTTCATGTCAAGTGTTACGTCAACATCTTGGATCTTAGCTCCTTTAGGGAAGCCTTCAACTGTTAGAGGGAACTGATATTTGTGTGCATATACTTCAGAAATTGCAGATTTGATGTCGTTGTGTACAACTGTAGTGTCGATTTCAGTTGGAGTATAAGGCTGACCGCACCATACAGTGATGTCAGGAGGACAAGTGATCAAAGGACGAATCTTGTCTTCTACTGATACAGTACTCCAGCAGATGTTGAAGTTACCGTCAGCGTCTGTTACTCTTAATTCAACTGTTACATCCTGACCACCTTTTGCATCGCAGCAGTAGAAAGGAACTGTAGGTCCGAACGGAGTAGCGTCATTACCCTGGCACTTAGGATTGTCTAATCTTCTTGCAAGGAATGTGATGTTGCTACACTCATCATAAGAACCATCATCGAATGATTCTGCAGTAACAAGTGTTACTGAGTCAGTCAAAGATACTTGGTGGTGTTTTTCGCAGATTGCAACCGGCTCAATAACATCTTTCAATTGTTTAGTAACCGTACAAGTGCTTGAATTACCACAGTCGTCAGTAGCTGTATATGTAAATACATAGTTACCCAGTGGAAGATCCATCTTGAAGTATGAATCAGCACCCGGATCAGTAGCAGAGTAAACTTTACCTGTAGCGTCAACTGTAGATACTACAACATCAATGTTGTTGAAAGTAGAACAGTTGTCTGTCATAGGAACCCAAGGCAACAATACCTGAGCATAACAGCCCTGATATTTGTAGTCTTTCTTAAGTGACTTGATGATGATAGCATCAGGAGATGGACACTTGAAATCTGGGCCAACATTGTCCATAACTTTGATGATCTGATCGTATTTTCCGATAGTACCAGTACACCAGTCAACACATGTCCAAGATCTAACGATCTTGTAAGAGTTCTGGCAAACAGGGATTACAAGGTCAGTGTAAGAACACTGTACGTTACAACCGTCACCTTTAGGGAAACCGCCAACGTCTGTACCAGGGTATGCTTCTGTACATGCTACAGTAAGGTCTGCAGGAGGTACGATATCAGGAATTGAAGTTTTCAATACACAGATGTAAGAAACACACTGTGTCTTGTTGCCACGACAGTCAACGCCTGTCCATGTTCTTTCAATTCTTGTGTAACAATCGTTTGTACAGCTATTTGTATAAAGTACTTTGTCTGAGTAAGTCATATTTACAGCACAGCAAGATTCTTCAACAACTGGAGCACAAGGGATAGCACCTGCAGCTTTGAAGTTCAACACTGCTTTAGTAATAGAACCAGCAGGAATACCACTAGCACTGATAGTTACGTTCAATGTCCAAGTACCATTAAGGTCAGAACCATCGTTAACTGATGCAAGAACATCAATTGGAAGGTGGCTGCCTTGGAAGTTAGCACCTGAACAGTCAAGGTTTGTAGGGTCAAGTTTTGGACCAACTGAAGAATCGTCGAATACTACATCTTCTGAACCGGCAAGGTTACAACCAAATGGTGCAGGACCTGAGTTATCCTGTAGTTTTACAGAGATACCGTTAGGTGCAGTGATAGTAGCTTCTACAAGACCCAACCACTGGTGGTCAATACCAAGAGCCACGTCAAGGTCAAAACCAGCGATAGGCTGACCATTAACCGGTAGTGGAAGACCTTTAACTTCGATAGGAATATCAACCGGACCAACTGCACCTGTAGCTACAGGTAGGTTAGCAGGAGAATATCCTTTGCTGAAGTCAAATACACTACAAGGGTCTAGACTTGTACCACAAGGAACTGTGATATCAGAACAAGTGAATTTAGGCGGGAATTTACATTCGATGATTATTTTACCCCAACAAGAGTTACCTGTTGCAGGATCAATAACTTTAACTGTAAGTTCTTTGTCTATGTATGCGCCTGTAACCTTAGGGCTACCAGGAATCAATTTACCATTATCGTAAACTTCTACAACGTATTCATCATAACATCCGTAAGGACCACCTTCAAGGATATCATCTGCACCGATGATAGCTGTACCTGTACCATCAAGAGATACCTGTACTAGGTCGTTACACTTAAGATCTTTAACTGCATTAGGGTATTCCATAACCATAACAGAGAAGTTACAGTTAGCAGCATTACCGTTGATGTCAGTAGCAGTATATGAGAAGTTATGCTGGCCAATAGGCAACAAATACTTTCCATTAGGTAGTGGAGCAGGAGTACCAGGATTAGCAGTGATAGACTGAGTAGTACACATAGGGTCATTCAAACAGATTTCCTGAGAGATTAACTGATAAGTAGCACCTCCGTCATGAGTATAACCAGGGAAATTCTGCTGGAATGCAAAAGCACCCAATGCACCACCAATGAGTGAAAGCTCACCACCAGCACTAGTATATGTAAAGTTACCTAGTTTAGCACCAAGGTACGGAGTAGTAAGAAGTGCACCCATTTCAACATGTACACCGATAGTTTGACCAGGAGCAAGTTCCATAGCACCAGCAGGGATAGGAACGATCTGCTTAGCAGTGTCGCACACATCCTGAGCAGTCAAAGTAGCTGTAGCTACAGGAGTATTACCCCAAGCAGCAGCGGTAGCCGGAGCACCTACATAAGTAGTGTTACCAGCACCAGCTCTTCTATAGACTTTTACTGGTCTTGTAGCAGGATAGAAACCATCAGCATTAAGGTTAACCTCAATACCTGTGATTCTCATCGTCTTAGTAGAGTTGTTTCTCAAGTTGAAGAACGTACCACCTTGACGGTATGTAGTCTGACAACCTGAATCAAGATCACCTGTAGAGCAAGCAAAACCTGCGCAAGAAGTAGCACAGATGTTGAATGCCAAAGCCTTGTCACAGTCTCCCGGATCAAGAACGATAGTCTGATTAGTAGGACAAGACAAGAAAGTAGGAAGAGCAGTACAGTTAACAGCAAATGATTGCTGAGAGCAGCCTACTTTTACAGTAATAATGTGAAGACCAGCCGGGTAAGTACCATTGATATTACCTGAAGCCAGACCCGGAACTGTAGCAGGAGTTGCAGAGTTAGAACAAATAGTAGCTGTAACAGCACCACAACCAGAAGTTATAGGAGCCACACCACTAAGTGTTGCAGTACATGCAGGCAATGCAGCATTCAGGGTGTAGTTTTGAACACCTTTGAATTTGAATGTATCACATGATGCAGGGATAAGACCTGAAGCAAGCAAAGTAGGGCCTGCACCAGCTAGTGTAACATTTTGGAAGAAAGTAGTACCACAAGCGGTAAACGTAGCTGCAGCACCGTTCCATCCGTCACCGTATGTATCAGTTCCGAAGAAGTTGTAAGCACCACCTGCAGGGTTCAATGTAACGTTAGTAGTAGTACCACCACCGTTAGAAGCAACATTGATAGGAGTCAGGATACCTGCACCGTTCAGTTGGAAACCAACCTCACTGGCGTAAGAACCTGCCGTTACAACCAATGTTGCAGGAAGTTGAGTTACAGCTGTCGGGTACGGGCCCGCAGGAGCCGGACACTGGGCATTGGCAACGCCCCATCCGAGGAATGCCATGCAAAGCAATGACCACACTCTCAGTGTAAAATTCATTTTTTTCATGAGATTAAAAATTTTGGTTAAAGTTTTTAATAAAAGTTCTTGTGAAAGTTGTTTTTACCTTTTAGATCAAGTAATTACTTTTTCACAAGTTGGCGTGCCGTTTCAATTGCACCTTCTACATTCACACCTTCAAGTGCAGTAGGATCTACTGCATTGTAGTGATTGTAAATTTGTGCAGCTTTAGCTACACCGTCCTTGTCAGCTTGTTCAGTGGTAGCACCGTTCTCAAGAGAAGCGAGTGTTGCACTCCAGTAGTTGGCCTTAAGGATGTAAGCCATATCCGGATTGGTGTTGGCATTACCCTTAAGTTCTTCTACCTTAGCTTTCAGGTCAAATTTTGCAACTGCAGGCTCCTTTAGTGTACCCGACTTGGTAAAAGATGCTGTTTTAGATGCTACTGACTGTGCAGACATAGAGCCTGACAGAAGCATACAGCCAAAAAGCATTACCAAACCTAACACAAACTTGCGAGCAGTAGCTCCGAAATTCGTCTGTTTCATAAGATTAATAATTTGGTTAAAAAATAAGTTAAAAAATCCGTTCCATTGCGACAAACGTATCCTGTGACAAAAGGCTTGCGCCTAAGTCGGTTTTTGGATCGGTCTGTCTTTTATTCGCAAGGAGTATTCTCAGGTGAGTCTCGGAGGAAAAGCCGGGTGGCTGTTCCGGGTGAGGTGATAGTTCATGAGATACTACTTGACTTGCATGCTGGTTGGGCATAGAGCTTCACCGGCACAGTTTTTTTCTTTCTTAGGTACCTTATGGCATTACCATTAAGGATTTCGGTTAATGGATTCTCTCCCGTATAAGACCTTACATAGTGAGTTCATCAAATGATGAGAGTGAGTGGGGAGAAGTATTTCGGTTAGAGGGTTTTTTTACGGTTTAAGGGACACTTCTCTTTGTGAACTCCGGTCTTATTCAAATATTTTCAATATATCACGCAAAGGTAAAATAAATATACGTTCTATGCAAAATTTATTTCAGATAAATTTTCATGATGCCGTAGTATGTCAATGGTACAATGATTAGGTAATAATATAAGTTCGTAAATACTGGAACAAAGATCGTATGTATAACCTGAGTGTTATTTAGGAATTTATGGTTCGCATGGTGATAAGTCTGAAGCGGTATGCGTGAGTGAGGATGCGGTAATGCAAATGCGGTGTAAGTTCTGTCAGTATTTTCAAAAAAATGTTTCTAATGTTTGCTTTCATATAATTACAGGACAAAGGTAAGTTGATATTTAATAAACTGCAATATCCTTCCAAAAATTTTCTGATATTTTTTTTATTACAATATCTGTTTATTGCAAATCAAATGCCAAGTTTGGTTTGGTTTAAACATTTTATTGAATTTATTTTTCAACTTTCAATCAAGAAATGTAAGACAGATCTGAAGAAATGCTTCCGGGTTATCTGCATGGAGCCAATGTCCAGCACCTTCAATGGAACTAAATGTGGCATTAGGGAAAAAGCTTCTTATTCCGGCACGGTCATCATCTTTAATATACTCGCTTCGGCTACCTTTTACAAAAAGTGTTGGTTTATCAAAAATTAATGATTCGTGAAACCCTTTCATTATATTAACATAATTGGCAATAATGGCAGGCAGGTTCATTTTCCAGTGATAATGTCCTTCTTTGTCACGAGTCAAATTTTTCATTAAAAACAAGACCACATCTTTATTCTGCAAACGGACTTCCAGGAAATCTTGTGCTTGCCTACGTTCTGTCAGTTGGTTAAGATTTACAGAAGACAGTGCATCAAATATATGTAGATGACCCGGAGGATAATCTTTAACGCCAATATCGGCCACGAGCAGGCGATCAACGAGGTCGGGTTCGTGCAATGCAAGATACATGGCTACCTTACCGCCCATACTATGCCCAATAACCGAGGCCGACTGAATCCAATTGTCGGACATAAAACGCATGACATCTTGTGCCATGAGTTCATAGTTAAAATCGTGTGAGTGAAATGAACGGCCATGATTGCGCAAATCGAGCAGGCACACGGTATAATGTTCGGCCAAGTTGGCTGCAATACTGTGCCAGTTATCAGATGTGCCTAAGAGACCGTGCAGAATAATGACCGGAGGGCCCTGGCCTGTAATTTTTGAATAAAGCTGTTGAGACATATTTGCAAAAATAGTATAATCTTATCAATCTTCTGCCATTGAGCATCCTGCAATGTGCCCGCCTGTCCAGGCTGCCTGAAAATTGAAGCCACCTGTGACTGCATCAATATTGAGCGCTTCACCGGCTATGTAAAGCCCGGGTATAATCTTGCTTTCAAATTTCTTGAGATTTATTTCACCTAAATCGACCCCACCTGCTGATACAAACTCTTCTTTAAATGTACTTTTACCATTTACCTTAAATTTACTGTCACACAATACTTCCACGATGATATCCATTTCCCGTTTGTTAAGATCTGCCCAGTTTTTCTCTGCTGAATGTTTCAAGGCACGAGTCAGGAGATTTTTCCAAAGGCGAATGGGTATTTGCCGGAATGGATAATGGGTCAGGATTTTTTGTTTTGAATTATTCGAATGTTTATAATCAAGGATTGTCTCCAGTATTTGAGAGCGGTGCATTGGGTAAAGCCAGTTGATGCTTATATCAAAACGGTATTCTTTTTCGTGAAATATGCGTGCACCCCAAGCCGAAAGCCGGAGTACAGCCGGGCCCGACATACCCCAGTGCGTAATGAGCAGAGGACCATTCTGTGCCGAGAGGGTTTTATGGTTAATCTCCGGACAACTGATTTCGACACATTCCAAAGATATTCCTTGAAGGTCATCGATACGGGCATCCTGGATATTGAAAGTAAATAGTGAAGGTACGGAAGGCACGATCTTATGCCCGAGCGCAGAAAGTGTTGACCATTGTGCTGCAGAACTGCCAGATGCTACCATAAGTTTTTCACACGAGAATTGACCTTTATTTGTATTTAGCAAAAAATGTGAATCTTTTTTTGAAAACGAATCGACTCTGGTGGCTGTCAGTATTTTGACTTGTTTTTGTCTGGCTTCTTCATACAGACATTTAATAATGGTAGATGAGTCATCCGTGGTGGGGAACATTCTTCCGTCAGGTTCAGTTTTGAGTTTAACGCCCTTAGATTCAAACCAAGCAATGGTATCTTCGCAATTGAAGGTACGAAAAGGTCCTCGAAGCTCTTTGTTTCCTCTTGGGTAAAAAGTAGTAAGTACATCAGGGTCAAGGCATGCGTGGGTAACATTGCATCGGCCACCGCCTGAGATACGAACCTTGCTGAGCACGTCGTTTCCTTTTTCGAGTATGGCTATGGATAAATGTGGAGCCATCGATGCGCATTGTACAGCAGCAAAAAAACCGGCAGCACCACCACCGATGATTATTCTGTCAAAATACTGATCTACTGCTTGCATGTCTTTATATATATAATATATGTGTGTGCTTAGTCAAGCTTTAATTTTTCATGTGAAAATTTTTTGTCATTCTCTTGAAGAATTTGAACAAAGACATTTCTGTCTAGCAATTCAGCACCAAGAGATTTGAGATGCGGTGTTTCCTGCTGACAATCTATAAGTTTAAAATTCAATTGTGCGAGTTTTTTGACAAGTGAAATGAAGCCAAATTTACTTGCATTTGGCAGATGTGCAAACATTGATTCGCCGAAAAAAACTTTTCCGATGGCAATACCATAGAGACCGCCTACCAGCCGGCTATTTTTCCAAACTTCTACAGAATGTGCAAAACCTGCCTTGTGAAGTCGGACATACGCATCGACTAGATCTTGATGAATCCAGGTGCCATCCTGATTTTTCCTTGAAATTTCGCCACAAGCCGTCATCACTTCTTCAAAAGCATGATTGTAGCTTAGCTGAAACGTATTATTATTGAAATACGTGCGCATACTTTTGGCAACGTGGAGCTTGTCAGGAAACAACACCAGGCGAGGGTCGGGTGACCACCACATGATGGGTTCAGTGGCATTATACCATGGAAAAATGCCACATTTATAGGCTCCCAACAATCTCTTGACACTCAGATCGCCACCTATGGCAAGCAGACCATCTGGCATGGCATACTCCAGCGGTGGGAATCTTACATCATTGTCATTGAGCCAGTAAACCGGCATTATGCAAAGGCATCTTTTAGCAATTCGGCCTGTTCGGTATCATGCACACGCTTAAATCCTGAAGCCGGAGAAGCCACATGTGCTCTTGCCACCATTTCGGACAACGACTTACCGAGCATTTGCTGAACGAATGTAGCAGCCCCCATATTTACAGGTTCTTCCTGTACCCAGACTATCTTAGCTGTTTTGTATTTTTTCAGAATTTCATCAAGTTGTGAGGCCGGGAATGGGTACAATTGTTCGATTCTGACGATGGCTGTATTTTCCAGTTTATTATCTCGTCTGTACTTGATTAAGTCGTAATAAATCTTACCTGAGCAGAGCAATACTTTGGTCACACGTGCAGTATTAGCAATGCTTTTGTCGTCTATCACTTCAAGGAATGAAGTATTTTCGGAAAAATCTTCGAGTCTTGATACACACTCAGGATGACGGAGCAAAGATTTTGGAGACATTACCACGAGCGGAATTCTGAAATCCCATGCCAACTGACGTCTGAGAGCGTGGAAGAAATTGGCAGGTGTGGTGATGTTGGTTATAGCCATATTCAGTTCGGAAGCATTCTGTAGCCAACGTTCGAGGCGTGCGCTACTGTGTTCGGGTCCCTGTCCTTCATAACCATGCGGCAATAGCATGACCAGTCCGTTCATACGGTGCCATTTGGTCATTCCGGTAGTGATAAACTGATCAATAATGGTCTGAGCGCCATTGACGAAGTCACCGAACTGTGCTTCCCAGATGACGAGGTTATTTGGAGACGCCAAAGCGTACCCATATTCAAAGCCCAGAACTGCAAATTCTGATAAGAGCGAATTGTAAATTCTAAACTCTCCTTGCTGATCAGCCAAATGTGCAAGTCTGTTATATTCTTTATTGGTTTCAGCATCATAGAATACGGCGTGCCTGTGTGAGAAAGTGCCTCGTTTTACATCTTCTCCACTTAATCTTACATCTCGGTTTTCGAGTAGTATTGATCCGTAAGCCATCAATTCACCCATTGCCCAGTCATACTCATTTTTTGCTATTCCTTCTTCTTTTGCTTTGAGTAGCCGGTGTATCTTAGTAAGCGGAGTAAACCCTTCGGGAATACGCATCAGGTGGTCAGCTATGGATTTTAGAATTGTACTACTGACGCCCGTGGCAGGAGATTTTTCAAAATATTTTGGCAAAACCTCTTTTCTGAGTGAGCGCCAGGCCTGTTCGGGTTCCTGGTAGCTGTACGGGAGATGTTTTTGCTTGACCATATCCAATCTTGCTTGTAGTTCAGCCCAGAAAGTATCTTCCATTTCTATTGCTATCTGTAGGTCAATATCACCGCGTTGGGTTAGTTGTGAAACGTAAATCTCGCGTGGTGTAGGGTGTTCTGCGATACGTTTGTACATGATAGGTTGGGTAAACTGTGGGTCGTCACCTTCGTTGTGGCCGTGTCTTCGATAGCAGACCATATCTATAAACACATCGCATCCAAATTTTTGTCTATACTCCACTGCCAGTTCGGAGACGAATACTACTGCCTCAGGGTCATCGCCATTGACATGGAAAACCGGAGCTTGAACTACTTGAGCAAGTCCTGTACTATATGTAGAAGATCGTGCATCATCAAAGTCAGTGGTAAAACCGACCTGATTATTGATGACGAAGTGCAATGTTCCGCCGGTCAGATAACCTTTGAGCAAGCTCATCTGAGTGGTTTCGTAACAAACACCTTGACCGGCCAGCGCCGCGTCACCGTGGATGAGTATGGGTAAAATACGGTTAAACTGAGACTCGTAGAGAATATCGGCTTTAGCTCTTGAAAAACCAAGAACAACCGGATCAACTGCTTCAAGGTGAGAAGGATTGGGAGCAAGTTTCAGGTGTACTTTTTTGCCTGAAGCAGTTTCTACCTGAGATGAGAAACCAAGGTGGTATTTCACATCGCCTGAGCCATAAGAAAGGTCCGGGATGGCAATACCTTCAAACTCGTTGAATACATTTTCGTAGGTTTTTCCCAGAACGTTAGCCAGCACATTGAGTCTGCCGCGGTGTGCCATTCCTATCACGAATTCTTCAACATCGGCATCTGCTGCTTTATTTATGATGGCGTCAAGTGCCGGTATGGTTGTCTCACCACCTTCGAGTGAAAAACGTTTCTGCCCGATATATTTTGTATGTAAGAATTTTTCAAAAACTGTTGCGCCGTTCAGTTTAGACAGTATTCTTTTTTTCTTTTCGGCTGAATAGGCATAATTATCCAGAGGTCTGTTTTCAATTCGTTCGCGGAGCCACTGTCGTTTTTCGTAGTTTTCGATGTGCTTATATTCAAAACCAATGCTGCCACAGTAAATTTTATTTAACTTTTGTAATATTTCTTTAAGTGTAGCATTTGGAAGTCCGATCTCTTTGCCAAAGATAAATTGTCGATCAAGGTCAGCATCCGACAATCCGAAATCTTTCAGGTCAAGTCGTGGAAAACGATTTTTCCTTTGGGCTATCGGGTTGGTATCAGAAAGTAAGTGTCCTCGCCGTCGGTAACCGTTGATAATAGATACCACTGAAAATTCTTTGTCAAAATCAGCATTATTGCTACCGGAAAGCTTTGTAGGTGCAGAAATTGATTTTCCGGAGAATTCAAATCCTTCAAAGAATGTCCTCCAGCCGGGTTCTACCGAGTTAGGATCAGAGAGATACTGAGCGTACATCGTATCAATAAATGAAGGCGTCGCATTAAAAATATAGGAATAATCTTTCATTATATGGAAGAATAATTTTATTTGAATAAATATAATACGAAGTTGCTAAGATTTTTATATCTTCACAAGTAAAATGCTGTTAAAATGTTTATTAAAAATGGAAAATTTAAAAATAATTTTACTTATTTTTGATTTTTAAAGCAGATTCATCTATCTTTGCCACCCGAAATAAAAAATTGATATGGCACATCACAAATCATCCTTAAAAAGAATAAGACAAGATGCAAAAAAGCGTCTTGAGAATAGATATTACAAAAAAACAACCCGTTCGGCTATCAAGACACTTCGAGCAATAACAGACAAGGCTGAGGCAGAAAAATTCTTACCTCGCGTAGTAAGTATGATTGATAAGCTAGCCAAGAAGAATAATATACACAAAAATAATGCTGCCAACCTCAAGAGAGGATTAACGCTGCACATTAACGCAATGGCATAACATTCTTAATAATGCCAAAAAAGGCTTTCCGCAATAGTGGAAGGCCTTTTTTAGTTTGAATTCGGTTGATAAAATAGCGTAACTGAAACAAAAGTTCTGGTGAAAACTACTTTCCATCTTTATGGCAGAATAAAAAATTTCGAAAAAATGCAGATTTTTTAAAAGAAAAAAAGGCTTAGTTGAATAAGTAAAAATATATGGATTCTTTAGCATTTTCAGCCTTGAAAGGCAACTTTGACCAATTCGAACATTCAAGCCAGTAAAAAAAAGCAACTTGAGTGTATTAAATAGTTTTAAAAATACCAAAACCTGATTATTTTTACGCCAACTAACTAATTCACCCGATGTCAAATCTTTTTGTAAAAAAATCCATCAGTTTACTGATGTCACATGCTGAAGACAGCGAAAAAAATCTAAAGAAAACATTAACAGCCACATCACTCATTGCTCTTGGTATAGGAGCCATTATTGGAGCGGGTCTTTTTGTAAGGACAGCTGCAGCAGCCGCACAGAATGCCGGCCCATCTGTCACCATCGGATTCATTATTGCTGCTATCGGTTGTGCGCTTGCAGGCTTGTGTTATGCCGAGTTATCTTCATCTATTCCAATTGCAGGTAGTGCTTATACATATTCTTATGCTACGATGGGCGAATTAGTAGCTTGGATGATAGGCTGGGATCTTGTGCTAGAATATGCAGTAGGTGCAGCCACAGTTGGTATTGCCTGGGCCGAGTATCTCAACAACCTGTTAACCAATGTCTTACATCTACCACCCATACCTTATGAATGGTGTCATTCGCCCTTTGAAATGTCGGTAAGTGGTGTACATGGTATCATCAATTTGCCGGCACTGTTTATTGTAAGCTTGCTGAGTCTGTTGCTTATCAGAGGGACGCACGAATCAGCCATAGTTAACAACCTGATCGTTGTTGCGAAAGTGACAATCGTTATACTCATAATTGCTACAGGCTGGCATTTCATTAATCCTGCCAATCATGCTGTTTATATTCCTGAGCCGAGCGTATATGTTGACCATCAGGGCATATCGCATAGTTATGGCGGCATAATGGGCATACTCGGTGCTGCCGGGGTAGTTTTCTTTGCCTTTATTGGGTTTGATGCGGTGAGTACAGCTGCGCAGGAGGCCAAAAACCCGGAGAGAGATATGCCGATAGGTATATTAGGTTCATTGGTGATTTGTACGGTGCTTTACATATTATTTGCCCATGTTTTGACCGGTGTTGCTTCGGTTGAAGATTTCAGAACCACCGGCAAAGAAGCTTCGGTTGCATTTGCGATACAAAAATATATGCCCGGATATGAGTGGCTTGCAAAGATGGTAACTATAGCAATACTTGCAGGTTTTTCATCTGTAATATTGGTAATGTTGCTTGGGCAATCAAGAGTATTTTACTCGATGTCTAGAGACGGATTGTTGCCGGGTGTTTTTTCAAAATTACATACCAAGTACAGAACACCCTATAAAGCAAATTTGATAATTCTCGTGTTGGTTGGTGCATTTGCCGCCTTTGTGCCTGGTGATGTTGTTGGTGATATGACTAGTATTGGTACATTATTCGCATTCATTCTGGTATGTGCAGGTGTTATTATACTTAGAAAGACCGATCCCGATTTGCCAAGGAAATTCCGTGTGCCGTGGGTACCGGTATTGCCGATTCTAGGCATTATTGTTTGTGCGGCCATGATTTATGGCTTAGGATGGACTAACTGGCTCCGATTGATTGCATGGCTTGCAATCGGTATGATTATATACTTCGGATATGGTATAAAACACAGTAAACTACAAAAACATTAACATCTAGCTTATATATCTGTACCGGACATCTGCATTATGATGCTCCATTCAGAAGATGTTACAGGCTGAACTGACAGACGGGTATTATTAACCAAAACCATGTCTTTCAGCTCAGCTTTTTGTTTGATATCACTGAGTTTTACAGGATTATTTAATTTTTGTACCGGAATGAGCTCTACTGCCGACCAACGGTCACCATCAAAAGTAGGATCTGGAAAAGCTTCCTTTGTGATTTCGACAATGCCGACTATTTCCAGTCCTTCATTGCTATGGTAAAAAAAACCGAGGTCACCTTCCTTCATTGATCGGAGAAAATTTCTTGCTTGGTAGTTTCTAACACCATCCCAGACGCCGCTTCCGTCCTGTAGCAGCTGATTGAATGAAAATACAAATGGTTCAGATTTTAATAGCCAATAGTTCATAATTGGAAGATATTTAGAAACAGAATTGAATAAATGAACGACAAATGTAAACCAAAATAAAAAATTCGTAGCAACCTGACCAGCGACATTCAAAATACTGAGTAGATTTTGTGCATATTCCTATGTAAATTTGTAGAATGAATTTCAAGCTAACATCCAATTACCAACCTACAGGTGACCAACCGCAAGCTATCCAAAAACTTGTAAACGGACTTAACCGAGGCGAAACGGATCAGGTATTGCTTGGCGTAACAGGATCCGGAAAGACCTTTACCATTGCCAACGTCATCAGTCAGTTGAACAGGCCTACCATCGTACTTACACATAACAAGACACTTACTGCACAATTATATGGAGAATTCAAAGAATTTTTCCCGGACAATGCTGTAGAGTATTTTGTCTCTTACTATGATTATTATCAGCCTGAAGCCTATATATCAGTTTCGGATACTTATATTGAGAAAGATTTATCGATAAATGCTGAGATAGACAAGCTAAGGCTTCGGGCTACATCTACTTTGTTGTCGGGCAGACGTGACATTATTATTGTTGCTTCTGTTTCGTGTATTTATGGTATGGGCAATCCGGAAGATTACAAAAACAGCATCATACGCATACAGGAAGGTCAAAAAATAACGAGAAACTCGTTCCTTCATTCCCTTGTAGAAAGTCTTTATTCGAGGTCAGAAAATCTGCAGGACAGAGGAACATTCAGAGTACGAGGCGATACTGTTGACATTAATCTACCATATTTGGATTATGGGTATCAGGTTGTATTTTTTGGGGATGAAATTGAAGAAATAAACAAGATAAATACCGAAAACGGAAGGAGATTTGAACGGATAAATCATTCTGCCATTTTTCCTGCAAATCTATACGTAGCACCACGTGATCGTATTCACTTAATTATCAAGCAGATAGAAGATGAGCTTCATGAGCAGGTAAAATATTTTGAACGAGAGTTTCAGTTCTCAGAAGCACAGAGAATCAAGGAACGAACCAACCTTGACATAGAGATGCTTAAAGAGTTGGGTTATTGTAGTGGTGTTGAAAATTACTCGAGGTTTTTTGACGGTCGCAGACCAGGGACCCGACCATTTTGTTTACTTGATTATTTTCCTGAAGATTATCTGATGGTAATTGATGAGAGCCATGTGACCATTCCGCAAATAAGAGGAATGTGGGGAGGAGACCGTGCAAGAAAGCAAAATCTGATATCATTTGGTTTCAGGCTACCTTCGGCAATGGATAACAGACCACTCAATTTTGATGAATTTCGCAAACTCACTTACCAGAATGTATTTATTTCTGCCACACCTGGTGATTATGAACTTGAGCTTACCCAAGGTGAGATAGTAGAGCAAATAATCAGGCCTACCGGCTTACTCGATCCACCGATTGACGTAAGGCCGAGTATTAACCAGATAGACGATTTGCTGGAGGAAATTTCGGAGAGAATAAAAAGAAAAGAACGAACACTGGTGACCACACTCACTAAGAGAATGGCAGAAGAGCTCACAAAATACCTTCAAAAACTCAACATCAAGGTACAGTATATCCACTCAGACGTGGACACAATGGACAGGGTAGAAATCATACGTGACCTCCGGCTGGGCGACATCGACGTGTTGGTAGGTGTTAATCTGCTTCGTGAAGGACTCGATTTGCCTGAAGTATCGCTCGTGGCTATTCTTGACACCGATAAAGAAGGTTTTCTCCGCAATGACCGTTCACTGACACAGACCGCCGGACGAGCAGCAAGAAACGCGAATGGATTGGTCATTTTTTATGCTGATAAAGTAACCGACTCTATGCGCAAAACAATGGATGAAACAAACAGAAGACGGGCCATACAGATGAAGTACAATGAAGAAAACGGCATCACTCCTACTACTGTATCTAGAACCCGTGAAGAAATTCTGAATCAAAGCTCAATTTTAGATATAAGAGGCAAGAAAGCCTATGTTGAACCTACAGAAGTAAACATAGCAGCTGACCCCGTAGTAGAATACATGGATAGAAACGGTATTGAAAAATTAATATTAGAAACAGAAAAGAAAATGAAAGCAGCAGCAAAAGATCTTGATTTCATACAGGCTGCTCAACACCGTGATGAAATGTATGCGCTCAAAAAACTTCTGGAAAGAAAATGAGAAGATTTACTGTAAAAAAAAGAGAGGCTAAGTACCTCTCTCTGAAATGATTCATTTTAACCAACAAAATGAATTAAACAAACACTATTATCTTTTAAAACAAAATTCAGTAAATCTTTATGTAATAATAATTACAGTACAAAGATGCGATTATTTTTTTAATCTTCCTATGACTTAGGTCATAATTCATTAGGATTATTGTCAATTTTCCATAAAACATTGTAAAATCAAAGGATTTGTTTTCAATGAAAGCCTCCCCGACCTGTGTAAAGGCTAATTTTACCATCCAGTTTTAATTTTATTACAGTCATATAAGGGTCTCTTACTGCAGAAGGAATGCTTAGAAATACCCGGCCAGGTACAGTACTCCAGGATATTTTGCCGACGATCTTTGGTATAACTGTGCTATTTGTACCAAGTATATTTGCAGACAATATTTTGTTATTAAGGCCTTTTAAAACGACCTGAACATCATCCTTTCCGGGCACAAACAGAAATAGCTCTGTGCTATCTGCACTCAATGTAGAGGCACCGTGAAAGAATCCGTTTGGCAGCCCGGCCGTTGTTCCATAGACAGATTCCTTATTTCGTGATATCCATTTGCCAAGTTCAGTCAGAACGTTGATCTGTTCCTCTGGGATACTTCCATCTTCTTTAGGGCCAATATCGAGCAAGAGATTTCCGCCTACGCCTATAACATCGACAAATAGTGTAATGATTTCATAAGGTGATTTCCAGGCTTTGTCATTTGGCTGCCAACCCCATTGGTTGTTGATAGTCATACACAGCTCCCACCAGGGATAGACAGGTCTTGTAATCGGGATATTTTGCTCAGGTGTATCATAATCTCCATAACCGGCAAGTCTTCCATTGATAATGGCATCCGGATTACGAGCCAGTATCATTTGGCGTAAATCTGCAGCGTGCCATTCGTCGGCAATGTGTTCCCAGTCACCGTCAAACCAGTAGAGATCGGGATTTAATTGGCTTGATATTTCAGCAATTTGTGTGTTGTTAAAATCAAGGAATCTTGTCCATTTTGCAGGATTGTCTTTAATAACGTATCGCGAACTATCTTTCAAAAACCCGGGATAATCCGGATGCGACCAATCGAGTAATGAAAAATAGGCACCACATTTCAGATTTCTATTTCTAAGTTCATTAAAAAAAGGAGTAATGAGGTCACGGCCAGCGGGTGAATGTTCAGGAATGCTTCTTTCTTTAAACTGCGTGTTAAACAGAGCAACTCCGTCATGATGCTTGGTAGTGATAACAGCATATTTCGCCCCTGATTTTTCAACCAGCGAAGCCCAATACGCTGGGTCGTATTTAGAGGCCGTAAATCCATTTATTTGCTTCATATATTCATCATAAGCTATTTCTTTATTGTGAAAAGACCATGATTCGCCAACACCATTGACGGAGTAAATACCCCAATGAATAAATATACCAAGTTTTGCATCACTGAACCATTTCATTTTTGACCGGATGTCATCAGGTTTTGTCATTTGTTGGGCAAATGAGTCTGGTAACATTGTCAAAAATGAGATGGCAATTAGAATGAAATGAATAGGTTTTATTGAAAATTTCATCATACATCAAGTAAATTAAATAGCAATTCTATACAAATCTATTCAATAGATGCAGAAAATCAATAATTTTGTTAGAATTTAAAGCAATAACGTGAAAGCCCATTCCAAATGTATTCTGATAGATAACCACGATTCATTCGTATTTAATCTGTACAGATACCTGAACGAATTAATGCCTGGAGCAATACTTGTAATGAAAAATGATGAAGTTGATTTTGACAAAATTCGCAAAGCCGAAATGATTGTCATATCACCCGGTCCGGATATTCCGAAGAATGCAGGAAGATTGATGGATGTGTTATTAGAATTTCACGATAAAAAACCAATATTGGGTATATGTCTGGGCCATCAGGCAATTATCGAATTTTTCGGAGGCAAATTAATTAAACTTAAGACAGTATATCACGGCATTCAAAGTAAAATACATGTAAATGATCCGGATGACATTTTATACAAAGACATTGAATCTCCGTTCAAAGCCGGAAGATACCATTCCTGGTCAGCCGATAAAGAAAGCCTTCCTACAGACCTTATCATAACAACAACGGATGAGGACAGGCAAATAATGGGTATTTCGCATGCCACATATTCTGTACATGGCGTCCAATTCCATCCGGAGTCAATTATGACACCAAGCGGAAGAAAAATTCTGAGTAATTTTGTACACAACCATAAAGCCCTTACATTTATAGAGCAGAGCAAAACAATGTCCGAAAGATAATCGAATGTTTAGTATTAAAATTTGTAGAAAAAAGAAAGAAAATGGCAAAAAAAACAGCTTTACTGATACTGGATGGTTGGGGAATAGGATCACGACCAGCCGCAGACGCAATTTTACAGGCCCACACGCCATTTTTTGACATGTTGTGGAGTAGATATCCACACAATACACTAACGACGTTTGGAGAAGCTGTAGGGCTTCCTGATGGCCAAATGGGCAACTCTGAGGTAGGCCACATGAATATCGGTGCAGGCAGAGTAGTCTATCAAGAACTGGTGCGGATAAACCTAGCGTTCAAAAACGGTCTAATGACCGACAACATTGTCCTATGCGAAGCAGCAGAATATTCATTAACACGAGGTACATCTGTTCACATAATGGGGCTTGTGAGTAATGGAGGTGTACATTCGCATATAGATCACCTTGTAAGTCTGGTAGAAATCATGGCTGCTAAAGGAGTGAAAAATATATACATTCATGCTTTCACTGACGGTCGCGATACCGACCCACATAGTGGGTTAGGATTTCTTACAGAAGCAGAATTAAAAACTGCAGGTAAAGCAAGAATAGTAACGGTCATTGGCCGGTATTACGCCATGGATCGAGATAAAAGGTGGGAGCGAATCAAAGTAGCTTATGATGCCTTAGTCAATGCCAAAGGCGAGATGACAGACGATATTTTTACAAAAGTAAAGGAAAGTTATGCATCAGACACCTCAGATGAATTTATAAGACCTATTTTACTAAATACAAAAGATTACGAAGCATATCATACTCGAATTAAAGATGGTGATGTGGTAATAAACTTTAATTTCAGAACAGACAGACCGAGAGAAATAACTACAGTATTGACACAGGCTGATATGCACGAATACAACATGCACAAGATGGATTTAAAGTATATAAGCATGACAGAATATGACAGTACATTCAAAAACATTGAGATACTATTTAGAACAGAAAAATTAGAAAAGACACTTGGTGAAGTAATAGCGGTTAACGGGCTAAGTCAATTGAGGATTGCGGAAACAGAGAAATATCCACATGTTACATTCTTTTTTAATGGTGGAAGAGAATTAGCATTTGAAAAAGAGAACAGAAGATTGATACCATCACCAAAAGTCGCCACTTACGATATGCAGCCGGAAATGAGTGCTAATGGTATAAAAGAAGCAGTAATTGAAGAGATAAATCACAATCAACCTGATTTCATTTGTTTAAATTTTGCCAATACAGATATGGTAGGGCATACCGGTGTATTTTTAGCCGCAATGAAAGCAGCAGAAACGGTGGACATGTGTCTTTCGGAAATTGTACGGATAGCCCTGGCAAAAGGCTATGACCTTTTTATTATAGCAGATCATGGGAATGCAGACAACATGATTAATGAAGACGGTAGCGTTAACACACAGCACAGCATGAATCCGGTTCCTGTAATATTTGTATCAAACGAAATCAAATATACGAAAATCAAGCAAGGGAAGTTGGCGGACATTGCTCCTACAATATTAGTCAATATGGGAGTACAACTACCTGAGGACATGACCGGAGAGAATTTACTAGAAGAATAAATAAAACTATACTGTAAAATAGAAATTCAGTTTGAAAAATACATTAAGATAATAAAAAACAAATAGGCAAGGATATATTATGTAAGAACACAAAACCCTATCAGAATGAACTGACAGGGTATGTGTTATATTAAGTTGGCAGCGACCTACTCTCCCACCTTGCGATAGTACCATCAGCGCTGAGGGGCTTAACTGCTCTGTTCGGAATGGGAAA
>JAIBCG010000062.1 GCA_019694295.1 Saprospiraceae bacterium
GAAGACTAATACGCGACATAGGACTTATTCCTAGTGAGGGATATAGTTCACTTCTGCTTTCCCTTTGTTAAAGTTAAGAATTTAATCTCAAATGCAAAGTAAAGGTGAGGGATAGAAGCCGGCACAACGTAAGGCGTATAGCCCGACCCGACAGGGGCACGCCATGATAAAACCCGGATAACGCATGATATTTTTTGGATCAAATAATGATTAGTTCCAATCCATTGCAAATGCTTAAAAACCAAAAGTACAATATGATTTTATCACTTCGTTATGGATTTATTGTACTAATCAATGTCGTTTAAATCCAATAAGGTTGAATCAAAATAAAAAGCCGAAAAGTTTAATACTCATCGGCTTTTGGCAATGTAAAAGAATTTTCTTTATTTCTTTTTAGCTTTTGTAACCGGAATGGCCTTTTTAGCTTTCTCTTCTTCAGGTAATTCCTCCATGTGTGTCACGTCCGGCAATCCTTCTTTCTTAAAATAAATAACCATACCAAGTACAAACAAGACAAGGATCAGTCCTGAGAATACCTTACTGATTGTTTCGCCTTTATAGAAGGAGTCAGGATGGAAATTCATTTCAATCTTATGATTGCCGGCAGGTACCACAAGACCACGTAACAGATAATCGACCTTAAAGAAATCATCGAACGGTTTTCCATCAAGCGTTACCTTCCAACCCTTAGCAGGTGGGTAGTATATTTCAGAAAATACTGCCAACTGTGGTGACTGCGAATGGTACTCATACACCATTTTATCAGGATGGTATGACGCGAGTTTGATAGTAGCGGTAGTGTCCGCTTCCTTTTTCCAGCCGGACAGTTTGTTTTCGTCTGATTTTCGGATAAGGGCCATTTTACCGGCATCAAGACCTTTGAGTGCATCCATTTCTGCATCTGCATTTTCCACTGTTTTGAAGTCACGTACGAACCACGCATTGCCGAGTGCACCCGGATTAGGCACGGCAGTTTCTCCCGCATCATTCCTTTGGAGAATATACTTTGTGTTGAGCATATTCAATATGTTCATGTGTTCGGCCGGCTGGCTCAGATAGCGTTCGATTAGTTCTTGGTAACGCATAAGCTTAGCGGCATGATAGCCACCCAGCGATTTATGGAAATAGGAAGTATGCGCATCGGTAAAGGGATTGCCACTGCGCAGGTCGAGAACCCTGAAGTCGATATCCTTATCTGCCATTACTTGCTTATCTACTTCAGTAGGTGCAGGTCCGGCCTGGAGCTCAGTAGAAGGGTTTTCGAATTTTTCATCAAACAAGATACGTTTATTGACCAACACGATATCCATTACCGCCAATATTGCAACAGCCGAAATGGCGACAACCGATTTTAACTTATGCTTCAGATAAGCCCAGATTAATCCTGCTGCCACAACGATAAGCAAAAATGACCGCATAGCATCTGCACGAAGTATTGATATTCTGTCTTGCTTGAGCAATGCTGCCAGATCCGGGCCAACCTTATCATCATTTTTACCTACAAATGCCATACCTGAGCTCATCAGTAGGCCGAGTATGACCACACCGCCGGTAATACCCGCTGCCAGGTAGAGCGATTTGAGTTTTTTCTCTCTCGGAATATTGTTGTTCATCAATTCTTGAAGACCCCATACGCCGAGTATGATGGCAAAAAACTGGGACAAACCAAGTGCCATAGAGACAGCTCGGAATTTATTAAACATTGGCAGGTAGTCGAAGAAAAATTCATTTAGGAAAAAATTGCCTCCCCAGGCAAGCGTGAGCGTAAAAATAGCACTCACCAGCAACCAGATCTTGTAGGGCCCACCCACCAGAAATGCACCCAGTACAAATAAAAAACATATAATGGCACCAAAATATATGGCAACACCCACAAAAGGTTGATCGCCGGTGTAAAAAAGGGAAGACACTTGCTGTTCGGCATTGCGCTTAGCTTCATCGGCAGACATACCGCGCTGTGTCAAATCATTGAGTACGTTGTTGTAAATCCTGCTGTAAGTCTCCGTTCCTTGAAAAGTCTGGGCAGCACCACCACCATAGTAATTCGGAATGAGCAAGGTCATTGATTCGCCAATACCGTAGCTCCAACCAAAGGCGTACTCTTTGTCGAGACCGTCGCCTTTGGCAGCATTGGATGAAAGCTCCGATTTGCCCCGAATGGTTTCCTTTGAGTATTCGTATGTAGGCCACAGTCTTGAGGTATTGGCTGCAAGGCCTGCTATACCTGCCAACGCCAGTACACCAACTGCTATAAGTGCATGTTTGAGCTGCCCTTGTTTAATACTGCCCCATAATTTTACCAAAACGAGAATACCGAGTGCAATAAATGCATAAAATGTAATCTGGATGTGGTTTACCAGGACTTGTAATGCTACAAAAAGAGCAAAAACCGATGCACCGATGAGATATTTACCTCGCAACACCATTAGTGCTCCGGCAAACATACCCGGCATGAGAGCAAGTGCCATCATCTTAGTGGCATGCCCGGCCTCTGCAATGTCGCAATAAAAAGTAGAAAGCCCGTAACATACCGAACCCATGACAGCAATACGCCAGTCTAAGCCAAGTACTATGAGCAGAAAATAAGTACAGAACATAGCCATGAAGATCACAAATGGTACGTTGGTCATACTCTTATTGAGCATCATCCCGTTCAGAAAATATCTTGTGTAATTACCTCTATCAGGTGGCTTGATCTGGAAAGTCGGCATTCCTGAAAACATTGATTGTGTCCAAAGTGGAGCAATACCGGTTTCTTTCTCGATTTTGTTCATTTCTCCTTGCATACCATAAGCACGTACAGTATCACCTTGGTTAAGCACTTTTCCTGATGTAAAATACGGTGCGTACAATAAAAAAACAGAAAAAAACATCAGCGCAAAGGCAATGATATGAGGAACAAATTTTCGCATCATAAGTATAATAAATTGTATTTTTTAATTGTTTTTGTCTTAAAAAGTTTCTTATCAGAGCTCACAAAGTTCAAAGGTAAAAATTTTTGTGTATATTCGTGTTTTAAACATTTTTACATATTTATGGAGCCTGGCCCCCAACCCTGTAAATTAACAGTTATAACGGTAGTCTTTAATGCCGCCGAGCTGCTGGAACCCACCATAGCAAGTGTCAGAAAAACTGATTTTCCTCAGGTCGAATACATCGTTATCGATGGAGGTTCGGTTGATGGTACCCTTGATGTCATACAGGATAATGCCGACAAAATAGACACTTGGGTGAGTGACCGTGACAAAGGTCTTTATGATGCCATGAACAAAGGCCTGAACATGGCAAATGGTCAGTTTGTATGGTTTGTCAATGCCGGTGATATCATAAGCTCTGCGGATATCATCCAAAAAATACTTGCAGCCATAAACGATGATACCGATATCATCTACGGTGAAGTGATGATAATAGATGCTGAAGGAAAAGAACTCGGCACCCGATCTGAACTTACAACCCAGAAACTACCCGAAGGACTCAACTGGAAGAGTTTTCGCTACGGCATGCGGGTCTCACATCAGGGCTTCATTGTTAGAAAGAGCATAGCGCCACAATACGAGCTTAACAATCTTTCGGCTGATATCGAATGGTGTATAAGATGTCTGCAGAAGAGTAGAAAAAATGTGCTCGTGCCAGGTATTTTTGTCCATTACCTGAAAGGCGGAATCTCTAAGAAAAAATGGAAAAAATCTATTATGGATCGATACAAAATCTTGGCAAAATACTACGGATTCTTTCCAAACCTGTGTGCACATATAGGCATCATGACCAGAGCGGTATTTCATAAGATATTAAGAATCAATAAAATAAGTTATTGAAATCCAAATGTCAAAAATCTTATTACTCGTTGGAGGCGGAGGGGCCTCAGGTGCAGTGCTCAGATACATGATCTGGCGTTGGCTTGGTGTTTCTCAGGTCGGATTCCCAAAAGCTACATTCATAGTGAACATGGTGGGAAGTTTATTGATTGGTGTTTTGTTTGCCTTGCTAACAGAAGAAAAAGACCACACAACGCGATTGTTTGCCATCACCGGATTTTTGGGAGGATTTACCACATTTTCAAGCTTTACGTGGGAGAGTTTTATGCTTTTTCAGGAAGGAAAATGGAAAATTGCCCTTACATACATCGTTGCCTCTAATATTGCCGGGTTGGTCTTCGTGTTATTAGGTTTTTTTATAGTTAAAGCTCTGAAAAACGGGTAGCTCATTGACTTTAAACAAATTGAAGAAAAACTTGTTATTTGTAGTATTGATTGAATAAAAATAAATACTATATTTGCTTAAGATTCGCTCTATACAAGCATAACCTTTGAAAACATGAAAAAGTTTTTCACAAAATCTAATCTCAAGAAATTCGGAGTGGCAGGTTTTCTTTTTTTCCTTGCTAAGGGATTGGTGTGGCTGTTGCTTGGTTATCTTGTTTTGAAATAATTATCTGCATCTTATTTTTCTTAGCTAAATTTCCTTTGTCATTTCACCCAAAGTGTTGTATCTCATAGCAGAGAGTAGAAATATGCAATTTGGGCATTTTCCTCAGTCAATGGATTATGTTGTACAAGTTTTGCTAAAACACACATATCATCAGAAAAAATCAGGAAAATTGCTTGCAGCGGTTCATGAATACTAAAACACAATTAGCCCCACAACACAAAAGTTATGGAGCTAATCGTTATGAAAAGTGCCTAAGACTATTCTTCTATCTCTTGTGCTTTAACAAGGATGTTGCCTCTGTAGTACAGATTGCCATCAACACTATATGCACGGTGCAATTGGTGAACTTCACCTGTTGTTGGGCATTTTGCCAATTGTGGTAATGCTACACCATCATGTGTACGACGTTTGCGTTTTCTCTGCTTCGATATTCTGGACTTCGGATGTGCCATAATTTTATTTCAGTTTAATGATCTAAGTTCAAATTTTTCAATTGATCCCACAATGGGTTTTCTTCCTCTTTAGTTTTAGTTTTCTTTGATTGCTCGTTCAAGACTTCCAGTACACGGTCATCACAAGGTCTCGGATTGTCATTTTCACAATCGTAAGTATTGGACATTGGCAACAGCAACTCGATACTCTGATGCAGAAATTCTGAAACATCGTAAGTATCTCGGTCACGACTTATGAATACTATTTCGTCTTCTTCCTTTTCATGTTCTGCATACTTCAGCATCAATTCTGCATCTCCTTGTATGGGTAGTTGAATCCGTGCTGTGCATCTGTCGCAGTTAGTCATGATATTGCCGTGGATGGAAAACGCCAATTCAATGGTGTCTGATTTTTTCTCCAGAGACATATCTACTTCGAACTCACCATTTTCTATCAATGATTTTTCAAATGAAGCAAAAAATGAATCTCCACAATGAAAATGATAGCTGTGAACTCCCTGCTCAATGCCGTAAACCGGAATCTGAAATGCAACCAATCCTTCTTTCATCAAAGAACTTTTTCTAAAACGTGCGCAAAGATACTATTATTTTTAACAGGAAACAAAACTTATATAGATTTTTTTACAAAAGTATTCAGTAGCATCCTGCAACAAGTATTAATACCAAGATAAGTATTTTATTTCATGGCCTTTCTATTTTGATAATTTTAGTTACTAAAACAGTTTTGCCTGTTTTGAAATCTTAAAATATTTCGGAAATGCTAACACCTCAGCAAATATAAATATAAATTACACAAAAAACAATTTGAACTTGAATAATTTTTTAACAAACTATAATATTTTCTAACTTAGCCTTTTCCGGATATTTATAAAATTTATTCTGACACCTTCAGCACCCGGGCGTATTTCCCTATATTCACAACTGTGATAGGCAGACGGATTTCCGTGCCGTTGGCATCTGATTTCCATTTCAGCCTCTGCTTCGATCCTAACATGGTAATTTTTGCATTTTTCGATGGATTCAGCTTCTGTAGCAGCAGTTTTTCGTCCGGAATTTCAAGCAAAAACACATAAATCGTCTTGCCGTCTTTGCTTTGGGTGAAACGGATGTTTTCTCCTTCACCGAAAACCTTGTACATGCCGGTGGAATAAATGGCTTCACTGTTCATCTTCATCCATTTACCTATCTCTTCTAAGCGCTGATAGGCAACGGTATCGAATTCTCCTTCAGGAGACGGGCCTATATTGAGCAGGTAATTACCGCCCTTGCTCACAATATCAACCAGTTTTTTTATGATTTCTGCCGTTGGCTTATAGACATCATTGGGTACATAACTCCAGCTGTTGCCCATGGTCATGCAGGTCTCCCAAGGATAAGGCAAGCCCAGGTCAGGAATATGTTGCTCGGGAGTCAGATAATTTTGCTGCTCACCGGGAACATCTCTGTCAACAATGATTAACTGAGGTTGTTTGGCTCTTGCCAGTTTCGCCAGACGAGGCATATTTATATCCTGACTGATGGCGTTTACACCAAAACCATACACCCGGAATGCATCTGCCATTGCCTGTTTTTCTTCATCCTCTGTCTTTTTCCGAACCCAGCCACCATCTAGCCAAAGGATATCGAGTTTCCCGTAATTGCTGACGAGTTCGTCTATCTGCGAATAGGTATAATCTACAAATTTTTTCCACCGGTCAGGATAGTGTTTGATCGGATAGTTGACATTTCTGTCTAATGGCGGAAAGCGGTTCCACCAATAATACTGCGAATGCCAGTCTGGTTTGCTGAAATAGGCGCCTACCCACATATTTTCATTCCGGAATGCATTAAAAATTTCTTTCGTCACATCTGCCTTTGCATTGGCCGAAAAAGGACAAGCAGGATCCGTTACTTTATAATCCGTGGTTTTAGTATCAAACATGCAGAATCCGTCATGGTGTTTGGTGGTGAATACGACATATTTCATCCCGGCATCAGATGCGGCTTTTGCCCAACGTTGAGGATCAAATTTCACCGGATTAAAGCTCGATTTCAGATTTTCGTAGTTTTTTAAATAAGTAAAATAATCGCTCACCGAATCCTTTGCAATTCGTGCACCTGTCGCCCAGGAAACATCTTCCGGGCAAATACTCCAGCTCTCAACGATGCCCCACTGGCTGTATGGCCCCCAATGCATCAGCAATCCGAATTTCAAATCTTTCCATTCTTCAATACGTTTTTGTATCAAAGGGTCGGGGTCGGGATAATATGCCTGTTCCTGAGAATAAGCGATTCTCGCAAACATCATAGTTATAAGCAGGAATAGCATACACAAGCTGAATTTTTCCATACATAAAGATATTTTCAGCCATAATATTACGAAATATTAATGGATTCTAAGTACAACTTATGCAATCTGCGGATTCTTCCTCCTCAGCAGATAAAAACCAAGGACTACAAGAAAGCTAAACCCCGCTGTGATGGCGAATGTCTGAAAAAAACCAAGCGAGTCAGCCAAGCGCATACCCAACATGGGTGCTATGATGTGTGCAATGCCGTATGCTATAGTATATAAGCCCATATACTGACCCTGCCTACCATGGCTTGCCCTGGTCAACGCGAAATTAATCATAAACGGCATGGCAAATATTTCAGAAAAGGTAACAAGCGTCATATAAAGTATAGGCCCTGTCAAAGGTCCGGTATCGGGCAAAATGACCAGGTAGCTCAATACCATCAGCACACAACCGATGAGGATATTAAGCATTAATCTACCTCGCTTCTCGAGCTGATGAACCATCGGCATTTCTAGCAAAACAATCAATATCCCATTGTATGCCATGATGAGACCAATCATATCTTCTGACAGTTTCAGACTCTTGGAGAAATAAAGCGGTATCGTGGTAAAATATTGAAAAAATGCAATGGCATAACAGCTCACAAGTACTATAAACATAAGGTACACGTGGTCTTTGTAAGCCGAAAGACCGACTTCCTTTTCACCCTCTTCTTCTTGCTTCTTCGGATTCACCTTGTTGTGTGGAATAAATAAAAGGATAAAAACTGCGGCAAGCATGGATGTAACTCCGTCGAGAATAAACAGTAAATCGTAGCTGGCATAAGCTGCCACAAAACCACCTATAGCCGGACCAATCGTAAACCCGAGATTAATAGCCATCCGCATCAGTGAGAATGACCGGGTCTTATTGGTTTCATCAGAATAATAACCTATGGCAACCGAATTGGCCGGGCGAAAGGCATCTGCCACAACGCTATAGGAGAACACTATAGCCATGATACCATAATAGTCCTTGACGAACACCAAAAGCGGTAGTATAAACCCACTGATAATGAGTGACCAAACCATTATTTTGTAATAATCGTATCGGTCGGTGAGCCATCCGCCGATATAGCTGCCCACAATGCTGCCTGCACCATATACACCCATTACCACACCCACCTGCGACAATGAAAAGTGAAGTTCCTTGGTAAGGTAAAGCGAAAGAAACAACAGAACCATCGACCCTACTCTGTTTACCAACATCACTGCCGACAATAGCCAGATGATACGGTCCAGGCCCGAAAACGAATTTTTATACACACTCAGCAGCTTCTTCATCCTGACATTAACATAATTTTCCCTATATTGATTAAGAATACATAATATTTTTTTAAATGAAAATTTTCACAAGATAATTTCAAAAAAAATCATTCTGTTATGTTGCAACAAACAAGAAGATGGTATTGAGTAAACACAGAGCACTCCATCGCATTTATTGTTGGATAATCATTACATGAATCGACGCGTTATTTACTGACATTTTTATTGAATAAATATTCACTTAAATTACACACACATTATAATAAATGGCCTGTCGGTCACAAATTTATTGATGCATCCGTTATATTTGCACATCTGTAAGCTAATATATAATCAAAGTGAGTCAGCAAAAAAAACCAACACACGTCAAGCCAAAAGCCTTGGAAGACATAAAAACATCTCGAACAAGCTTGTTTTCAGGCTTTTTCCGGAATATTAATACGACAACAACACATGATTCCCTTCTAAAAAAAATATTCACAGGCCTGTCTGCCCTCTTTTTTGTCATTACACTCATCTTATCACAGAAGGCGGGCATCAATGCAGACGACCGCATGCAGAACGAATATGAGCAAAATCTCATGAAGTTTTACGCAACAATGGGTCGTGATACCGGAGCGCTCAATATGCCAAAGACACAGATGCACTTCTACGGTGGTGTGTTCGAAGTGTTATCGGGTGTCACGAACAAAATTCTTGGACAAGACAATCCTGACTTGCCGGGCTACCACAAGGTGCGCCATGCTTGGTCTGCAGTCTTTGGCACATCAGCTATGGTCTTTACCGGATTAATGGCGGCAGCCCTTGGTGGCTGGTTGGCAGCAATTATTGCTCTTGTACTCATCTTTTTCACTCCGAGTTTTCTGGGGCACAGCCTTATGAACCCTAAGGATATACCTTTCGCCTTGGGTTATATCATGAGCATATATTACACATACAAATTACTCATACAGATGCCGGCTCCGAAACGCAGTACACTCCTGTTGCTGGGTGTGGGTCTTGGCATTTCATTAGGGGTAAGAGCGGGTGGTCTTATGAATTTTGCCATCCTGGCCATGATGCTCGGTCTCCACTTCCTTGCCACACATGGATTTGCAGCCATTACACGCGACACGAAAACACTACTTGCCTACCTGAAGGCTTTCTTCATACCTGCCCTCTCAGGCTGGGTCATTGCCCTGCTCTTCTGGCCATACGCCATGCACGGCCCTGTCAGCAATATACTCAGTTCGCTTAGCACTCTGGCCGATTATGGTGTTAATATCCGGCTATTGTTTAATGGCGAAATGTACTTTGCCCAATCGCTACCTAAGAGTTACCTACCTATGTGGCTTCTGGTAACAGTACCTGTTATTGTATTGCTCGGCTGGCTGCTGCATCTTATTTTCATAGGGAGTATCTGGAAGAAATACAATCCGGGTGGCTTGTTTTTGATATTGTTTGCCTTTATATTTCCATTTGCCTATGTCATGTACAAAGGCTCTACTATCTATGACGGCTGGCGGCACATGTTGTTCCCTTATACGGCTGGCATCGTGGTCGCAGCTCTGGCATTTGCCTTCCTTGCCGACAAATTTTCGCAAAAACCAGCGTGGCACTACGGCGTCTTAGGTATAGTGGCATTGGGTTGTCTGAGCCCCGCTATTTTTACCATAAAAAATCCTGCTTACCCTTATGTTTACTTCAATGAGCTGGTAGGTGGCATCCAAGGCGCTGACGGCAAATGGGAGAACGACTATTGGGGCACTTCAGTAAAACAAGGTGTCGAATACCTCGAACAGCAAGGCATCCTGCACGAAGGCATGAAAGATACTGTCCGCATTGCATCCAATTTCTTCTACCCATTGGACAAATATGTCAAACACAAATACGGCGGCCACGTAAAGGTCATCTACCTCAAATATCGCCAGCGTTACGACCAGCCATGGGACTATGCACTCTTCGTTAACCGCTTCATGGATGCCAGCTACCTACAAAAAAAGAATTTCCCACCGGCTTCGTCTATACATGCCATCACAGCTAATGGCGTGCCACTACTTGCCATTCTACGAGATACAAGCCACCATACCACAGCAGGCATGGCCGAGCTTCGCAAACAAAACTGGCAGCAGGCTATCAAACATTTCGACATGGCTATAAAGGAAGATCCGAAAAACGAAGTAGCTTACGCCGGTATGGCCAATGCCTTCCTCACTGGTCAGCAGCTCAAAGAAGTAAAAATATATGTCGATAAATGTCTCGAAATAGACCCCGACAACAGCGGCGCACTCAACTATCTCGGCATGTATTATATCAACAACAAAGAGATAGACAAAGGTGCTGAAACTTTCCAAAGAGCCATAGATATAGCACCCAACAACAGCATTGGCTATTATTACCTAGCCCTCATAGCCCACGAAAAAGGCAATCTGCAGGAAGCAGCCGAAAAAGCAGCCCGCTCTATCGAAACCAATCCAAAATTCGCCGCTGGCTATACGCTGCTTGCTTCTCTCTACAACGAAGCAGGCATGAAAGACAAAGCCCAGGAAATTATTGACATGATGCCAAAAGATGCTAAATAACAACAATGCATGAAAAATAAACTCGACATACTGCACTCAAAATTAAATGAATCGAAGCTGGGTGGCGGCCTTGACCGGATAAAAAAACAACACGAAAAAGGCAAACTCACCGCTCACGAACGCATTCAATACCTCCTCGATGACCATTCATTCGAAGAGATAGACGCACTCGTCACGCACCGCAACACCGACTTCGGTATGGACAGGCAGGTAATCCTCGGAGATGGCGTAGTCACAGGCTACGGTAACATCCATGGTCGGCTGGTATTTGTCTTCTCGCAGGACTTCACGGTATTTGGTGGTTCTCTGTCTGAAACCCATGCCGAGAAGATATGCAAAATCATGGACCTGGCTGTTAAAAACGGCGCTCCGGTCATCGGTCTCAACGACTCAGGCGGTGCCCGCATACAGGAAGGCGTAAACTCTCTTGGAGGCTATGCCGATATTTTCTATCGCAATACACTCGCTTCGGGTGTTGTGCCACAAATATCGGCCATCATGGGCCCCTGTGCAGGCGGCGCAGTATATTCTCCGGCTATTACAGACTTTATCTTTATGGTAGAGCATACGTCTTACATGTTCGTCACAGGCCCCAATGTGGTCAAGACAGTCACCAATGAGACGGTTACGTCCGAAGAACTTGGCGGCGCTTCTGCCCACAGCACCAAGTCGGGTGTCACCCACTTCACAGCGTCTAACGATGTCGATTGCCTGCTCAAGATACGACGTCTGCTCAAATACCTGCCACAGAACTGCGAAGACAAGGTGCCACGCATCCGGTACGAACTCAGTGACGAACTCCGTCCGGCACTCAACCAAATGATACCGGCCGAACCCAACCAGCCTTACGACATGCGTGATATTATCCGCGTTATCGTTGACGATGACTCCTTCATGGAAGTACATGAAAACTACGCCGAAAACATTGTCATCGGTTTTGCACACCTCGCCGGTCGTAGCATAGGCATCGTAGCCAACCAGCCGATGTCACTCGCCGGCGTGCTCGATGTAGAATCATCCAAAAAGGCAGCCCGTTTCGTACGCTTCTGCGACAGCTTCAACATACCACTGCTCGTACTCGTTGACGTACCGGGTTTCTTGCCCGGCACCGACCAGGAATGGCACGGTATCATCACCAACGGAGCCAAGCTCTTGTATGCATTCTGCGAAGCCACCGTACCACGTGTCACACTCATCACCCGCAAAGCATACGGTGGAGCTTACGATGTTATGAACTCCAAACACATCGGAGCCGATATGAATTACGCCTGGCCAACTGCCGAGATTGCCGTTATGGGCGCTAAAGGTGCTACAGAAATCATATTCCGCAAGGAGATCGACGAAGCAGCCGACCCCGATGGTAAACTTAAAGAGAAGGAAACCGAATACATCGAGAAGTTCGCCAATCCTTATCTTGCAGCCCAGCGAGGTTTCATAGATGAGGTCATCGAGCCTTCGGTTACACGCCGCAAACTCATCAAGGCATTCTCCATGCTCGAACACAAGACCGTTTCCAATCCGAAGAAAAAACACGGCAACATCCCGCTGTAGTGGAGCAAATAATACACGGAGTAAGATAAAGGCTGAGCATGGATTATCCATAACAAAGCTTTCAGTTTTTTGGGCGTCCCCCTATCGGGTCAGGCTATACGCCTTACTTCGTGCCGGCTTCTATCCTTGACGCAAGAAGGTAGAACATGCGATAATGGAATACCACTCAGTCTCTTAGGCGAGATTTGTGTTACGGGGTCAAATTTGTCTATACTTTATTGAGAAAGTCTAGTAGCATCGAAAATAGCGAAAGGAAACCTAAGCAACAAAAAACGGTTCGAGGAACTTCAAGACGGAATCCGAGATTACAGATTGGGTACCGCTTACGGAATTTGATGAAGATGGGTATATGCACTATCCGCAAGTCAGGGTAAGTTTCGGTAAAGAACTGACAGTAGAGGAGAAGTCAGATATAGCCCAAAAGTTAAATAATTCTAAAATAGCAGAGTTTTCTATTGACGGAGATTACTTTATAGTATCTTTGATAGACTTTGATTCAGAAACAAGACAACAAAAATTAGAAAAATATGAAAAGAAATGGAACACCATTACAGCCTTATTCAGAGGAGATGGAGGCAAGGATAGAGGAAATAAAACTACGGTCATTTCGGAAAATTTTAGGAAATCCAAATATGTCGGTGCAAGAAATGAGGGAGATGAACAATCGCAAACGAGAGAATACGATAGAAGTGACCTTTTTGAAACACACGCCTCCCAAAAAGCAGGAACCCGAACAATAGACCCCGACCTCAACACGCCTATGGTTCAGGCGATGGCTGTTTTTCGTGAATCACCCCAGTATGCCAACCATAAGGAAGAGGCTAAGGCTTATCGTGAAACTTTAAAATCCATAGACACATTAATGGTGAGGGAAAATAGCCGGCACGAAGTAAGGCGTATAGCCCAACCCGACAGGGAGGCGCCCTAATGAAAAATGTAGTTGTCAGGTTTCTTGTTATCGTGCCGGTGACCGGAATAAAAAGTGCTCAATCAGCTATTCTTGAAAGCCTCAAGCTCACGATAGAATTCGATGGCTTTCATCACTGACTTGCCGCCTGAGCCTGCTATGAGATTTCGGAACCATGGTTTGCTGAGATTTTCGGGTTTGTGGTTTTTGTACAACCAGTAGCTAAGGACGATGAATGACCCGGTGAGTAATATCTGGAAAATAATATATCCGGTGCCGACATGCTGAGGAAACCAGGAATCGCTGAGATAAAAGGTGGTAAAAAACGGAAACTGCAGGCACATTATTTTTGCATGGCTGATAATGGATAACTGTAGGCGTGACAATTGTCGCTGGATGTCAATGATGGTGCCGTTGTAATCGATACGTCTGGCCCAGGTGAGGTGCTTGATGTAGTCGGCAAGGCCTTTGATGTTGATAATGGCAATGGCTGTGACTGAAATGATGAAGTAAAGCCATGCGGATGAGTAATGTGATACGGCATAAACCAGAGCGTAGGCCAGCAGCATGAGGTAAAGAATGAATGCTATGATGCCGGCAGTTTTGAGCGATATGAGTGACCGTAGCGTGTTGCGTGCTTTGGTGTTGATTAATTCTTTGAGGAGTAACTCATTGATGGCCAATGATTTTTCGATTTTGGCATTTTGTTCCTTCCAGATTTTGATGAGTTCAAAATTTTCCATATTATGTGGTTTTGTATGTGTTAAATTTTTGTTTGAAACTATTTTTGATACGGTTGATTTTTGTAGCCACATTGGTTTCGGAAATACCGATTATTTGAGCAATCTCTTTGTGGCTTTTTTCTTCGAGGTAAAGTAACATCAGGGCTTTGTCGAGATCAGGTAGTTGCGAAATGAGATGCCTTAGTAGCTTGAGCTCGGGAAGGCTGTCGTCGGTGTCGTCTGTATCAGTAAAACGAATGATGCTGTCTGTGAGCGGATCGGAGATTTTCTTTCTGCTCACTTCTTTGCGGTAGAAAGAAATGGCGACATTAAGTGCGATGCGGTACATCCAGGTGGAATATTTGTATTGGTCGTCATAGGTGGCAAATGATTTCCAAAGCTGGATGATGATTTCTTGTACCAGGTCTTTGCGGTCTTCGGTATTGTGACAGTACGAATTGGCAACCTTGTAGATGATGGCCTTGTTAGCTTCGATGATTGAAACAAATCGGTCAGACTGGTCAATGTTTTGCATCGGTGTCGGTGGTTGTGTCGGTATGTGTAAGATGTAGCTGTATGGTGCTGCCCTGGTGGTGTGTGTAATGCTGGTAATGCCCGATGCTTATACTGCAGCTAATGCCGGCTGTAAGCATGGTGGCTAGCAGGCAGAGCAGTAGAATTTTTCTTGTATTGTTCATTTGCTTCGAAAAATAATAAGTTAAATGTATGAATTTCTCTATTATTCGCATCAGGTGGCGAAATATCACAAAGAGGGGAAGGATTTTTTTCCTGTGAGTGATGAGTGTGGTGCATAAGTCAATCTGGATACATACTTTGCTGGCAAGATTTTGTCTTACCCATCGTAATCATAAGTGATATACTTGGCTGCGATAAAGAGGACAAAAGTTTGTGTACTAACTAATCACCCGAGTTGCGTGAAGGATGGTAGGCGGCACAACGTAAGGCGGATAGCCCGACCCGACAGGGGCACGCCCTAATGAACAACACGGATATTGTCAGCCGGAAAGAACCAACATAGGATTACACTGTATTATGATTTGAACACTGCTGCGTGGTTGTATTTCCAGCACTGGGTGTTGCCGTTGGGTATCCAATACATTTTTAAACATCAAACGAAAGGGTGTGAGTCAACGACCTCTATTTTTTGTTTGATGAGTTTATTGATATCTTTCATGTAGTCGAGTTCGTCAGTCGAGCATAATGAAAATGCCTTACCTGCTGAACCTGCGCGTCCTGTACGGCCAATGCGGTGCACGTAGGTTTCGGCCTGTTCGGGTATTTCGAAATTGATGACATGTGAAAGTTTCTCAACATCAATGCCACGTGATGCGATGTCGGTGGCTACTAATACCCGGATGGATCTTTCCTTGAAGCCTTTCAATGCACGTTCTCTATCTCCTTGAGATTTATCGCCATGGATGGCTTGGGAGCTGATACCGCTTTTGGTCAATTCTTTGGCTACGCGGTCAGCGCCACGTTTGGTTCTGGTAAATACGAGGGCATGTTCTATTTGCCTGGTGTCAATTATGTATTTCAGCAG
>JAIBCG010000063.1 GCA_019694295.1 Saprospiraceae bacterium
ATGCAATTGTGAGTTGCAAGTTTGCTAAGGGTTCGCTTGTCTTTACCCGGATGCGCATGCCTTCCACCTTCAAGGTATCTAAGCTGTACGGACTGTCAGGGGACTGTGCATACTTCAGACCTCCGCAGGGGGCGCACTCCCATCCCGCTTCATAGCATTGCTTCCCTTTTACGCTCATGCTTACTTGTGATATATACGGCTTGTAGTTGTCTAACAGCACCGGTGACACCGCGGAGTCCGTCGAATCGCCGCTGATGCTTATCACCCGTGCTTTGAGCTTATACCGTCCGTCAGGATATTTCGCTTCCGCAGGACAGCTTGTGTATTGTGCCGGGCTGCCGGGTACATGGGCCTTGTGCAGACGGGTTACGAAATCCGTGAAATAGAAATCGTCTTCCGGTTGTGAACGGTATGCCTTGGGTACGATGCCGTTCACCCCCGGAGCGGTACCGGTGCCCCACTCTCCGGTTTTGGTGAGCACATTAGCTGAATTAACAGCAGGGTAATAATCCGGCGCGTCCGTCCGGCCTCCGTAGTCTACCCGGCTTTGGTAGTTGAGCCCTTCTAACACTTTGTATCCATCGTCTCCTTTGCTGATGTACAGCTTTACTTTATCTATATTCATCACCGCGCTGTAGTTGCCGCCGCCGTTTTGGTTGGTCATACGCACACGTACGCCTACTTTAGTACTGCCGGTACCGGGATACACTAAGCCGATGCCTTCCTGCGTAAAGCCGGAGTTTTTGTATACATTTACTGTATAGGCAGGCGCAGTATGGGTGGCAAACTGTAAGGGATTCAGCGTATTGCCATCTGCAACATCCGATGCAGTATTATTGTTAACTGTACCGAAATTGTATAAGTGTAAATGTGCTTCTACCGCTGCATCAGGGTCAGGTGTGCCGTCTGCCTTTTTTCCATCTATACTTGTGCCGACAGGCCCTATTTCACTACCCGTGACTACTTGATTGGTAGCCATTATTGTATCTGTTCCCTCTATGTATTTAAACTCTGAACAAGGTTTATCTACATAACTTGCATTTTTGCAAGTATGAAACAGTTGCTGTGTTTGTGTATTATAGATTGCATATAAAGTAGAATGAGGTACTAATAACTGAACCAGCTTAAAATCACCGGAGCTTTGCACGCCATCCTTTGAGGTAAATATGTGCCCGTAACCATAGTGGTGTGCACCGTCGACCCTGATGTATTTAAAGCCAATCCTGCCCAATTTATGAATGTATGAGATAGTTCCATCTTCCAATGCCAGTATCGTATATCCTTTGTCACTGTCACCTGCACCCGCCGAATAATCCACTCCGCCGTGCCAGTCATACTTAAGCACACCGTCTTTTTTAGACAGCATCCGCGGCCCGAAGTCAGAGGCTACCTGCTGGGGTGTGTAAGTCGTTGCTGCACCGGCGTGATTGACCTTATACTGCACATTCTGGGCAGATAATTCAAGGCATAGCAATAGCATTCCCATTATGGGCACAATTATTTTTTTCATCTTAAAATAGGTTTATTTAGGCTGTTTGTATTATTCGGCTCGTACTGAGAATTTCAGGTTATTAAATTCTTCAAAGGTCATCTTTTGAAAATCTTTATTGGGGTCATATTTTTCTGTAACTCCGTTAGGTTTTTTTTCAAATATGATGGTATCTTTTTCGATCTTACGAATTTCTCCCCCATATCCGTATCCTTCAGGTGTGTAATATATTTTTTCATCTTTCCTGAATATTGCATTTTCCTCAGGCTTTAGAATAAAAACACTGGTATATCCTTTTTTACCTAGCATTTTCCCATTACATGTTAATACTATTTTGTCTCCGATTTTAAATGGATTTTCCGGAAACTGGCCCATGCCTGTTTCTCCAAAATACTTGTCTATGACATTTTTCCTGGTTTTCCGGTCATACAGGCGAAGCCCTGTGGGGATGGTACTATCCTCATCTTCTTTCGCATTTTCCATATCTGCATAATTATAGCATACATACCGGAGGTCATCAGACAGTACAAGTTCATTAATTCCATACGGTATATGATCTATGATATCTACTGTCTTGCCCTGACCGTCAATGATGACTACACGCGTATTGATATTATACAGCCCCCCTTTTACAAAATTTTCAACCAGGTACTTTATCACAATGCATCCGGAGAAGTTGTTTTCTCCTGCACGATCCGCAAGAATGCTCATACTCGTCATCACCGCCGAAAGGCCGTTAATCGCTTTTGGGTTATCGGCATATTTTGGGTGCAGAGCTGATTTCTTTTGTGCAAGAGTCATGTTTTTAGCCTCTATCCAGGTCTCAGTCATTCTCAATGTCGTTTCGTCATTACGTTCCCTGGCCTTCAGAAAGGCAGGAGCGAAAGGAGCCGTTCGCAGGTTAAAGGATTTCGTGACCCTGCCTGAAGCATCCAAGAACTCTATACCCTCATACCGGGCGGTCAGCTTGTTGTTGGCTTCAATAATCCGGAATTTTCCTCCATTAGGGTCTGTGATGTACTCCTTCTTCGCCTGGCTCCACGGAACGACAGGCAGGGGCTGAGGTTTCTCCTGTGCCCGGCAGATATAAACTACCAGCAGTAAAAGCAGTATAATATAGTTTCTTTTATGGCGCATGATTCCGCATTTTGATTTAAAAATTCTTAGTATATCATTCATAAACAGTAACTTTACAATAAAGGTAAAGTATTCTGCTGATAGTTTTTCACATCGTTGGCTGGATTTAGCTGATATAAGGCATGCTGCAAATCAACATATATCATATCAGCAATATCCTCTGATTACCTACCACAAATATATTACATCTCAAAATTTATTTACCTACCAATTTTTGGTGTTTATCTACCATTTTTTGTCGGATTTTACGGTATTTTCCGCCAGATTTGGCGGATTCCGGAAATAATTATGTATTTTTACATCCATTTACCGGTTAAAATTATGCTCTCATGATTCACCAGACATTGAAAGAAGTCCGAAAAGAAAAAGGGATGACCCTTCAGGAAGTTTCAGACAGAACAAATATACCTGTCAGAACGATAGAACGCATTGAGTCAGGAGAGACCAGGTTGGATATGGAACGGCTGGAACTGTTGGCACAGGTCTATGACATGTCTCCGACTGAAATTATGGCACTGGACAATAAAGGGATTCATTTTAGTGTGGATAACAGTACAGGTGGCAACAATGGAGTAGCTTACTATTGTGTGTTTCATGAAAACGAAAAAGACATGTACGAAAAACTCCTCCGGGCCAAGGATGAGCTGATAGAAGCACAGAGGCGCGAAATAGAGCTGTTGAAACAGATGAAGGGCGGTCAGTAATGAAGGAGGCAGATTTTTTATTACATTTGGGCAAAAGAATTAAATCCCTTCGGTTAGAAAAAGGGCTGACTCAACAGCGAGTAGCTTCTGATTGTGATTTTGAAAAATCAAACCTTTCACGTATTGAGTCAGGTAAAACAAATCCCACAGCACTGAGCTTGTTCAAAATCGCCCGGTCACTTAATATCTGTGTCTCCGAATTTTTTACCGATACTAAACAATAATCATACTTCAACTCCCATCCCGCATCATAGCATTGCTTCCCTTTTACACTCATACTCACCTGCGATATGTATGGCTTGTAGTTGTCTAACAGGAAGGGTGACACCGCGGAGTCCGTAGAATCGCCATTGATGCTTATCACCCGTGCTTTGAGCTTATACCTACCATCAGGATACTTCGCTTCCGCGGGACAGCTCGTGTATTGTGCCGCGCTGCCGGGTACATGGGCCTTGTGCAGACGGGTTACAAAATCCGTGAAACAGAAATCGTCTTCCGGTTGTGAACGGTATGCCTTGGGTACGATGCCGTTCACGCCCGGAGCGGCACCGGTGCCCCACTCCCCGGTTTTGGTGAGCACATTAGCTGAATTCACAGCAGGGTAATGATCAGGCGCGTCTGTCCGGCCTCCGTAGTCTACCCGGCTTTCGTAGTTAAGCCCTTCTAACACTTTGTATGCTTCGTCTCCCTTGCTGATGTACAGCTTTACTTTATCTATATTCATCACCGCGCTGTAGTTGCCGCCGCCGTTTTGGTTGGCCATACGCACACGTACGCCTGCTTTAGTGCTGCCGGTACCGGGATACACTAAGCCGATGCCTTCCTGCGTAAAGCCGGAGTTTTTGTATATGCTGACAAGGTATGTCGTTGCGGTATGGGTGGCAAACTGTAAGGGGTTCAGCGTATTGCCATCTGCAACATCCGATGCAGTATTATTGTTAACTGTGCCGAAATTGTATAGGTGTAAATGTGCTTCTACCGCTGCATCAGGATTTTTATTTCCATTTGGTAATTTCCCGTCTATACTTGTACCCATAGGTCCGATCTCACTACCTGTAACTACTTGATTAGTGGCTGTTATTGTATCTGTTCCGTCCTTGTACTTGAACTCTGAGCAGGATAGAACTGGTCCCCCATCTCTACAAGTGTGATACAAAGTTTGTGTTTGAGTATTATAAATTGCTAACTGTCCAGCATGTGGGGCTAATAATTTAACAATTTTAAAATCGCCCAACTCTTGTATGCCGTCTTTAGAAGTAAATATATGTCCGTATCCATAGTGATGAACTCCATCCACCCTAAGGTATTTAAACCCTATGCCTGCCAGATTGTGAATATAACTGATAGTCCCATTCTCCATAGCCAAGAGCGTATAACCTCTGTCCTGATTGCCTGTAAGTGGCGAATAATCCACTCCTCCGTGCCAGTCATACTTAAGCGTACCGTCTTTTTGGGGCAGCATCCGCGGCCCGAAGTCCGAAGCGACATCTTCAGGCGGACAGGTAGTTGCAGCTCCGGCATGATTGACTTTATACTGCACATTTTGTGCTGTCAAATCAAGGCATAGCAATAGCATTCCCATTATGGGTACAATTATTTTTTTCATCTTGTAAGTGTTTTAGGTTATTGTATTATTCGGCGGGTGTTAAGAATCTTAGGTTATTAAATTCTTCAAAGGTCAATAGTTGAAAGTCTTTATTGAAATAAAAATCTTTTTCATGTTTTCCGTCCTTATCTTCATAATAGTATAAGATTTTATGATCATCAATATTTTTTATATATGAAGAATAACCTATCTTTCTAATTGGGTCAGAATATTGCCATTTAAAGTCTTTTCGGTATATCTTATTTGTTCTGTCATCAATAATAAAATATACACTCGTTTCATTCAAACCTAAACTTTCACCGCTACACGACAAAACAATTTTATTTCCTGTTTTATGCGGATTATCCGGAAACTGTCCTAAGCCTGTTTCGCCAAATTTTCTGTCAATCACATATTTCTTTGTTTCTCGGTCATAGAGCCTTAACCCAGTAGGGGTGATGCTTTCATTGTCCTCTGCAGCAGCCATATCGGCAAAACTATAGGATACATACCGAAGATCGTCAGATAGCTCAAAGTATGAATTAATCCCATACGGTATATAGTCTATCATATCTACGATATTGCCCTGTTCGTCTAAAATGACCAGACGAGTATTGATGTCAAGCACATCGTCTTTCAGGTAGTTCTCTGCGACGTATTCTACTATGATGCAGCCGGATAGGTTGTTTTCTCCCACTTGATCTGTTCTTATCTTTGTATGTGTTACAGAAAAACTTAGTCCTTCTATTGATTTCTGTTTCCCGGCATGTTTAGGATGGAGAGCCGCTTTTTTCTGATCACGTGTCATATTCTTAGCTTCTATCCAAATAAATTCCTCACGCATGGTCATATCATCATTCCGCTCCTTTGCTTTCAAATAAACCGGAGCAAAAGGAGCAGTACGCAGGTTGTAAGACTTTATTACCTTACCTGCTGCATCTAAGAACTCTATACCTTCATCTCGGGTAGATGAAAGATTGTTGGCTTTAATAATCCGGAATTTTCCTCCTTTGGGGTCGGTAATATACTTTTTTTCTGCCTGGCTCCACGGAACGACAGGCTGGGGCTGAGGTTTTTCCTGTCCCAGGCACATCACAGCTACACTAATTAATACAGCTATGAATATCCTTCTCTTGTTTTTCATAATATGATTTTCTGAATTCTTAATAAAACATTTCATTATTCAAAATAAAAATACTTAATTTGCTTCAAAACATTTATTGATTTTGTTGGATAGTCACAGATACAAATTTAGCTTTACTGATTATCTGTAAAAAATTATTTGTCGAGTTATTTCCACAATTTTATGGGAAAGTATCTTTCAAAATACGTATAATTCTTTTGTATGTATTGTTATGCTTATCTCACCGTTGTAAACATCAATGCAGATATGTAATTGCTGTGTGTAAATGGTTTTAAAAAATGTTCCAAAAAACCTATAAAAAGATTATTTCAATCAGTAGGTTAAACCCAAATCACGCATTAGGTTCTTTACTGCCAATAATTATTTCTGCAAATCCATGATTAGTATCTCGAAAACGAATGAAATACAAAAACAGTCAAGAATCTCTTATTGATATTGAAAACATTTGGCTTTATATTTTGGAAACCTAATCTGCTGAACAAGCTTCGTTTCGCAACCCAACGAACAGTTTCTTACCAAGAGCGATTGTAAAAAGAACAGAGATCATTTTCTCAAACCATTGTTTCTCTTGACGAAACATAAACTTAGTTTAGGATTTTAACATAAACAACAGTAATATTGCCACTCAAAAAAAATACTATGCTTACCATCGCTTCTTATAATGTTAACGGTATCCGTGCTGCGCTGAAAAAAGATCTGGCAGAATGGATCCTACAGACAGACTTCGACATCCTTTGTTTTCAGGAAACAAAAGTAACGGAAGATGAAGCTCCGCAATCGGAGCTTGAAGCTCTCGGATATCATTCTTACTGGCACTCCGCCGAGAAAAAGGGTTATTCCGGCGTAGCGGTCATGACTAAAAACGAACCAACAAACGTCACCATCGGGTGTGGTATGCCCAAGTACGACAGTGAAGGTCGGATAATCATACTCGACTTCGACGGATGGTCTCTGTTGAACTGTTATTTCCCGTCAGGGTCAAGCGGTGAAGAACGGCACGAATTTAAGATGGAGTTCCTGGCCGATTTCAGGAAATGGATTGATGACCTGCGCAAAACCAAACCTAACCTGGTTATCGTGGGCGATTACAACATAGTACACGGCCGGCTCGACATCCATAATCCTGACCGGAAAGACAATCCGAGTGGCTACCGCCCTGAAGAACGCACCTGGTTGGACCACTGGTTCGCTGACGGATTCACCGATGCCTTTCGCCATAAAAACCCGGAAGCCAAAGAATACAGCTGGTGGAGTTTCAGGGCAGGCTCGCGCGCCAAAAACCTCGGTTGGCGGATAGACTACCAAAGCGTATCAGACGGGCTGAAAGACAAAATCGCAGAAGCATACCATCTTCCTGATGCCAAACATTCTGACCACTGCCCGGTAGTCGTAAAATACAACTTATAATATTTATTTCAGTTTCTCTCTGAGCGCTTCTGTTTCAGAATAATCGGCACCTTCAGACTTGGCGAGTGAAATGGCTTTGTCGATATATTTTTTAGCTTTTGACTTGTTGCCGAGCTTGGTATATAATGCAGCTACGGTGTCGTTGCAATAGTATCGGTTATCGAGTTTCACGGCCTGCAATGCCCATCGTACTGCTTCTTCGAGTTGTTTTTTGTGTTCGATATACATATAAAAATCCCAGGCTGCAGTATTAAGTTCATTTGCATTTTGCGAAGGATATTTATTGAAATAATCAATAGAAGCTACTGCGTATTCGCTCCAGTTTTTTGTACGACGAAGGTGGCTCTTTTTTATCTTTAGCATATTTTGCTCTGCCGAAGCCGAGTCAAGTGACACCAGCATTTTACGTATTCCTTCATAGTCCGGATTATCACCTTTGAGCGTTGCTGCTGCATTATTGATAATAAAATCCGTTTTGCGGTTCATAGCCGGCTGACCGAATCGAGTAACGAATCTTTCCTTATTCGACAACATATAGGTAGTCATTGGTGACTGCAACCCTCCAGAAAATTCATAAATCAGGTCAAGGTTATCAGGCGTATTCCAGTCTTTCTGGGTTTTCAGGTATTCTTCGGCCACTTCGGCTGCATCAGGTTCCATAGCGTAATATTTGGCATAAGCCAGCTTCAGGAGGAATTTTGGATCTCTTTCCCCATCTTCATACCGGCTGTTCATGGTACCAATCCTGGCATTTTCATCAAGGGCTGTTCTTCCGAGTTCTAAGAATTTAGGCGCTTCTTGATATCCTACACTTCTGTGCAGCAAGGTACCATTTCCGTCTATAAACAAAAATGTAGGATACGCCTGTACACTATATGTCCTCGATATCTGCATACCTTCACCTTTTTCCATATCTATCTGTGCATTGATGAATTTGGCATTATAAAAATCACCTACTTCTTTATTGGTGAAAACATTTTTTGCCATCATCTTGCATGGGCCGCACCATGTTGTATAAGCATCTACAAATATGATTTTGTTATCGGCCTTAGCCTTTGCAAGCAATTGCTGCCAGTTGCCCTCACTGAATACCATTCCCTGTCCTTGCACAAGGTTAAAACAATGCAGTAAAATAATAAATGTGATGCTTCTTTTCATGTTTTATTTAATTGTTTTTTTAAGTGTCTGACAATAATCTTCTAGCTTTCGTTTTACAATATCGCCATTTTCTACAATTTTTAATCCATCTTCACAAGAATTTATTGCAGATTTAACTTTTCCGTTCCTTTCCTGCAATCTAGCATACAGATAATAATATTCTGCCTTGGGTTCATTCTTAAGTGAAAGTGCTGCTATCTTTTCTGCTACTTCCATAGCCAACGGAATATTGAAATAATGTGCTTCGAGATCAGATGCAAGTTTGAATAATTGTTCTGAATCTTTCTTCAGGTATTTCTGAGCATATTCCAGTGCTGTCTTGCTGTAGTTTTCCATTTCACCAACACTTTTATAATACTTCAGATCGGCCGTGTAGTTGAATTCTTCATACCCTTCAGGGTAATTTGCCTTAACAGCTGCCTTGGCTTCTGTAAGCAAATCAGGTGACTGAAACTCGATTGCCTTATTGACTGTATTGTCAGCTGCCTGTTTTACTTTTTCGTTAAATGCATCTTTGCCGACGAGACCTATAACAGCCGATTTGTTTTTGATCATCAGACCGAATATCCTACTGTCACACTCTACAGCTGCCTGATGAATGATCTTCAGATTTTCGGATGTTGTGATGTCTGGTTGAGTAGCAAGGTAATCGTTGGTTATCTTTAAAGGTGATTTGCCGGATTTGTTCATAGATGTAATATACCTAAGCATAAAATCAGAACTACGGTTGCCGTTTTCATATTCTTTTGCAAAATCTGCACTGAAATCTGCTTTACCAAGGGCGGTTTTGCCAAGTTGTACAAATGCGTCAGGGTCCATCCCGCCTACATGCTTCTGTACTATTTCTCCTTTAGGTGAAATAAATATTAAGGTTGGATAAGCGCTTACCTTAAATTTTTTACTCAATTCCGGGCCTTCATCTTTTTCCATATCCACCTTCATATTGATGAACTTTGCATTGTAAAATTCGCCTACTACCGATTGGGTAAACACCATACTTGCCATCCTCTTGCAAGGACCACACCAGGATGCATAGGCATCCATAAAGATGAGTTTTTCTTCATTCTTTGCTTTTTCTATTGCTTCAGAAAAACTTCCGTGAAAAAACTCAATGCCCTGTGCAAAAAGCATATTGCTTGCCAGGCAAAACATTACTATCAAAATATTTCTCGACATAGTGCTCAATTCTAACTTATACTAATAAACTAATTATTGTTTTTTTGTTTAAATGCTTCTATTAACTCCTCTGGCGACTTACCAAGATTGGCAAGAATGACCGGTATGTTTTCGGCAAATGGGTGTGTCGGATATTTCTGAAGGAATTCTTCATACAGTTTTTTAGCTTTGTCCAGGTCTTTTATATCATTTTCATAAGTGAAGGCCTGCAGGAACAATGCATCCGGTGCTCGTTTGTGTTCAGGGTATTTTTCGCAAAGATTTTGCCAATACTTTATCGCATCATCCATTTTACCTAAGCCACGAGATATGTCTCCTGATTTGAACAGATAACTTGCACAGACTGTATCTGTAGGATTTTTACTTACATATTCTGACATTAACCTTATTAATTCTGGAGCCGTTACCAGATAATTTTTTCCATTTTGGTTGGCAAGCAGCGAATCTTCCAGTTGTTTTATCTCTGACTTTGTTTCATTGGCTATCGGTTTTTGCTCCTGGTTTTTACATGATACCATCAACGCCACACCAAGCACTATCAGAACAGGATATTTAAAAGAAATCATAGTGGAATAATTGCGAGTAGTTATCTATATTTGATAAAACCCAGGTTGTTTTATTTATGTTTTGAAGAATAACACAGTTTTTCAAAATCTGTTTGGGTACCAAGGAAAATATTAAAATCAACATGCCCGTCAATTCCTGAAATACGCCCTCTGTTTCCATACTGCCAAATATACGGACTCTTTGTTTCACTTATCGGATACCCTCCGTTTTCATAACGGGCTATCCAAAGAGGGTAATCGGCAAAATGGGCTTTAATAAAATCATTGTAAATGTTCAGGTTTGTATAAATAATAGGTTTTACCTTAAAATAATCTTCTACTACCCAAAGCCAGAGCCTCAGACTATCTTCCAGACTTTCGAAACTTTTGAAGCCTTTGTGTTCAAAATCGAGCACTGGTGGCAGGTCTCCTTCTTCTAATGTCACTGTTTCTATAAAATTGACAGCTTGCTGGCCGGCTCCAACATCAGGCCGGTAAAAATGATAAGCACCACGCTTCATGCCAATCCGCTTTGCTTCTACCCAGTTAAAGTCAAATTTTGTGTCTTTGTGTTCGATGCCTTCAGTAGCCTTCATAAATACAAAGGAAAAATTTTGGTCTGTAAGGGAATCCCATTGTATATCTTTCTGATGGTGAGAAACATCAATACCTTCAATCGGAAAACCCATCAGCCTTACTGTATCCTCTTTACAAGAAACAAGACTAATTATTATCATTCCGAAAAAGAAAAAGCAAGATTTTCTCATCCTTAACAGCTTGTATGGTTGTTACTGAACAAATTTATGTATTTTTACATTAATAGTAAATAGGTAGGTATATCAGATGCACATTTAATGGTATTTGTTTTGCCTATTTAACACAATTCTAACACAGTTTGCAATTATCCGGCCACAGAATGATACAAAATATTTCGCCAAGACAAATATTCCTTGACAATATTGCACAGACCAGCCCATTCCCACTACAGATAGAAATAGAAAAAGCTTCAGGGATTTATTTGTATGATGCTTCCGGCAAACAATATATGGACATGATAGCCGGTATAAGTGTCAGTTGTCTTGGGCATTGCCATCCGGCTGTCACTAAGGCTGTTGCCACTCAGGCAGAAAAATATATGCACACATTAGTGTATGGCGAATTTGTACTTAGTCCACAAACAAATCTTGCATCATTGCTTGCATCTCAACTTCCTGAAAATCTTCAAAACATATATTTCCTCAACAGCGGAACGGAAGCAACGGAAGGTGCCATGAAGCTTGCAAAACGATACACAGGCAGGCGTGAAATAATCTCATGCCGAAATGCCTACCATGGAAGCACCCAAGGTTCAGCCAGCCTGATGAGTTCTGAGGATTATACTGCACCGTTCAGGCCTCTATTGCCGGGCATCGGCCATATTACATTCAATAACTTCGACCACCTGGAGCACATTACCGAGCAAACAGCATGTGTCATTATGGAACCAGTACAGGCAGAAGCGGGTATCATCACACCTGAGCCCGGTTATCTGCAAGCAGTCCGTGAACGATGCACACAGACCGGTACCTTGCTAATCTTTGACGAAATACAAACCGGCTTTGGTAAAACTGGACATCTTTTTGCCTTTTTGAAATATGGGGTCGTCCCAGACGTACTGCTCCTTGGAAAAGCGATGGGTGGAGGAATGCCTCTCGCAGCATTTATCTCTTCCAAAGAGATCATGTCTGTATTGATGACCAATCCGATACTCGGACACATCACCACATTTGGCGGTCATCCGGTAAATTGTGCTGCAGGATGTGCCACACTTGAAACCATCCTCTCAGAACACCTGACTGAGCAGGTTAAGTACAAAGAAGATTTATTCCTTCAACTGTTACAGCATCCACTCATCAAAGAAATACGGCATTCGGGTCTGATGATGGCCATTGACCTTGGAAGCAACACCGCTGTTATGAAGTGCATACAATATTGTCTTGAACACGGCCTTATTACAGACTGGTTTTTGTTTAATGATGCTTCACTTCGACTGTGTCCGCCACTAATCATCAATGAAGAGGATATCAGACGTGCATGTAAAATTCTGCTTGACGCTTTCGATTATTATTTACAAGTACCAGAATAACATACCGTGCTTCCTTAAAGTACAGGTTAACCAGCCCAGCCTTCGCGGTCCAGGCTTCGGTATTGAATGGCTTCAGCCAGATGCTCGATTTTTATATCAGCACTACCAGCAAGATCCGCAGAAGTACGGGCTACTTTCAATATCCTGTCATAGGCCCGGGCAGACAGTTGGAGTTTGGTCATGGCTGTCTTCAGTAATGTTTGTCCGGCTGTTGTTATCTGGCAAACTTCTCTTGCCATCTGTGCCGGCATTTGAGCATTGGAGTATATTTCAGGATGGTTTTTGAAACGTTCCATTTGAATTTCTCTAGCCTTTATTACGCGTTCCCGGATGTTTTCACTGCTTTCCCTTGGCCTTTCAAAGCTACTTAGTTCATCATAACTGACAGGAGTAACTTCCACATGCAGATCGATTCTGTCAAGCAAAGGGCCTGAAATTTTACTGATATATTTTTTCACTACACCCGGTGCGCAGACACATTCCTTTTCGGGATGGTTATGATAACCACAGGGGCATGGGTTCATAGAAGCAATGAGCATAAAACTAGCAGGATAATCAACCGTTGATTTGGCTCTTGAAATGGTCACCTTGCGTTCTTCCATCGGTTGTCTCATCACTTCAAGTACCGTGCGTTTGAATTCCGGGAGCTCATCAAGAAAGAGTACACCGTTGTGTGCTATACTTATTTCACCGGGCAAAGGATTTGAACCGCCACCTACCATAGCTACATCACTAATGGTATGGTGCGGAGACCGAAACGGACGTGTGGTTACCAATGAAGAATTGACTGGCAAAGTACCTGATACTGAGTGTATTTTTGTTGTTTCAAGCGCCTCATGGAGTGTCAGTGGTGGCAATATAGTAGGCAGTCTTTTAGCCAGCATTGTCTTACCGGCACCTGGTGGTCCAATAAGAATGGCATTATGCCCTCCGGCAGCAGCAAGTTCTAATGCTCGCTTGATGTTTTCCTGGCCTCGGACATCTGTAAAATCTATTTCATAGATATTTTGCCTGTCTGCAAATTCGGCTCGGGTGTCAACGGTCACTGGCCTTATATCGGAAATGCCTTGTAAAAGTTCAACTGCTTCTTTTAATGATTCGACACCATACACATCCAAGTCATTGACTATGGCTGCTTCTCGTGCATTGTCTTTGGGTAGAATAATCGCTTTGAATTTTTCTTTACGTGCCTGTATAGCAATAGGTAGCGCACCTTTTACAGGCCTGAGTCCACCATCCAAAGATAGCTCTCCGAGCATAACGTATTGATCTATGTCCGGCACTTCTATCTGTTTAGAACTGGCCAGAATACCCATCGCTATCGGTAGGTCGTAAGCTGAGCCTTCCTTGCGAATATCGGCCGGTGCCAAGTTGATAACTATTTTCATTCTGGGCATTGTAAAACCCGTATTCTTCAGAGCGGCTTCTATTCTATGGTTACTTTCCTTAACCGCATTATCCGGCAGCCCTACCAGAAAATAGGCTATTTTACCGGCTCCAACATTGCCACCCGCATTGACCTCTACCGTTATTGTCTGCGCATCTACACCATGCACTGCACTTGAATAAGTCTTTATCAGCATCTTTCCCTTCTTTGATTAACTAATATTCAGTACAATGACGCATCAACTGCACAAATGGCATAAATTTTTAACAAAATTTTTTTAAAAAATCTGTAGATTAATATTTGGTCTTCAAAAATGGTAGTAACTCCGATTTCGGAATTTTGAATTCGGTACCACCGATTACGTGCGGACCAACTTCGTAATCATTATATATAAACAATACACTGTCTTTTTCAAATCCTATGTTTGCAGGAAGTATAAATTTGTCATTTTCGAAGAAAAAACCGAAATCATTCAGGCTTTGGTTAGCAGGCACTTCTCTTTTTGCTCTGAAATGTTTTTCTACTGTCTTCAACAAATTATCATTTTCTGTAAATAACTCGTTGGTTGAGAGTTTCTTACACCTGGCCTTGTCATAGACGATTATTTCATTAGCTGAATTGGGATGCGCACCACCACTAAAGTTAAACCCTGTAGTAAGGAAGCTGAGCAAACTGTCATTCTGAAACAATAATTTCATCGTGCTTCTTGCTTCCCAACTCATTGCAACATCCGGAAACTCTTTAATATAGTCTTCGTAACTTTTGATATACTCTGCCGCCATCTTGTTTATCTCCGGCTGCCCTTTAACAGAATCGAGCAATAACATGGCACATTGCATGGCCGACAATTTCAGAGTTTGGTTCAGGTCTGCATAGCATTGCTGGCTCGAATCAGTCATCTGAAGGAATTTCATATCAACAAGTGCACAAGGCTGTTTTTCATCATCACAGTTGCCGGTGTGTGTAAATACTTTTTCATCTGTAAAGCTTAAGACAGAGTTGCTGTTAGGCTTTGTCGTTTGCTCGGTGTCTGATTTACATGCACTCAGTGCCAATAGTAGGATGAAGGGGATTGTTTGGATCTTCATTTTTTATAATATTTGATAAATGAGTATGGTTTTCTGTTGTTAAGGTAATTGAGATTATCATCGTTACAGTAAGCTTCTTGTTCAAAAGATATGGCCTTATATGCTTCGAATGGTTTTTTAGTGAAGCGATGGAAAAAATATTCGATGAAATAAAGAACAAAAAAAATTATGAATAAGGTTTCTATCTGCTGCCTAATATGAATCCTTTCATGGTTTAGTAGCTGTGCTTTGTTTTTAATTTGCTTGCCTACAAAAATAAACGGAAATATGGTAAGACCGGAAGCTTTTCCTAAACTCAGCAACTTTAGCCAAAAATCACTCCGTATCAGGAACCCTTTAAATAAAAACCTTGGCAGCATCTGTTGTGTGAATTAAATGCAAAGGTATAACAATCAGACCTGAACAAACGTTCTTTTAGCGAGGTAATGATCTTCCAGCTCTGTCATTTTCGTTTTTGAGTCGGGAGATTTGTCATCATAACCTAAGAGGTGCAGCAGCCCGTGCACCAACAAACGGTGAATTTCTTCTGTTTCGCTTACATTAAATTTTGCTGCATTTTCTTTAGCCCGTTCTACACTTATAAACACATCACCTTCTATTGGGTCTGCATTGTAAGGAAAGGTAATGATGTCTGTATAATCGTCGTGTTTGAGGTATGTTTCATTGATGCTCAGCA
>JAIBCG010000064.1 GCA_019694295.1 Saprospiraceae bacterium
ACATCTCACGTTTTACATTTTACATTTCACCATTCACCACTTACCACTTACCATTCACCATAGTTGCGTGAAGGACAGAAGCGAACACGAAGTAAAGCGGATGGCCTGACCCGACAGGGGCACGCCCTAATCCATTTATTTATACATGGTATGATAATAGACTATCTGTCTGCATCTTGTACACTATGTCTTTGCCTGACTGAATGCCAGGATGTATTTGTCAATGTAGCTCGATTGTTCTCGCAATTTGTATTGTTGTATGAACCGCGGATGCTCGAGTATAGTTAAGCGGCCGAAGAGTTGTGCCTGTTGGTTGAGCCTGCTGATGAATTGGGCGTTTTTCTTGCCGAGTACAAACACTTCGTCTGTATCAAGCCCTAATGCGATGTGCGCGCGGAGCGTTTCGACCATAAAATCCTTGACACACTCGAATAATTCCTTGTCGTCGTAATAGTTGGCATTGAGCAGGGCACCGGATTTGGCCTCTTTGACGATCGCGAGCGGAAAAGGCGAATTGATGTAAAAATCTCCGAAGAAACGTTCTGCACCGCCGTACATGGCAATCATATTGTACATGAACACGGCCGAAACCTCGTGTGTGTGCACGGATGTCATCTGTATGCCACACACTGCTGACAGCCGCTTGGTATCGGTGAACGGCACGCCTGTGACACCGGCTCCGTGACGGCTTGGGTTGATGCCGATGATGAACCGCCGCTGCTTGTTGTCGGCATAATATTTCATATAAAACTGCTCCATCACCAGCATCGTTTCGGGGTTGTCCCTGAATGGATTAAGCACTCGAAAACCTGCCGGTAATGCTCCGTAGTATTGCAGGTTTTGATTGAATGCTATCACAGCTGCTGCTATCGAAGGGCTCTTGGATGTCATATTGTGCAATTGTGGTTTGTGGTCACAATGTACGCCTGCAGCTTGTAACAGCCAAACCTGTACATCAAAAAAACTGACAAGAATGGTGTGGCGTACAGCAGGCTATCTATTGGATAAATTAAAAAATCCGTGGCGTAACTATGACTCACCATCCGGATAAATATATTAGTACATACGATGGCAGCAATGTTTTAAGCCTTAGTCCTGAGAATATTTCATTTGTTATTGAACCAATTGGGCAGATACTTGTTGTTGTCTGCATCTATCAAACGCATAACAAGCCATGCCGAATAAAGGCCAGTTGTATTTGATCCTACACACAAACGCCTACGTCAGCGCTGCCAGCCGACTGAAGTGGCGCAATAAATACGTACATACTCCGACAGTGAATGCAGCTCGTTCAGGCAGCGAGTAAAATCATTTTCCTGTCCTTAGTCTTCACGAAAACATATTAATTAATAGTACCTTTGTACTTGTTTAATGTGTTTGCAGGAAAAAATTTCAGGAAAAACCTATAAAAACATTATAACTCAACATCATAAAAAATCAAAATTCGACATGCGAAAACAATTTGTAATCATCTCTACATTGCTGTTGTTGGCGGTTCTCGGTCTGTCACTCTTCCTCAACAAAAACTGGTGGGTCTTTTTTGCCGTTATACTGGTACTCACCATTATGGGATACCAGGATATGTTCCAGAGGCAGCATGCTATACGCAGAATATATCCTCTGTTTGGCAGGCTAAGGTATGTATTGGAAGAATTAAGACCAAAGATGTACCAATACTTTATAGAGTCGGACATCGACGGTCGCCCCATAAACCGGGTTGACCGATCTACCATCTACCAGCGTGCCAAAAAAGAACTCGAGACCATCCCTTTTGGCACACAACTCGATGTATATGCTGAAGGCTACGAGTGGATGTGTCATTCAGTATCGCCCAAAGCATTCGATACGCTCAATCAAGACCCACGGGTGATGTTTGGCAACAAAGACTGCAAACAACCCTATTCGGCCAGTATATTCAATATTTCGGCCATGAGCTATGGTTCGCTTAGCTCGCAGGCTGTGGAGGCAATGAACGGAGGTGCTAAGATTGGCAATTTTGCACACAATACCGGTGAAGGCGGCCTGAGCCCGTTTCACCTCAAGCATGGTGGCGACCTTATCTGGCAGATAGGCACCGGCTACTTCGGCTGCCGGCACGAAGACGGCACTTTCAATCCCGACCTCTTTGCCGAAAAAGCCAAACACCCGCATGTAAAGATGATAGAGCTAAAAATATCACAAGGCGCCAAGCCGGGGCACGGTGGCATCTTGCCTGCCTCAAAGAATACCGAAGAGATAGCAGCTATCCGACATGTGAAGCCACACACAGCTGTAGTATCTCCACCTTACCACTCAGCCTTCAACACACCTGTTGAGATGATTCTGTTCATTCAAAAATTAAGAGAACTATCAGGTGGCAAGCCGGTAGGTTTCAAGATTTGCATAGGTCATAAAGCAGAGTTTATCTCTATTTGCAAGGCTATGGTAGCACTTGACCTCTACCCCGATTTCATCACCATTGATGGTGGTGAAGGTGGCACAGGAGCAGCCCCGCAGGAGTTTTCGAACTATATTGGCGCACCTATGCTTGACGGACTTGACTTCGTCCACAACATACTTACAGGGCTTGACATCAGAAAACACATAAAAATTATAGCAGCCGGCAAGATAACGTCAGCATTCCATATAGCAAGGGCAATGGCATTAGGTGCAGACACCTGCAACTCGGCACGTGCCATGATGATGGCCATAGGCTGCATTCAGGCACTGTTGTGCAATACCAACCGCTGCCCTACCGGAATCGCCACACAAGACCCGACACTCACCGTAGGTATAGACGTTGCCGACAAGAAAGTAAGACTGGCCAATTATCATGCAGGTACTGTCAAAAACTTTGTAGAGATACTTGGTGCCTCTGGCCTGGATGATATGAAGAATATTACCAGAGGCCATATTTATCGGAGAGTTTCACTCAATCAGATGCTGACCTACGAAGAAATTTTTCCATCTATTAAGGTGGGCTCTATGCTACACAACCAGATACCTGAAAAATACAAATGGGACTTTGCACACTCCAATAAAGACAAGTGGGGCATCTCGTATCCCGAGTCAGCTTAATACATTTTACAAATTTACACTCACAAGAGGATTTTCATGTTGGGAATCCTCTTTTTTGCGAATCAATCTGCAGGGTTGCAATAAACGAATCACTTCCTTACAATTAAGCATTACAACCAGAAGAGGAATATGTATCAGGGCGTGCCCCTATCGGGTCAGGCTATCCGCCTTACGTTGTGCCGGCTTCTATCCTTCACGCGCATTCAATTAAAAATTAAAAATTAAAAATTAAAAGTGGGATATTGTTACACAGTATTATTCAGCATTTTTTGAACTATTAACAAGTTAAGTGTATGAAGCAAATACTTTGCCGAGGCAAGCAGAAAGTTGTACAAAATTCTCCGTTTTGTTTGCCTCTTTCCTAAAGGGAGCAAAACGAAGATTTTGATGGGAAATTCGCACCACTTACCCTTCACCACTTACCATTCACCATCAAAAACCGGCATGAGGTCAGCATAGCCTGAGCGGGTGGACAGAATTTCGTTTCCTTGTCAGCATCTGGATTTTCAGGATTATTATTATCAAAAGGTGATGCCGCCGAAACAAGCAGAAAGTTGTACAAAAAGAACAAATTAACTACTTACCACTTACCACTTACCACTTACCATTCACTACTTACCTTTTACCAATAAAAAAAGTAAGAATTTAATATCAGCTATCATTCAAGAAAAATTTTCCATACAGATGACAATTCTGTGACAAAATACATTATCTTTATCCAGCGAATCAATTATTTAAACAATTCTAATTTCTATACCAACATGAAAAATACAATTTATTTAGCCGCAATTTGCCTTTTTGCATGGATCAGCATTCAAGCAACAGACAATACTGATTACGGACAATTGCAGGACTACCCAAAGCCGGCTAATCTTAAAGTGCTGCCAAAAAACATCAGCCACGAAGAGCTCGAAGCGACTATGAAAGCTTTCAACCAGGCACTGGGTGTTAAATGCGGATTCTGTCACGCACCGCGAAAAGACGGCGAAAAAGGCCTGGATTTTGCAAGCGACGCTAACCCTAAAAAGGATGTTGCAAGATCAATGATGAAGATGACCAACAAAATCAATAAAAAATACTTCAAAGATTTTAAAAAAGATGGAGTTTTGCTACAGATTGGCTGCCAAACCTGTCATAATGGGCAAGCCGAACCTGTGATGCGGAAAATGCACTAATTTGGGCGGGCATTGTTACCTCAACCCTTATACCCTACCAAAATTATAATTTGGATTACAAAAAAAATGCGGATTGAGCCTTATTCGATCTCAATCCGCATGATTATTTTTACTAGATCCCTTTATCAGTTGTTCTTCAAGTACTGTCTCAACACATACTGAAGTATTCCCTGATTTCTGTAATATTCTATTTCAATTGCTGAGTCGAGTCTTGCTTCTACCTTGAAGCTGGTTACCTTACCCGATGCATGCACAGCCTTTACGTCCAGTATCTTGTGCGGCACAAGATCATTTGCCAAACCATGGATGCTGTAACTTTCGGTTCCGTCCAGTCCGAGTGTTTCAGCATTTTGTCCGTCAACAAATACTAATGGGGCAACACCCATACCTACAAGATTACTTCTGTGTATCCTTTCATAACTTTCTGCAATAACAGCCTTTACTCCAAGAAGGAATGTTCCCTTTGCTGCCCAGTCACGTGACGAACCCGAGCCGTATTCTTTACCAGCAAGTATGATAAGCTGTGTTCCGTCCTGCTGATACTGCATAGCTGTGTCAAAAACTGTCTTCACTTCACCGGTAGGGATATAACGGCTAAATCCGCCTTCCTTGTCTGCTATCTTGTTTTTGATGCGCACGTTGGCAAATGTGCCACGCATCATTACTTCGTGGTTGCCTCGTCGTGAACCATACGAATTGAAATCCTCTTTTGGTATTCCTTTCTCAGTCAGATATGCGCCGGCAGCAGAAGTCTCCTTGAACGACCCTGCAGGCGATATGTGGTCTGTAGTGACTGAGTCACCAAGGTACAAGAGTACTCTGGCGTTGTCAATATCAGTAATATCATCCGGTGTGGCCTTCAGATTTTCGAAGAAAGGTGCTTCTTTGATATACGTTGACTGTTGATCCCATTCAAAATTCTGATCAAGATTAACTTCAAGATTCTGCCAGTCTGTAGAGCCGTCAAATATCACATCGTACACTTCCTGGAAGTCCTCCTGTTTCATACATTCATTGATTGTCTCCTGAATATCATCCCTTGATGGCCATATATCGCGCAGATAAACCGGTTGCCCATTCGGGTCAAAGTCTATCGGGTCGTTCATAAGGTCTATGTCAACTCTGCCGGCAAGTGCATAAGCGACCACAAGCATTGGCGACATCAGGAAGTTCATCTTCACCTGCGGATGTACACGTGCTTCAAAGTTTCTGTTACCTGACAAAACGGACGCTACCACGAGTTCACCTTTGTCAACTGCTGTAGCAATGGAAGGAGGCAATGGACCTGAATTGCCAATACATGATGTACAGCCATAACCAACAGTGTGAAAACGCAATGCCTCAAGGTCAACATTCAGACCTGAGCGTTCTAGATATTTGGTCACCACCTGCGAACCCGGAGCAAGTGATGTTTTAACCCAAGATTTGGTCCGCAGTCCCTTCTCTACAGCTTTTCTCGCCAATAGACCGGCTCCGACCATTACGGCAGGATTCGAAGTATTCGTACAACTGGTGATGGCTGCAATAACGATGCTACCATCACTTAGCAAAAACTCTCTGTGTGGTTGCTTGATTCTTACAGCATGATGCGCAGAATCAACTTCCACTTCTTGTACGGATTCTCCTTTGAGAGGCACTTTGCCAAATACAAATTCGGTACCTGAACCACCTTCCTTCAGCCATGATGATTCCTGGCGATCTGCGTGAGATGTATAATCGCGGCTGAACTCTGACTTTAATACTTCACAGAATTTATCTGCCAGATCTTTTACAAGGATTTTGTCCTGAGGACGCTTAGGGCCAGACACCGTTGGTGCAAGCGTAGTAAGGTCGAGCTCTACTACTGCAGAATAGCGGATATCCTCATTACCGGTTCTCCAAAGCATATTTTCCTTACAATATGCTTCTACTATTCTTATTTGCTCTTCACTTCTGTTAGTAGCGTGCATGTATTCGAGTGTTCTGTCATCGATTGGGAAATAGGCTACCGTACAACCGAACTCAGGCGACATGTTGGAGATGGTCGCACGGTCTGTTACCGTTAGGTGCTCAAGTCCTTCGCCGAATACTTCTACAAATTTGCCGACAACACCGGTTTTTCTAAGGAGATTGGCTATTGACAACACCAAGTCGGTGGCAGTACATTCATTAGGGATTTTACCTGTTAGCTTTAGCCCCACTACTTCCGGACAAGTAAAGAATATAGGCTGACCAAGCATAGCGGCCTCAGCTTCGATACCGCCTACACCCCAGGCCATCACGCCTATTCCGTTTACCATCGGTGTGTGGGAGTCCGTACCTACCAAAGAGTCAGGAAAGAGCCAACCATCTCTCTGAGCAACACCTTTCGACAGGTATTCGAGGTTCACCTGGTGGCAGATACCCATTCCCGGAGGTACGACAGTGAAATTATTAAGACCTTTCTGAGCCCACTTGAGCAATTCGTATCTTTCCTTATTTCTGTCAAACTCTAGCGTTACATTCTTATCATAAGCATAATCCGTACCATAATAATCAACTTGTACCGAGTGGTCGATAACGAGGTCAACCGGTATGGCAGGATTGATCTTCTGACCGTCTTTACCCTGGCGTACGAATTCGGCACGCAGTGATGCCATATCCACTACAGCCGGTACACCGGTGAAGTCTTGCATAAGGATGCGGGCTGGCATGAATGGAATGTCCTTATCGTTCGGGGCAGGTGTCCAGTTAAGCAAGGTTTCGACGTGCTCTTCAGTAATGCTGAATGCGTCGAAATTGCGCAATACGTTTTCGAGGAGAATCCGTATGCTGAACGGAAGGTGCTTAACATTGTCATGGTTTAGGTCTTTCAGTGAACTGTACTTGTAGTTTTTACCGTTTACTGAAATCTCCCTGACTGATTTTGCTTTCGAGAAACTCATATTTTATTATTTGAAGATTATTTACAGACTTCTTTGAATCATTTTCCGGCAGTTTTCATTGACTTTTACTGCAATTCTCTTTAAAAACCGCAAATATAACGATATTTTCTTAACAATGTTTAAAGAAATAAGATGACTTGCATCATAGTTTGCTGCCGTTTATCTGTATTGGTCATGGATGGAGATTGTTGGTGTACAAGTTCTGTATTCAATCATTCAAAGACCGAAACCACCGTACATTTCCCTTAAATTATTGATGGCGGCTGTGTGGATCCAATATGTTTGAATTGGCAATCAATATTTAATTACCAACAATATTTTACACCCAAAAAACTTATTCACCGCTCGTTTGTATAAATACTAACATCTCATAAAATTATTATTTCAATACAACCCAGTAAACTAAATCAGCCATGAAACCACGTATAAACATAAGCAAAGTCGCACCAAAAGCAATAGAAGCCATGATTGGGCTCGAAAAATACATTCACGCCAGTGGCCTTGACAAAACCATCTACGAACTCATCAAAACACGCGCTTCTCAGATCAACGGTTGTGCCTACTGCATCAATATGCACACACGCGATGCCATCAAACTCGGCGAAACAACCCAACGACTGTTCGTGCTCGATGCCTGGCGCGAAACCCAACTCTATACCGAAAAAGAACGTGCTGCTCTCGCACTCACCGAAGCCATGACCCTGATAGCCGGTAAGGAAGTACCGGATGATATCTACGATAACGCAGCCTCCCTATTCACCGAACAAGAATTGGCTGCCATCATCATGACCATCGTCACCATCAATGCCTGGAACCGTATATCCATCACCTCGCGTACGCCACTTGATTGATTCAAGCAAAACCAGTCATTTCCAACAAGGTTCGGATAACATAAGACAACATTTAACAAGGTCCGCAAGTAAGGTTTCCGAAGTTTTATTGCTAATTTTGCCATGATATAAACAAAATACCACCATACAAATCCGGAAAATGACGCGATATTTTCTTCTGTTCTTTGCTTTTTTTCTCACCACAAGCCTCCTCGCCCAGCTTGACCTTAGCAAAGAACCCATTACCAAAATCACCTATTTGGTCAGCTACAACGGACAAACTGATACAAGCCAGAATCCAATCTGGGTACTTGCATCCAATAACAAGGTGCTCGTCACTTCACGCGACCAGATGCTGGGCAAAAGCAACTATCCACGTGAAATGATGCTCGTCATGCCGGTACAAAAGATTTATTCGCAGTATGCATTTCTCAATGACTCAGAATCAGTCTATATGACAGACAGCAGCTCTATCGGCAAACAACAATTTGAATTCTCAGAAGAAACGAAACAGATTCTCGGACACACTTGCAAAAAAGCTAAAACCGTCATAAACTCTAACACCATCGAACTCTGGTACACCACCAATGCCGGATTCAATGCTGCCCCAGGCTTACTCGGTCAATCATTGGGTCTCGTACTCCAACAAGTGCGCAACGGCAATACCGTCATCACCGCTACAGACATTTCAAAACAAAATATTCAGCTACCGGATTATATGACGAAGGCTGTTTCACACAAATACAACAAACTCGACTATACCGACCTCCTATGGCGAAGCCGTTTTACGACCATCCCATTGTTCGACAACCAACAGATCAACTTTTCCGATACATTCACAGCCCGAGAAGGCATTCTCCGCTTTGCAAACGGCACTATTGTGCTTCGAAAAGTTAAATTTCCGGTTCTGAGTGCCACCTCACAGATATTTCTCGACCTGAGCGAACGCTCGACAGGTGATGCCTACGACCGCACCGGAACGGTTTTCCTCATTGCACAGGACAAAAAACAATCCTTCCTCGACGGACTTCAGCAAGGCGCCTCCGTTCTTCCCTCCTATGAAAATGGCAATGGAAAGAAATACCAGGGCGTGATTACCACCGACAGCTACAGCCCTGCCGCTGAACTCATGCGCTTCTTCACACCTTTCGGTGTCGGTCATTTCAATGACCGGCTCACGCTCAAAGATAAAATCTGGCACAATTCCGTCCCATACAGGCAAGAAATTACCGATTTCGCTCCCCTGCTCAGCGGCCGGGAAGCATACATTGGCGTATTCATAGGCAATTACGATAAAGGTGGGCACACCATCTCGGCCAATATCACCATCCATCAGGACGACGAACTCAAACTGCCGGCACGCAAGGCCATCCCACTATTTAACACACTCAACATCATGGAAATGGCCGGACAGGAATATGGCACTATGTTCAGCAACGAAGAAGGACTCAAATTCAACTTCAGACTCGACAAACCGCTTAAAAATGCTACCCTTCGCTATATAACTACCGGCCATGGAGGCTGGGGCAACGGCGACGAATTCCAGCAGAAGAAAAACACCATCCTACTCGATGGCAAGACTATATTCGACCTCATTCCCTGGCGCGAAGATTGTGGTTCATACAGACTGTTTAATCCAGTTTCCGGCAATTTTCCGAACGGGCTGTCATCCTCCGATTATAGCCGGTCCAACTGGTGTCCGGGTACTGTTACGAATCCATACATCATCAGCATCGGCGACATCAATGCCGGCTCACATACCATTCAGGTAAAAATACCGCAGGGCGCACCGGAAGGTACAAGCTTCAGTGCCTGGAACGTCTCAGGTGTGCTCATCGGTGAAGAATGATGGGTGCTTGTGACTGTTTTACACAAAAAAATGTCGCGCTTACACATCCAAAGCATTTTAAGTTTGTTACATCATCTTAAAACATCATCAAATTGGACACACAAGAAATCATTAAAGCACTCGACCGCCTTACCGAACAAAGCAGCAAGCTCGATGTAGGCTCTGAAGAACGCACTGCCATGATGAGCGCATCCATAGAATATGCCGACAGCTTCATCGCCGGACTCAAAACAGTCCATGGATTCAGCCAAAAGGAACCCGGCGACCTTTCTATACACAAACAAAGCAAGCCTTGGGGCGAACTCCTCAAGCTTTACCAGAACAATGTAGCCGAAACGGGTATCAACGCCGCATCAGGCACTCACTTGGGGTATATTCCTGGCGGTGGCGTACTCGCCGGTGCCTTGGGCGATTTCATAGCTGCCGTTACCAATCCATTTGCAGGAGTTTATTACGCCTCTCCGGGTGCTGCCACCATCGAAAACGAAGTTATCAACTGGCTCAAAACTGTCTTTTCATTCCCCGACACATCCGTGGGTAACCTCACTTCAGGTGGTTCGGTGTCCAACCTCATCGCCTTTGCAGCCGCCAGAGACAAACACGGCATCAAAAACGACCTAATCACACGCAGCGTAGTCTATTTGAGCGAACAAGTACATCATTCCGCCCAAAAAGCTCTCCGCATCATTGGCCTCGAAGACGTCATCATCCGCTACGTACCCATTGATACGCAACACCGTATTCGGCCGGACGAACTCGATGCACTCATCATCCGTGACTACGCCGACGGTCTCACACCATTTATGGTTATCGGCACAGCAGGTACTACCGACACCGGAGCCATCGACCCGCTTGATGCCATAGCCGACATTGCCCAAAAACACCGTTTATGGTACCACATCGACGGAGCCTACGGCGGATTCTTCATTCTTACATCACGCAAAGCAGCCTTCCGAGGTATCGAACGTGCCGATTCACTCATCGTTGACCCACACAAAAGCCTGTTCATGCCTTATGGCGTAGGAGCAGTACTCATCAAAGACCGCGATGCCATGCTGCACTCCAATTACTACACAGCACACTATATGCAAGATGCCATCGCAGACGAACTCATTCAGAGTCCTGCCAACCTTTCACCAGAGCTTACCAGGCATTTCAGGGGACTGCGCGTGTGGCTCCCCTTGCAGTATCACGGTATCGAACCATTCATCGCCTGCCTCGAAGAAAAACTCCTGCTTACAGTATATTTCAGGCAACGCATTACAGCACTCGGTTTCGAAGTTGGTCCCGAGCCCGACCTGTCCGTCAGTTATTTCCGTTACCCATTCGACACCGACACCGACCGGCGCAACAAACAACTTATGGACGCCATTCACCACGACGGCGACGTATTCCTCAGCTCCTCCGTCATCGGTGGCAAGTTCGTCATCCGCATAGCCATTTTGGCCTTCCGCACCAGACGCGACACCATAGACCGTGCCCTAAGCATGATCGAAAGGTGCCTGAAAGAAATCATCTGATACTACCCCGGGACATTCCGACTTTACCATTAGTCATGTCTTCATTAAGGCGTGCCCCTGTCGGGTCAGGCCATCCGCTTTACTTCGTGTCCGCTTCTGTCCTTCACGCATTTCATCTAGCCCGGATTGCGCATTAGGACTATAAACGAAAATGACGGGTTACAAAAGATCCATGAAAAAGTGATTAATGCATAGTAAACTACCGTTATAGAGCTTTTGCAATGAATTTGATGCAATCATTTTTTGCAGTAAAGAGCCTGTTGCGTTAACTTGATTGAATGGATTTTTGCTATCAAATTACTCCACACGGTCAGTAACGGCGTCTGTCTTCTCGCCCAAAAACTCTACCCAAGCATGCTTCATACACGGATAGTGTTTGGCAGCTTCTACTAAATTAATAAATGAAACCAAAGTACTTTCAAATCTCTTTGCAAGTGTAGGTTCAGCTATGTTACCGCCTTCATCAAAGGCATTGTGCGCCATTGCCAATGAGAACATACTCGGAAAAACATTGGTTCCTAAATGTTCTAAGGGCATTCTCAATTGCCAAAGTCCCTTGTTGCCACCTGCCATGGACGGAGAAGCAGACATGACCATGGCATGTTTTTCATGGAAAGGTTGAGGACGAAACCGTGATACCCAGTCAATACTGTTTTTTAGATAACCCGGCATCGAGCCATTATACTCGGGTGATGCAATTATAAAAGCATCGCTTGCTAAAATTCGGTCACGAAAATTAATAATGCTTTCCGGGAAATCACTTTCAATATCCTGATTAAAGGCGGGAGCATCAAATTCACTCATGTGAGCAAAGTCAACTGTACAACCATGTTGTACAAGAATTTTTTCAGCTTGTTTTGCCAATTTGCTATTGAGCGAATCTTTTCTGAGTGAAGCAGAAAATAATAATATTTTTAAGGGTTCTCGGTTTGCTAAAGAATTTTTATCCATTTCTTATCAATTGATTTTGTTGGTTAGTTGTTTACAATAATTTAGTTTAACAAAATAATTTTTTATTTCCGATAATCTACTGGTTTTAGACTACCATCCTCGGTTGTAATATAAGTTTCTACGCCACGCACAATATCCGTGTTTTGTGCCGAAACTGCCCACCAAATCCCTTCGTAATCTTGCCTTACAATAAACGTAAATACCGTACGTCTTGTTCCGCCTTTTTCGCCTGCGATGGGTGTTTGTCCTTCTAATTTCATTTTTACGTGAACGACTGCCGATTTTTGGGAAAGCATTTTGGTTTTCAATTTGATGATAGACAAAACAGAATTTTTAAAAATCATTTTTAAACCGTAATCGTGTGCTTTAAAAATATCTTGTCTGTTGTTCCACCAAAGTCCCACCACATTAATAAAATCTGCGTCTTCTTCAAAGAGTGCTGCCATTAAATCGGGTCTGGGCTGGTTCCAGTATTCAACAAATAATTTTGGTAAATCTTCCGGTGATTGTGCATTGTTCATAAGCCTATTTATTTCCAAAATGTTTCTTAACCATCGGTATTACTTTTGTTCCGTACAATTCAATGGTTCTCATGAGTTCTTTGTGCGAAGGGCCACCAACATCTAAATGTGCTACAAAACGAGTTAAACCAAAGAGTTCCATCGTATCAATTATTTTTTCAGCCACTTCGTCGGGGTTACCCATAAACAAAGCTGCATGCTTACTCATACCTGCTTCAAATCGTGCTTGGGTAAAAGGGCCGCCTCCCCAATTTCTTTCTTTAGCCATTTTATTCATGTGGCGTGAATATTCGGGATAATAATCGGAAATAACCGTTTCTCTTGTTTCTGCAATGTAGGTATGAGAATGAACACCTATTTCCATTTTAAATAAGTCGTGCCCTGCTCTGATATATTGTTCTTTATAAAAATCAACGAGTGGTTTGAACTGATCAATAGTACCACCGATAATGGCAAACATAATAGGCAAACCCAATACTGCCGCACGCTGTACAGATTGAGGCGTACCACCAACGGCTATCCAAACCGGTATTTCTCTTTTAGGTTTAGGGTAAATGGATTGATTTTCTATAGCGGGACGGAACTTCCCTTTCCATGTTATGCTACCCTCTTTTCTAAGCCGTAGTAATAAGTCTAATTTTTCGGCAAACAATTCATTATAATCATTTAGGTTTTGACCAAACAAAGGAAAGGATTCTATAAAACTACCTCTTCCTGCCATTATTTCTGCACGTTCACTCGAAAGTAAATCAATCATAGCATAATCCTGATACAATTTTACAGGGTCGGTAGAACTTATTACATTCACACCACTCGAAAGAATAATGTTTGTGGTAACAGTTGACAATGCTGCCAACATAATTTCCGGAGCAGACACTACATAATCTTCCCGATGGTGTTCGCCCATAGCAAAAATGTCAATTCCTACTTCATCGGCTAATTTTACTTCTGCTACAATTTCTTTCAATCGTAAATCAGGGTTCTGATATTTTTTTGTTTCGTAATTGTAGCTCAAATCACCAAACATTCCTATTCCAAATTTCATATTTATTAATTTTATTGCAAAGATCGACATTGGAACTGAAAATAAAATTGATGTAAGTCACAAACAGTGTTTTTCATTTTTTGCATTACAACCACAAAAGCTATAACGCAGAGAACCGCTAAGTACCGCAGAGGTACGCTAAGTCTTTGTGCAACTTTGCTCCTTTGCGTAGGTTTGCGTTACAACCACAAAAGCTATAACGCAGAGAACCGCCAAGTACCGCAGAGGTACGCTAAGTCTTTGTGCAACTTTGCTCCTTTGTGTCGCTTTGCGTTACAACTTCTTCTATACCAAATCAAACAAATTTGTAACTCCTTGTGTTTTGTTTGCGTGTTCTTGTTCATTTTATCATTCATTTACCCAATAAAATACTCCCGATAATCTCTTGCAAATTGCTCTACAGAATAAGGCGGTCGGTTTAAGATTTCCTGAACGCTATCAGAAGTTCTTTCTGTTGCACCTCCGGCTTTTTGATACGCTGCCAGAGCTAAAAGAGAATCTATTGATTTAGTGGGAATGCCTTGTTTTTCCATTCGTGTACGCATTTCTTCCATGGATAAAGATTTGTAAACAACCGGTTTACCAATCGCTTTTGAAATGGCATCTGCCAACTGTTGGAAACCGATGGCTTCAGCTCCTGTTAGCACATACCGTTGTCTCTGATGTTTTTCCGGATGCAACAAAGCCTCGGCAGCCACGGCTGCAATATCACGGGCATCAATAAACGGAACTTTACCATCACCAATGGCAGCATAAATGGCGCCTTCTTCTTTAACGGTTTTAGCTTCCTCGCCCAACCAGTTTTGCATAAATGCGTGTGGTCTTAAAATCGTCCAAGTCATTTTAGTGTTTTCCAAAACCTGTTCTGCTTCCCAATGCTCCAATGCCAATCCGGATGTTGTTTTTGGACTTGCACCCAAAGCCGAAAGTTTTACAATATATTTTACACCTAAGTTTTCAGCAGTTTTAATAATTTCAATTTGTGTTTTCCCAAATCCAGCACGATTTCCTGTTAACAGAAACAAGCGATCGGTTCCGGCTAAAGTAGCTTCCAATGTTGAGGCATCACTCACATCCGCTTGAACCCAAACTACACCGGGTATTTCACGAACTTTACTGAAATCACTCATTACAGCACGAATGCTTGCTCCTGATTTTGATAACAAATCAATCAATTCACTACCCATAGTACCGGTGCTTCCGATGATTGTTATAATTTGTTTTTCCATACCGTTCAATATTTATTATTGGCTATGTTCTTGATAAATTTTTTACATTATTTATTGCCAAATTATTTTCCTTTTTTAGCTTCGTAGGAGCGTAATATTATTAGGATTAATAATCATTATTTTTTGTTTCGTTCTTACGGAGTTGTTTATTTTTCTTACAATATTAAACCTATTAAGCTTTCGCCC
>JAIBCG010000065.1 GCA_019694295.1 Saprospiraceae bacterium
TAATAGAAAGTGATACCGAACAAACGGAAGAATCGGCAGAAGAAGCAAAAGAAAAAATAAAGGAAGAAGAAACAACAGACGAGACCGAAGAAACCGAGGAGGACAAGGAGGAACCCAAAGCAGAAGCAGTAGAAATAAACGATGACGAAGAAGAAGTCGCACCGGAGGAGCCGAAGAAGAAAATTACAATCATTGAAGAAAATTTTGCTACAGTAAGATTTCTGGCGAGGTATAAGGATGGTAGGGAAGAAAAAGAAGAACAGGTGTTTAAAATAAACAAACTGGTGCAGAAAGAAGACAAGAGCCCGGAAGCAAACGATGAAAAATTCCAGATAACGGTAGTGCCCGTATCAGGTGCACCATTTCAGGTATATCTGAATGCTGATAAATCTGTTAATTCGGTTGAGTTCAAGGACAGAAAATTATTTGTTCGGGGCAATTAATGAATTATGCAGAGATTGACTCGTATGAATGCATTATTGAAAACTTTAACAAAAAATAGTTGTTTTAAATTATTCAGAAAAATAAATAAACAAAATTATTGATATGAAAACAGTGTATATTCTATCAGCAGTTCGCACACCCATTGGTTCATTCGGCGGAATGTTTTCAGGTGTGTCGGCTGTGGAGCTTGGTTCGGTAGCCATCAAAGGAGCCTTAGATAAATCAGGTGTTGACCCGGCCAGTGTGCAGGAGGTGTATTTTGGTAATGTAGTGTCTGCCAATCTTGGTCAGGCGCCTGCTCGTCAGGCTGCCAAAGGTGCCGGATTGCCGGATTCTGTACAGTGTACGACCGTTAATAAAGTGTGCGCATCTGGTATGAAATCGGTGATGTTCGGTGCGCAAAGCATCATGCTTGGCTATGCCGATGTAGTAGTTGCCGGAGGAATGGAAAGCATGACCAACATCCCGTATTATGTACCAAAAGCCAGATTCGGCTACAAATACGGCAATGCAGAGTTTATAGACGGTCTGCACAATGACGGCTTGATGGATGCTTACGACCGTGGAGCTATGGGTGTATATGCCGATGCAACAGCAGCCAAATACGATATAACACGTGAACAACAGGATGCTTTCGCTATCGAATCATATACAAGAGTAGCCAAAGCAACGGATACAGGAAAATTCAACAACGAAATAGTGCCGGTGAGCATTCCGCAACGCAAGGGCGATCCAGTACTCAACTCCACCGATGAAGAATACAAAAAGGTTGATTTTTCAAAGGTGGCCGGATTGAGACCGGCATTTACCAAAGACGGTACGGTCACAGCAGCTAATGCTTCTACCATCAATGACGGTGCAGCTGCCCTCGTACTGGCTAGCGAAGAATATGTAAAAGCCCATAATTTGAAGCCTGTGGCACGAATTGTCAGTTTTGCAGATGCAGAGCAGGACCCAAAATGGTTTACAACCACACCGACTGTTGCAGCACCGATTGCACTACAAAGAGCAGGTCTAAAGGTATCGGATGTAAGCAATTTTGAAGTAAATGAAGCATTTGCAGTAGTAACATTGGCCTTCAACAAATTGCTGGATGTTGACCCCGCTGCTTGCAACGTGTATGGTGGTGCTGTAGCTATGGGGCATCCGCTTGGTGCTTCAGGGGCACGTATCATTACTACGCTCAACAGCGTCCTTCAGCAAGAAAGTGGCCGCTACGGTCTGGCTGCCATTTGTAATGGTGGAGGTGGTGCATCATCCATTATCATCGAAAAGGTGTAAAGCCTGATATGATAGATTAAGTAAAAGTCCTTCAGTATTGTTCTGAGGGACTTTTTTGTTTTTTTAGTAAAATTTGTGTGAAATTCGAATTTCTCCCCAAGCTGCTTGTTAATAAAATATGTGGGTTCAGTTAAATATAAAAAGAACCCAGTTATCCGGAAAACCTTTCCACTTAATAAAAAATTGTAAAAATTTGTCAAAACATGAATATATTTATGTGCTACAATGGGCTATGATGGATATGAGGTAATGAATGGCGTTTAGCTCGTTTACCTGGAAATCTGATTTTTATTGAAATGCTTGCTTATTTATACAAAAGCGAAGTTGAAAAAATCCATCTTCATATTATCATTCATCATTTTGTCGGGAACCATTTTCGGACAAAAAGCTGAATTTTTGCATATTCTTTACAAACAACTCAATCAGTCGGATGGGCTGGCAAATAACAGTCTTTTGACCATTACACAGGACGACAAAGGATATATATGGGTAGTGACTCAATATGATGGCATTCAAAGGTATGATGGTGTAAGATTTCAGCGATTCGGCCAGCAGTTTGTTGATACAATATCGCATTTTTCAAAGGTGCGTAATCTTAATTTTGAGCATGGACAACTAATCGCTCAGGTAGATGATTCATATTACAGATTTAATTATGCTGACGGGAAATTTTATCAGATAACAGTTGGTGCTGATAAAAAATATTCATTTGTCAATAATGAAGGTACAAGATATACATTAACACCGGTTTATGTAAAACTAGAATACATTCAGACACCTGAGAGGAATGCTGTTTTGAAATTGCCTTCGCCTAATGCAGGCTCGAGATCCTATGTTGCATACGACCAGTACGATGGTAAGTATTGGGTGGCTTACTATGGTCAGTTGGTGTCACTTGATATTAAGTCGGGTAAGGCCGTCCTGGTTAGTCAAGACAATTATCCGGAATTGTATGAGCTTTTTGATAAGATGGGTAGGCATGGATTTTCAAATATTTATTGCGATTCGGACAGGAATCTTTGGCTCAATAACTGGGTTGGTGTGCTTGCCAGATACAATCTCAATACGCGGAAGTATTATATTTATTCGATGGAGACTGGTCGTAGGACCAACATGCTCCGAAATTATAATGCAGGTGTTACAGCATTTTTTGAAGACAACCATCATCAGGTTTGGATAGGTTCGTTGGGTGCGGGATTGATGAAGTATGATAAAGAGGAAGATTTGTTTCGGTTCTTTGCTTCAGACGGCAAAGCCACAGAGGATATTTTTAATAGTGAGATACGTGCATTTTATCAGGACAAACATGAGAATATTTGGCTTGGCACATCCAATGGTATCAGGATATTTAATCCTTACAGAGCAGAAATAACAGTACTGAATGTGCGGATAAAGGATTTTGAACAGGCTATAACACGGAATAACTCCATTGAATATGCTGTACAGTTAAAGAATGGTGACATCTGGGTTGCCACCTGGGGCAATGGTGTCATCGTCTATGATGCAGAATTGCGGATTAAAAAACATTATCTATTTGATGATGAGACGTCGAATATGGTTTGGACAATCATCGAAGATAAGGACGATATGGTATGGCTTGGGTGTCAGGCAGGCAATATCAGGCGCTTCAACAAAAAAACACAACGCTTTGAAGCACCAACGAAAATATTAAACAATATCAGTACCATACACGGTACTGTAATGGATGAAGAGGGGAATATTTACTTTGGTATGAACAATGGAAGTATCGCAAAATGGGATAGAGCGCACAAAAAATTTTCTCTGAAACGAAATGGAGAAAAAAATCAGGGTGTAAGCCGTATGATAACATCCATCAAACTCGATAGTAATCAAAAACTTTGGGCAAGAACGCAGCGCTATTTGTACTGTTTTGACAATAAGACCTTGGTTTGTAAGTATTCTATCCCATTAGTACCGTTGCATCTAACAATTTATAAAGTGGGTATTGAACAAGGCATGACTCAATATAATGATAGTCTTTTTGTTTTGGCATCGTATTTTGGGAAATTCGGCATTTTCAATGTAAAGTCAAAGAACTTTGCGCCATTGACCTTGAAGGAAAATCTGGCATTAGCCAGGATTCTGGAAGTAAGGAAGGATGGTATAGGTAATATTTGGTTTACGACAAGTAATGCACTATACAGATTAAATCCTCAGCATCAACTCAATAATTTTGTAGCAGACAAGGGGCTTATTACTTCATCCTTCAGTAAGAGTAGCTCCTCAGTCATGTCAGACGGACGATAAATGTTCTATACAAACTCAGATATATTGATATTCGATCCGCTGGCTTTTGATACAATAAAAGCACAACCCAATATTCGGATTACCAATTTGAGAATATTTGAGAAAGAATTGGCCATCGATTCTTTTTTCGAAAACAAACATACACTCAATCTCAATTACAGACAGAATTATATATCATTTGATTTTACACCAATGGCCTACCTGCCTCTATTCGCACAAAGGTATGAGTATAAGTTGACAGGCATTAACCAAGACTGGCGGCAGGTTGACAATAATTTTAGCATCACTTACACAAAACTTGAACCCGGCAACTATACTTTCATGGTAAGGCCAGAAGGCGTGGATGATGAAGTGAAGATTGCTGAGCTATCATTTGTCATCACACCTCCATTTTGGCGTAGCTGGTGGTTTATTACTATTTTATCAATATTGGCCGCTACAAGTGCTACCATTATTACAAGAAACCGGCTGAATACCATTCGCCGACAGTCTGATATGAAAAGGAAGATACTCGAAACCGAAATGGCAGCCTTGCGTGCACAGATGAACCCACATTTTATCTTTAATTGCCTCACAGCTATCGACCATCTCATACAAAATGACGAAAAAGATAAGGCGACGAGTTATCTGAGTTATTTTGCGAAGCTGATAAGGAATGTGCTTGACAGTACCAAGAACAATACCATACCATTTTATAAAGATTATGACACCATCCGGCTGTTTATTGAGCTTGAAAAATTTTGAAGTAGCAACAATTTTTCATACCACCTGGTGGCGGATGACGAACTGCTACACGGAGATTATAAGGTGCCACCTATGCTTGTCCAGCCATTTATAGAAAACGCAATACATCATGGCTTGCGCAATAAAATAGACGGAGAAAAGACATTGGGCGTACGGATAAAATTAAAGAATGATTATATTATTTATACAATAACAGATAGTGGTGTTGGTAGAGAAAAGGCAGCACAACTCAAACAAGTCAACCGGCCCGAACATGTGTCCTACGGTATCTAGATTTCGAAGGAACGGCTTATGCAGTTCAATTTTCCAAATCTGACAAGCATACAAACAGGAGATACTGCCGGATTGATCAAGTTTACAGATTTGTATGATAACGGAAAAGCGTGTGGAACTAAAGTAGAAATACACCTTAAAATTGATCCAACAATAAACTAATACAACTATGTTAACCGCAATACTTGTAGATGATGAAATAATGAGCCTTAACTCTCTAAGACTTAAAATTTCAGGCAATTTCCCGGAGATTCAGGTGCTGGCAGCTTGTACCTCTGCCGGTGATGGATTGGGAGCCATTGAAGAGATGCATCCTGACATTGTTTTTCTTGATATTGAGATGCCTATCATGAATGGCTTTACTATGTTGCAAAGCCTTCAATACCGGAGCTTCGAAATCATTTTTGTAACGGCTTATGATCATTATGCCATTAAGGCCATCAAATACAGCGCCCTTGATTACCTTATAAAACCTGTGGAGATTGAAGAACTCAGTCAAGCAATCGACAAGGCTATACAAAAAAGAGAAAGCTCTTCCAACCAAAGACTAGAATTACTGCTTGAAAACTTAAGGCACGATAGCAAAGAAATAAGGAAGATAGCCATTTCCTCACCAGAAGGTTTGCAGTTTGTGCGACTGGAAAATCTGCTTTACCTTGAGGCCACCGGCAATTATACCCATGTACATACCTGCGACAAGAAAAAGTATCTTTCAAGCCATAGCCTTAAGATTTTTGAAGAAATACTGCCCGTACATCAGTTCTTGCGAATACATAATTCGTACATAATTAATCTGGACTACGTTGTAAAATATATACGAGGAGAAGGGGGCAAGGTAGTATTGGAAGGCAATGTTACCCTTGATATTTCAAAAAGAAAGAAAGCAGATTTCTTGAAAGCAATCAGGATGTAATTGAACCCAGCTAACTACGCGAAGATTTGTTTGTATCGCACATAAAAATGTCTCCGACCAGATACCCAGCCGGAGACCTAAATCATTCAAGCATCCAAATTTATTTATGAAAATAAAATTGTTCGTTTATAAAACCACCTGCATTCATCTGACAATGATCAGTTTGCTGGTAGCAGTGCCAGACTCAGTTTTTAACAATACCTGGTAAGTACCCGGAGTTAATAGGGTCAAGTTTATCGGTAAGTTAATTTCTCCTTGCAACAGCTCGTGGTTTTCGGTGTATTGTACTCTTCCAAGCATATCCTGAATGCTGATATTCACCGGGGTAGGGTCGGTTAACTTCAATGCTATGTTCGTACTGCCGGTAGCCGGGTTTGGATAAATCTTGATGTCGGACTGGGTGATTGGGCTATTGGTTGCGACGATATAGCCGTTCTGGATGGCTTGTGCAATGGTAGCGTCATTGGCGTTAGATACAATTCCATTATTATTCAGTAATACGGCTACTATTGTTAAACTGTCCTTTTCCCAGTCAGCAGGGATATTTATTGAATAATTATAAGTGTAAGCGTCTCCCGTTTTGTGCGCCACAAAATTTGTTTTACTATTGTCAAAAAACCGTGCAACATCATTATAGATCATTTGTGAGGCAGGCACAGGGTCAGGAAGGTTTTCGAACCCACCCATTGGGCCATAAGCATTGTTGGCAAAATAATTTGCCTGATCAAAACCAGGGTCATTTTTGTGTACGCCATTTTCTTTCAGAATGAGATAAGCACTGTAGTTTTCTGGGACGTCTTTTGTAAAATCAAGTGTGACAGATACCTTTAGCTGGCTGGTATCGGTTCCATACTTGGCTCCTATATTGATGAGGGCATCTGGTTCTTTGCTTAGATAATCAAGAGAAATACCTAGAATACCGTCCGGATTGGTGATGTCGGCAACATAGTCTCTGTCAACCATACACTGGGGTATATTCTCTGCTGAAATATACGGTGCCAAAGAATTCTGATATGCCGGTACTGCCATCGGGTCATCAAAATGTACCGCTATCGGTATGTAGTAACCATTGTAAAAAGTTCTGCAATTTTGCAATGCACTGTAACTAACAGGCGATGCACCATTTGTTGTACTCGCACTTGACTCTAATATCACCTTACGGTTAGGGGATGGGTTTGCACCGAACACATAATTGGATGAAAAATTATTGCATTCTACAAAATCAGCTTTTCCGTTAATGCTCACCAATTCCATGAAAACAGTGTCCAGCCCATCCGGAAGACTGAGTGTAATGGCTGAGGTAATCTCACCGTAATTTCCGGGTTCTATATCGAGGCTGTCAAGATGTTGGTTGTAATACACGCCCTGATATTTTATTTTGTAATCTATATCATGAATTGTTTCTGTACCGGCATTGTATATCTGGTTAGAAAAACTGAAAGGAAAACCTTTTATCTGGGTCGAACTAATAATGTTCAAATTGATAAGTCCGGCTTCAGCACCGCTATATACTACAGGCGTAGGATCGTAGTTGTAGTAAACATCGTCAATAAAATAATTGGTGCCCGGATTAGCAAAGAAATCTACACCCGAAACTGAAGCATAATTGCCTCGATATACCTGAATACACTGATTATTTATTGACAATGTCCACATATTGTTGGCAGGATCAACCACCATCTTACAGTCAAACCATTCTCCTATCGGATGACTACTGGTGTTATAGATATAATTCTGATGCGACCACCCTACAACCTCACCAAATTCCTGAAAGAAAAAATCAAGACCAAAAAGTCCGGGTTGTTCTCCGCTTTGAAGGTTAAAGTATCCGCGCCCTCCTGGTTCGATAAACATTTTAAAGCCCAAAGTAACAGTGCCGGTAGTGTAGGCCTCTCCCAGTTTCAGGATGAGATCCTCTGGCCCGCCACCGGTGACGGTATTTTGTATCTTGAAGCTCTTGGTGCCGCTTGCCGCCCTTTCGGATGTTATTTTCGCATCATCTGATGTGCCACCTGTTTCTGAAGACCATGTACGCCAGTGGGTAGGGTCGTTGCCTGCCACCCAGTCTCCTTCATTGTATGACTCAAAGTCGGTACTGAAACTGTTCTGAGCATGAAGGTAAGGCCCGGAACTAAACAACAAGATGGAAATGAGTAGAATTAAATTTTTCATAGCTTAATCATTTTATGGATATAAGAATTTTATAATTTTTCTGATTATTCAGGATATTTTATAATGGTTCAATCAAAGTCCCATTCGGTCGTATCTCTACCGATGGATATAATTTTTTAATAAAATTAGTGTGGTGCCTTTTCTGTACAAACCGTTTTTTATCAGGTGGGCACTTCGGGATGATATTCGGGCGTAAAAGTCTTGTCATTGATTTTTTGGGTCCAAACTAAGGTTGGTGTGGCATATTTAATATATTACAGTGCCCCGGTTCCGGACTGTTATTTTTCTTTTAAGTTTTCATATCAGCTTCCGAACTAATTTCTTGATTTCTTGTTTTGTATGTATCATTTTACAACAAAAACAGCTTCTACATTATGAGCGAATTAAACGAGACTACTACTACACCTGTTACCATCACCCAAAGTGCGATCAAACAGTTGGAGGTCATTAGGCGTGAGCAGAATATACCTGAAGACCAGGGGCTCCGCATTGGTGTCAAAGGCGGTGGCTGCTCCGGATTTTCATACATGATCGGGTTCGATCATAAACAGGATTCGGACCAAGAATTCATCATCAACGGGATGAAAGTTTTCATGGATAAGTTACACGGCATTTATCTGCTCGGTATGGAAATTGACTGGGACGAAGGCCTCAACAACCGCGGATTTACCTTCAAAAACCCGAATGCCAAGACTACTTGTGGCTGCGGTACATCATTCTCCGCTTAAGAGTACAACACCCTGATGTAGCATTACAATAAAAAAAACCTTTGCTTCATGCCATGTTACTGACACGTACAAAGGTTTTAGCTGTCGGTTTCTGCTGGTTTGCTTTGCTTTAATATATTGAGGTTGTTTGTTCAAAATTATACTGCTACATCTTCGTGCATTATTCGTTTGATGTTCTTTTGTTGTCTGATGACTCCCGTCTGAGCCTCCGGCCACATCATAGTTAGTGCGACTATGAATACGATATTTTTCATGATGTATTGGCCTACAAGTGTGAATGCATAAGGTGCCTGTGTAAAAGATGCTTCCGGTAGCAGGAAAAATGGTGTAAAAGTACATAACATGTGACCAATGGCTGTCAGGATGGTTGCTTTGGTATATTTTCCTGAAAGGAACATTAGCCCTAGTCCACATTCAAGGATGGCGAGCAATATCAGGCCTGTGTGTTTTGAAAATATCCCGAAGGTCAACCTATAAATGGTCTCAGATGCCAATTCTTCCGCCGGGCTCACACTGGGAAAAAATTTTAATGCCCCAAACCAAAAAAAGATAATCCCGAAACTGATACGCATCAACATCTGCTTGTTTCTCATGGAGCCAAATATATTTTTGTACTGTTCCATAATATGTTCATTTAACTTTTAATAGGATTAATATGTATTACTTTGCAAAAATATGCAGGAATAATACCAAATTAAATAGCCATAAACCAAGGTTATCGGATTCTGAAAACTATCAGTATTCTCTATCCTGAGCAATTTGAATAAATTTTGTATTATCCATTGTTAGTGAACATTTTACAAAACAAAAAAAGAGGCATACATTTTGATTTGCCTCTTTTTTTGCTTTATCTTAAAGCCTTTTTTAAGAATATTCTAAGCAGTTCCTAATCTTTGCATAATACGTATGTGCGACATGAGTGCACCACCAAATGTCTTTGCTTCATGGTAAGGAAGACCAAATTCAGATGCCGTCTGCTTTACAATAGGTGCTAACTTTGTGTAATGAATATGGCAAATAGCCGGAAACAAATGATGCTCTATCTGAAAATTCAAGCCACCGCAAATAAAATTCGCCAACCAGCTCTTTCTTGCGAAGTTGGCAGTAGTACGTAGCTGGTGTACTGCCCATGTGTCTTCAAGTTTGCCTTCATCATTCGGCTCCGGAAATTGTGCTTCTTCTACCACATGAGCTAACTGAAATACCAAAGCCAGTGTCATACCTTCAACAAAGTGCAGAATCACAAATCCAAGCAGTATAAAATACCACGGCTGGTCAACCACCAGAAAAGGCAATACCAAAAACATGAAGTAATACAATGCCTTGTAGAAAAATAACCTGAAGTACTCTACTTTCGGATGATCCGGATTTTTGTACCAACCCCAGTCCCGTCTGAAAAAATTGACATAATCATTCTTGAATACCCATGACAATGTAGTGAACAGATAAAAGAAAAACATGTAAATATGCTGGAATCTATGGTTCCACTTGCGCTCCTGCACTTCAGTAAGTCTGATGAACGGAATATCTTCTATGTCTGAGTCATGACCCGGTATGTTGGTGTATGTGTGGTGCACGATGTTGTGCTTTATCTTCCATACGTAGTCACTCGTACCCAAAAAATTGAATGTGGTACCCAATATCCTGTTCAGTGTTTTGTTGGACGAATAGGCGTCATGTACCGCATCATGCGAAATGTTGAATCCTATCATGGCAGCAAAAAAACCATTCACTGCAAATAAAAACAATACCATTCCAAGCCCGAATACATTCGAAATGATACCAATATAACTCAAAATAAATACTGTAAGCACAAAAATGGTCTTAAATACCATTGCACCGTTGGCATGTTTTGAAATGTTGTTCGTCTTGAAATAATCTTCAACTCGCTTGCTCAGTACCTGATAAAAATCCGTTGACGATTTTCTTTCAAATTGTATTCTTTTTGCTTTCTCCATTAGTATCCTGATAATATTTGATTGAATGAATAATTTTTAAATGATTTTGTTTAAAATAAATGTAGAAAATTAAATGTTAAAATCCGCTGAACTCATTTTTCGAACGCAAATATATAGCAAAAAAATGATTGTTTACTATAAATGACAATTTTGTCCGAAAATATTTTTACTGCCTTTTTGTTCTATAAACATTTAACTCAAACATTCCCTGACTACCTTTCATGGTTCATTGTTAGCATCTCTCTTGAAGTAATACCAGCCTATTTAATTGACTGTATCGAATCAAACAAAGGCTTCAGTGTTACCCGATCAAGGGGCGACTGAAAATCCGGAGCAGTGGGTTTGAATGGCAACGGTGGCCTGCCTGTGGTGTCGAATGAAGATTGCTCACCCCACACCTGCAACAGCGAATCAACCACTACCGCTGCCTGTCGCAGTGCATCCTTTTTGCAAGTTTTTTCATATTCCGCCTTCTCAAACATCACTATTTCCTGTACCTTGGCATCTACCAGACTACGGTTGATGACACGCTCCTGCCTGAACTTAATCACCAGATACACCGTTGCCAGTGCCAGCAATATCAGCCATATCTGTTTCTTACTCATGGTAGGGCTTTAGTTTGAGGTTTATTTTCTCGAGCGTCACAGCCGTAAGCGAATCAATAGCAAATTGCACCATAGAATCCTTCTTGCGGTCGCAGTCTCTTATCCAGTCGGCGCGCAGTCTGGCTACCTTATTGGCACTCATGGTGTCTATCATCAGGCGTTCTTCTACACTTATTTTTGCTGCCTGTTCCTTGCAGGCACCAAGCAGTATCAAACTAAGCAGACAAAGTTTTTTTATACCGGCCATCCTGTCAGAGTTCCTTTTTTTGTAAAACGAAATTTTTTCCAAGATACACTTTGCGTACTACTTCATCTTCTGCCAGCTGTTCTGCAGTGCCTGCCCTCAGTATATTGCCCTCGAACATCAGATATGCCCTGTCGGTAATAGAGAGGGTCTCCTGCACGTTGTGGTCCGTGATGAGTATGCCTATATTTTTATCTTTCAACTTTGCCACTATCGTCTGTATATCTTCTACAGCTATAGGGTCGATTCCTGCAAATGGTTCATCGAGTAGTATAAACTTGGGGTTCGAAGCCAGTGCACGCGCTATCTCGGTACGCCGTCGTTCACCTCCCGATACGGTATCTGCCATATTTTTCCTTACCTTGTGCAGGCTGAACTCGTCTATCAGCTCTTCAAGTCTTGCTTTCTGCTCGGTACGTGTCTTTACGTTGAACTCTAGTACCGCCATTATATTGTCTTCCACTGTCAGCTTCCGAAATACCGAAGCCTCCTGTGGCAGATAGCCTATACCTTTTTGCGCCCGCCGATACATTGGCAAGTCGGTTATTTCAGTGTCATCCAGAAATACCTGACCCTTGTTGGGCTTTATAAAGCCTACCATCATATAGAACGATGTAGTCTTGCCGGCACCGTTAGGCCCGAGTAGCCCCACTATCTCGCCTTGTTTTACCTCTATTGACACATCGCCCACTACCGTACGTGGCCCGTATATTTTCTGCAGATGTGTGGCTCGGAGTATATTCATTTATTTGTCTGATTATTTCACAAAATTACAAGGATATCGTGACATTAAGTTCCCAGTTGGCTCTTAATGCGTCAGGTTTTTTTCTGAAGATGGGTTCTGCCTGCCTCCTCGGGAACAATCGCACAGGGTCCCAGATGCCATTTCTGTTCAGATCGACTATGATGACTACCTCATATTTACCGGGTTGCTTGTTCAGTATCAGCTTTTCCCATTTTCTTTCATTCTGTACATTGAACTCCTCCAATACCTCACCACCTGCATTCAGCAGTTGTACGATGTAGGCTTTTTCAGCATCCAGATTGTCAATGTTCAGACTTATATTGCCCAGGTCTTTGCCGGTAAGTACACGCCAGTCAGCTCGTATAGTGTCATTCTTATTGCCATACATATCGGTTGCACTCCCCGGTAGCATGGTCATCTTATAATGTACGCCCTCTTCCCATGGTGCATTGACGAATATGGCACGTGGCTTATCTTTCCTGAGTTCCAGGTATTTGCCACTTTTGAACGGCAATGAATCAGCCATGAGCATGATCCTCGATGTGTCAAAGTAACTGACAGGGTTGGTCAGGTCTATCCTAAATGGCTCCGTCTCTACAATCCTCTTGTTGAAATACGCCTTTTGGTTCAGCAGCAACAGCGTTTTTCGCCTTTTGTCTTCCTTGGCCGATTTGGGCTTTACTCGTACAGTATCCTTGGTTACACCATTGTCGAAGTGTACCTCCCAGTCGGTATCGGGTTCTGGTTTGTACCATATTTTCAGTGTATCCTTGTCTGTTTCTGCTATATATTCCTGGCCAGATGTCACTATTTCTGTTTTTACCAGTTTCGGGTTGCCGTTGAAAGTACACTGTACCAGCCCATAGCGGTCTGCCCGTTTATCGCTTATTCTAGGTGGCTTCGCCTCTTTCGATACCTCCATGGCAGTTATAGTCTTGTGTTCGTTTTTATCAATCACCAGCACCGAATCAGCAAATCCAATCATTTCGCTGTCCAGATCATACAGATAGTTGAGGTTGTCGTCTTTCAATGCGAACACCTTGTACCGGCCGGGCCTTATGTTTTCTATGGTAAAGGTACCCGTTTCACCGCCCCTTGCAAAATAGTCGGGCTTGCGCTTGATGATAACCGAGTCATTGTCCGCCGCTTCGTACAACATGGCCACAGCGCCCTTCACACTTTCCTTGGTCAGGCTTAGCTTGATGGTCGAAAACAAAGACGCACTGTCTATCTGGTCACCGGTCGAAAATACAAAACGTACATCCTTGGCCACATTGCCTTCCGTCAGGTCTTTGACTGCCTCTCCCAGACTGATGCTGTAAGTAGTATTTTCCTTCAACACCTCACGGTTATCAAAGGTGAAATGTACGGTTTTTCCTTTTAGCACCACTTTGGGCGCATATACCGTCGGTGGCGACACCAGTAGCTGCTGCCCTATATTGTCCAATACCACCCACTCATCAAACCTGAATACCACAGGCTCCTTCGTAAAATTCTTCCTGCCTGATACCGAAGAACGCAACGAGTCAACCCTTGGTGGTGTCGTATCCTTTGCACCACCTTCAGGTGCTATCGGATTGGCACATGCAGCCATATACAAGGCATATATACAGCCTGCCAGCAGATTCAGCAAATATTTATTACGCAATGTCAAAATCCGTTTGTATTTTCAGTCCAGTTTTTATTTCAAGGCCCAAAATTAAGAAAATTCTCGCCGATTCATAGGATGAAACCTTAAAACGACATCTCGCAGATAATCTGTATCCAGGTGCGTGTATATTTCTGTAGTGGTTATCGACTCATGCCCCAGCATATCCTGCACCGCCCGAAGGTCTGCGCCGCCTTCCACCAGGTGTGTAGCAAACGAATGCCTGAATGTATGCGGACTCACCGTTTTCTTTATACCAGCCTTCACAGCCAGCTCCTTTATGATGTAAAAAACCATCACACGCGTCATCTTTCGCCCGTTCCTGTTCAGGAATACGACATTCTGCGAATCCTCCTTTATATTCATCATCCCGCTACGCACGCCATCCATATAATACGTCAGCTGTTTGATCGCCTCACTACCTATCGGCACCAGCCGCTCCTTGTTGTTCTTGCCAATCACCCGCACGAAACCTACCTCCAAAAACAAGTTCGATATTCTCAGGTCAGTTAGCTCCGACACACGCAGTCCGCAGGCATACAACACCTCTATCATAGCACGGTTTCTCTGGCCGTTGGGTTCGCTCATGTCTATGGCATCCAGCATCTGCTGTATTTCATCCACACTCAGTACATCCGGTATCTTTCTCGTCAGTTTCGGCCCCTCTATCAGTGCCGCTGGACTGTCCTGCATTATGTTTTCAACTACCATATACTTGTAGTACGCCTTGATACCCGACAGCACACGCGCCTGCGTACGCACATGCAAGCCCATATCATACAGATATTTCATAAATGCTGCCACATCTTCTTGTCTCACATCCACCGGCGACTGCGTCTCGTGTTGCTCAGCCACAAAATCCATCAATCCCTTCACATCACGTATATAAGCCTCCTTCGAATGCACCGAAAAACCCTTCTCAAGTGTCATATATGCCAGAAATCCACGCAACGTCGAATGCCAGTCCAATCTTTTTTTTTCGAAGATAACATTTTTTCACAAATACCGCTCACCCCAACAACTTAATCTTTCACATTTTGCAAGCCACCTTTTGTTTACTCATTTGGGCGTACCCCTACGGGTCGGGCTATCCGCCTTACTTCGTGCCGGCTTCTATCCCTTACCTTTACTTTGCATTTGAGATTAAATTCTTAACTTTAACAAAGGGAAAGCAGAAGTGAACTATATCCCTCACTAGGAATAAGTCCTATGTCGCGTATTAGTC
>JAIBCG010000125.1 GCA_019694295.1 Saprospiraceae bacterium
TTGACATCCTGTTGAGCTTTTTCTGTTTTCAGGAGACACATACCATCCTTAACAGTCACCTGCCCGAGCATAAAATCATATAAGTACCATTTACAAGGGACATCATCAGGCTTGTTGCTGGTGCTGATATCCCAGTTTTGCAAATCAAGATTGTTGCCGTTGAATTCGTCCCGGAAAATCAGCTTATAGCCATTTTTTGTCGCAGGACTAATATAATATGGATCAATCAGAATCTGTGCCTTGCCATACCATGCACATGTCACCGGAATCATGAAAACAGAAAGCTTTAATAACCGGCTGATCACGTTCTTTTTCATGTTGTTATTTTTAAATTGTTAAAAAAATTAATTGCGCCAGTTTTGAAATCTAAAAAATGTTCCCACACACACAACACTTCTGCAAATATAAATATTTGCACTGAATAAAAAATAGATTTGTTCACAAACTAAATATTTTTTTAAATTAGACTGAACAAATCTAGTAATCTTTACAGGAACAGACGTCATTCTCCAAACCAACGAACCCGAGGCAAGATGGGACGGAAAACACAGAGGACAAAAAGTCCAGGAAGTTGTGTATGTTTATTACCTGCTAATAGAACTAACCGACGGCAAGGAACCTTTACTAAAAGGTGATGTGAGCATCATCCGCTGATTTTCAGAAAAATAAAACAAAAAATTCTTTACATTATCAAGAATAGTTTTTATCTTTGCACACTCTTAAAGTAAAATAATATGAAAAAAGATATCCATCCATCTAATTACAGATACGTAGTATTCAAAGATGTGTCAACAGACGATGCGTTCCTCACTCGTTCATGTATGAACTCAAGAGAAACCACCACTTGGACAGACGGCAAGGAATACCCACTCATCAAGCTTGAGATTACTGCTCACTCTCACCCGTTCTTTACCGGTAAGATGAAGTTCGTTGACACCGCAGGTCGAATTGATAAATTCAACAAGAAATACGCTAAATTTATGTAATCTCCTGGTGAGAATATACATAAAAGTCCTGTGGCGATTTGCTTCAGGACTTTTTTATTGCCTTTTAGTCAGACAAATTTTCACCATAAGAAAGATTAAAACATTCCACCACACAACATTCACTCCAAATATTTTACTATACAAACTATTCATTCTAACTTTGGTCATCAAAGACCACTCATGCTTAATATTATATTAACCGATACAACTGCCTGGAATGACCTGCTTCCGCTCAGCTACACACGCCCGATAGCTCTCTTGCGTACAGGCATACTCACCATTGCCGAAAAATGGCAAAAAATATCAGGTGCAGATGTTTCCTATTTGACACAATCACATCTTAAGAACAAATTTCCGGCTTGCCTGGCAGATGACAGTATCGTAGTGGATGGATCAATTTTGCCAAATAAGCATCTGCTTGTCGAACTCCAAAACCTTCCTACCGACACAAGCCTCATCCACAACAACCAGTGGATTGCATCAAGGCTCAGCCGGAGTTTGACAGAGGAATTTCCTTCCTGTACCGGGCATTTAGCGCAAAAAGAATCTGTAGCAGCGGTATTGAGAATCGAAACATTAGCCGATATCATAAGGCTGCACGGTACACAGATGAAGCTCGATTTTGATCTGCTCACCTTGGGGCGGACATCAGAAAAACTGTCTGAAACAAACCGGATAATAGGCCCACCGAATAATATTTTCGTCGAGAAGGGCGCAAAAGTAGAATGTGCGACATTCAATACCGAAGCCGGACCGATCTACATCGGTGAAGATGCGGAAGTGATGGAAGGCAGCATCATACGAGGGCCGTTTGGCATGGGAGCACATGCGGTCGTAAAAATGGGTGCCAAGATTTATCCGAACGTGAGCATCGGGCCGCATTGCAAACTCGGAGGAGAAGCAGGTAACAGCATCCTATATGCTTATTCCAACAAAGGCCATGACGGCTACCTCGGCGACTCTTACATCGGCGAATGGTGCAATCTCGGTGCAGACACCAACACCTCCAACCTGAAGAACAACTACGCCGAAGTAAAACTCTGGAACTACCCGAAAGGGCGTTTTGCACCCACCGGCCTTCAGTTCTGTGGACTCATCATGGGCGATCATTCGAAGGCAGGCATCAATACGATGTTCAATACAGGTACGGTTGTAGGCGTGTCATGCAATATATTCGGTGATGGCTATCCGCGCAATTTCATCCCGTCATTCTCCTGGGGGGGCGCAGGCGGACTTAGCACCTTTGCATTGGATAAAGCAACAGAAGCCTGCAATGCCATGATGTCGCGTCGAGGCCTGCAGCTGACAGAAGCAGACAAACAAATATTTGGACACATCTATGAATGCGATAAGGCGTGGAGAAAGTAATCATACCTATATGGAAAAAATGGCTCTCGTGGTTATTCCCTATCAGGCTCGAAGAGAGTTCGTCTGATTTTAATGACCTGTTGGTGGTAAGTCTCTCCAAAGGCAGACTACAGCTTCTGACCGAGAATGCTATTTATTCATTCGATGACCTGTACGATAATTTTGATTTTGCCTTCAGCAAGCTTAGGTTGGATAACATCAATGAAACACTCGTACTAGGGCTCGGCCTGGGAAGTATTCCTTATCTGCTGGAGAAAAAATATGGTATCCACACCAACATTACGGCAGTAGAGATAGACGAAGAAATCATTTATTTGGCAGGAAAATACAGCCTGCACCGCCTGAAAAACCCGACAGACTGCATCTGCACCCGTGCCGAAATCTTCCTGGATGTAACCGAAGAAAAATTTGACCTGATCTGTATGGATGTATTCGTAGATGAGCAGATTCCTGAAGTGTTTCTCAGCACAAATTTCCTTGAAACCATCCGTGAGAAGATCACACCCGGGGGCATATTTCTGTTTAACCATCTGGCTACAAGCACTGAAGACAAAGAAAAGGCACAACTTTATTTTGATGAAATATTCCTGAGTGTATTCCCGGCAGGAAAGATATTAAAAGCGCCCCATAATTATATCTTGCTGCAGGATAAAACAAGAGAAAAAGCCTGAGCTGAGTACCGGAAATCTCTCGTTTGGGCAGTATTGAGCGATTTTTTTATAAGATAACGACATTATTTACAACAAACTGCTTAACTTAGCCATGACAAGTCGTTTTTCGAACCAATAAAAGATTAAGATAATGAATTCGATTATTAATCTGGGCAGGTATTTGTTTGCGATACCGATGGCAATATTTGGTGCATTTCACTTTATGAATGCCGCTGCAATGGCTGAAATGGTGCCGGTACCGGGAGGTGTAGTCTGGGTATATGTGGCAGGTATTTCGCTCATCATGGCGGCAGTTGCCATTTTTCTTGGCAAACTCGACAAGCTGGCAGCAGTATTGCTGGCTGTAGAATTGCTGTTATTTGCAATACTCATCCATTTGCCGAATGCTATGGGCGACAACCCGGCCGCACAACAATACGGCCAGACAATGTTCCTGAAGGATTTTGCTCTGGCAGGTGCAGCACTCATGTGCGCAAGGCTCGCAAATGACAAAACCGGTATCGGTTAGGTTTCAATACCTTACAAGCAGCTCTCCGGAGAGCCGTTTGATTTCTTTTTTTTCACAAACAAAGTTGATGAGGTATTTCTGCAGGCTGAGTTATAATGGTACGGATTATTGCGGATGGCAACACCAGCCCGGTCAGCATACGGTACAGGACACTATTGAGCATGCCTTCAATACATTTTTCAGGCAGTCGGTGCAGGTAACAGGATGCGGACGCACAGATACAGGTGTACATGCCAGAGATTATATACTACACTTCGATCTCAGTTTTGATTTTAAGCCCGAATACCTCAAAAACCTCAATGCCATCCTGCCAACAGACATTGTATTACATGAAGTTTTCCCGGTAAGAACGGATGCACATGCCAGATTTGACGCATATAGCCGTAGTTATGTGTATTATATCGAGGGAAGAAAAAATCCTTTCACCCTTCCCTTTAGTTTTCAGTATTATCATTTTGAAAAATTAGATCCTGGAGGCATGCAGCAGGCAGCGGCGATGCTGACGGAATTCAAGGATTTTACAAGTTTTTGTAAAACAAATAGTGGCGTTGAAAAAAAACATTGTTTCATCACAGAATCAAGATGGGTATTTGATAATGCCAATCAACGAGCGGAGTTCCACATCACAGCCAACCGTTTCCTGCGCGGTATGGTCAGGCTGATCGTAGGAATGTGTCTGAATGTAGGTACCGGCAAGCTTTCATTAGATGTCGTACAAAATTGCTTGGTACACCAAAAACCACTGCCGACACAATGGAGTGTACCGGCAGCAGGTCTGTTCTTGGAGAACATTAAATATAATGACGATATTGTATTGAACCCTGGTGCATAAGAATTTCTGTTTCTGTGATTTCATCACTCCCGCACAAACTTCTCTACCCGTATATTTCCTGCATCATCTGTCAGCTCTATAAAGTACATGCCCGGGGCGAGAGCCGATACATCTATCGTATGCAGGTACGAATACGCCGGTA
>JAIBCG010000066.1 GCA_019694295.1 Saprospiraceae bacterium
AAAATGATTTACATAAACATCCGGCATAAGGATTTCAAAGTAACCGAACAGTCAGCAAAATTTCTTGTCGGAAAATTAACAGAAAAATATTCCAACCGAATCCGCGGCCCGGTCGAACCCGGCATACCACGTGTGCGCAACCAGTTTATCCGCGAAATATGGATTAAATCAGAACGCAAACCCGAAGTAGTGAAAGCAATAAAAACTGATATCATCCAGTTTGTTGCCTTGACCCAGCAGCAAAAAGGCTGGTCAAATGTACGCATCACCATCGATGTTGATCCATAACGGCGGTCAGATTTTGATACCTGCTATCTCGGCTAAGGAAGTGTATATGGGTGTGCCGGATGGCAAATCGTCCTCAATTTCACCAGTATTATTTATGAAAAAGGATAACATTCCCACATTATTTCCAAATAATATATCCGACACAGAATCGCCAATCATCAGACTTTTACTAAGATCGATGTCAGGAAAATCAGCTTTTGCCTGAAGTGCCATACCGGGTTGAGGTTTTCGGCATAGCGGTTTGTCTTTAGCCAGACCGGGGCAGAAGTAAATTTTATCGATACGGCCACCGGTTTTGTTGATATGAGTGAGCATATAATCGTGTATGATGTTGAGGTCTGTTTCGTTCATCATGCCTTTGCCAATACCTTGTTGGTTAGTTACTACGAAAATATGGCTGAATACTCCTGAAAATATGGCAATAGCTTCCCGTGCACCCGGGTTAAATATGAAATCGTCAATGTGCATTACATAACCGCCCGGTATGCGCCGGTTAATCACTCCGTCTCTGTCAAGGAACAATGCCCAGTCTTTAAACTGCTCAATATTCATTATCCGAATAGATTATCCTCTACAAGATAACATATGATGTGCCCGATCATAATGTGCGATTCCTGGATGCGTGGAGTGTCTGCAGATGGCACACAGAATATATAGTCGCACATTTCCTTCATTTTTCCACCTTTATCACCGGTCAATCCTACCACAGTCATTCCTTTGAGCCTGGCTTCTTCTATGGCGCGGAGTATATTTGGCGAGTTGCCGCTTGTTGATATGGCGAACAATACATCTTCTGTTGTACCCATTGCCTGCACAAGACGTGCATACACTTCGTCGTAGCTGAAATCATTTGCCACAGCCGTCAGGTAGGAAGTATTCACATGGAGTGCTTCAGAAAACAGTGGATGCCTGTTTTTATAGAACCTTCCGGAAAACTCCGCAGCCAGATGTTGAGCATCAGCAGCAGAGCCACCATTGCCACAGAAGAGTACTTTTTTCCCTTGGCTAAAAGCACTGGTAACTACTTTGACGACCTTATCAATGATGCTTAAAAAATCTGCATCGGCAAGGATGTTTTCCTTCACACGGATACTTTCACTGATAATCGCCCTGATCCTTTCTGAATGGTTTGAATTCATGATGTAAAGTTAATCGAAAATTAAATAACACCGGTTAAAACAGTACGGTTCCCTGCAGGTTGATTTTTGAAATATTACATTTCGCCTTACGTTTGGTGTTGGCAAAATACATTTCTGCTTTTTTACCGATATTTTCTGCCTTCAGACTATTGTCGCACACGGCAAACATAGCAGGGCCTCTACCCGTAATACCGAATCCCGATCCATTTTCTTCTTTCGCAATTTTTTTCAATTCATTGAAATCGGGAAGGATTCCTGAAATATATGGTTCAACGATATAATCTGACATACATTCATTGAGTAACGGAATGTCTGTTGTGTACATAGCAGTAATGAATGAACCCAGAGCCGCTTGTTGCGCAGTTGTTTTGTCAAATGTAAGCTGGGTATTTAAGGTCGCATCAAAATCGATCTTTGGGGTCTCATTTTCCGGACTTATGAGTACCATGTAGATGCCGGCAGGTGTATGCAGCTTCTTATATGATATATGTGTGGCAGGATTGCAGATAGTAAGTCCGCCCATCAGCGAAGGTATCAGATGATGGAGATGGGCAGATCCGGTGATTTCCCTTAATGACGCTACTGCATAGCTTAGCAATTCTTGCTTTGACAATCCTGCTTTGAGGAATTCACTTACTGCGAATACTGCACCTGCGGCTGAAGCGGCCGCACTTCCCATTCCTTTATTTATGGGCATTTTGTAGTGGATGTCCATTTCAAGTGTTTTTTGGGTTTGGCCCAGATCGTTGAGTAGCTTCAATGCAGCAAGCCCTGCAACATTCATTTCCGTTTCTTTTAGAACTTTTCCGAATGCACCGGTTATGTTTTCTATGGTCAATCCGGGTTTTTGCCCTTCCCGTATCAGTATTTCTACACCAGTATGTTCGACGGCACAACCAAGCACACCATATCCCACACATAGATTGGTGATTGTTGCCGGTGCGAATGCCTTTATGCCTGCTTTTGTCATTTATTATATTATTATACTGTAAAGGTAAACAGCTTGGTTTGATTTTGTTTTTCGAATGGACATATTTCGTAGTAATGATGTACGAACAGCAACGGAAAGTGAGAGACATAAGCCTGCAAAATATACATTTTCAGATATGTGTATGACCAAGCCAGATAGCATAAAAGTTTTTTTTGCTGGATGGTTAAATTATTGTCTGTGTAATGTGTTGAATCTCAATCAAATAAAATCATTAACAACTCATTATGAATTATTAAAAAATTGTTTAATCAGCTTTTTTTGAAGTCGCCATATCTTTGTGTCGTAATCATAAGGCAAGAGCTTTAAAAGATTACAAGATTAATTTAAAAAATTTTTTTTTAACATCAAATTTCTTTTAAAATGAAAATCATCAAATCTCTTATCGTTGTTTCTGTTCTTTCTTTCGGTTTTGTAGCTTGCAACAGCGAAGCTGCATCTACTGAAGCAACTGAAGCTACTGCTACTGAAACACCAGCTGCTGAAGCTGCTCCTGCTGCTGAGGCTGCTGCTCCTGCTGCTGAGGCTGCTGCTCCTGCTGCTGACTCAACTGCTGCTGCTCCTGCTCAGTAATTAAGAGTTTATCTTAAGATAAAAGGCCTGTCGGTATTCCGGCAGGCTTTTTTTGTGCTATTTTTTAAGCTTTCTATGACAATTAGGCTTTAATCAATATTTTTACAAAAAAATAAACGATGAAAAGGATAGTTTTTGCAGTACTATTGTTGCTATTGGTAAAAATATACAGCTACGCCGATGAGGGAATGTGGCTACCTATATTCCTCAAACAGCTGAATGAAAAGGAAATGCGTGCGGCTGGCATGAAACTCCGGGCGGAGGATATTTACAGCATCAACAAAGGCTCGCTAAAGGATGCAGTACTTCATTTTGGTGGTGGCTGTACGGGCGAAGTCGTATCACCGAAAGGACTTTTGCTTACAAATCATCATTGCGGATATGGCCAGATTCAAAAACATTCTACATTAGAGCATAATTATATCCGTGATGGGTTCTGGGCAAAAAATATGTCGGAAGAATTGCCCTGTGAGGGTCTTACAGTCACTTTTATATCTCGTATCGAAGATGTATCAACACAAGTGTTGCTAGGTGTAAATGATAAAATGACCGAATCAGAAAGACAGTCAGTCATAGACCAGAATATTGCAAAAGTATCGAAATCTCTCGTCATTCAGGCTTATGAAGCTGTAAGCATTAAACCCTTTTTTACAGGCAATCAGTATTTTGCCATTATCTCGGTTACCTATAAAGATGTGCGAATGGTAGGGGCACCACCTGAAAGTATCGGCAAATATGGCTCCGATACTGATAACTGGGTTTGGCCAAGGCACACAGGTGACTTTTCAGTATTCAGAATTTATGCCGGCAAAAACAATCTTCCTGCAGATTATTCGCCAGATAACGTTCCTTATGTTCCTAAACATTATTTCCCTATATCACTTGATGGTGTGAAGGAAAACGACTTCACCATGATCTTTGGGTTTCCGGGCCGTACAGACGAGTATCTTCCAGGTATAGGCGTACAGCAAGCCACCGAAGTACTTAATCCGGTAAGGATAAGTCTGCGCGAAAAGGCACTCAAGATAATGGACGCCAAAATGCGAACAAACCCTGCTACGAAAATAAAATATGCATCAAAGTATGCCTCAATAGCTAATGCGTGGAAAAAATGGATAGGGGAGAGCCTCGGTGTGAAAAAAACCGATGGTCTCGGCCGCAAAATGAAGTACGAAGCCGATTTTACGAAAAGAATAAATGCCGACCCTGCACTGAATCAAAAATACGGACAACTTTTACCTGAATTTGAAAAAAAATACTCCGAATACAAGCGCTATGCTGTAGCAAGAGAAGCAATAGCCGAAGTGTTTTCAAGGATTCTTGATTTTACTCGTATGGGCAATCAGGCTATACAACTTATAAAGGCTTTTGATAGCCAGGGTGAGACAGAATATTCAAAACAAGCAACAAAAGCTCGGGATGGGCTGGCAGGTTTTTATAAAAATTTTGAAGCTGATATAGACAAGGAAATGTTTGTTGAACTGATTCTCATCTACAAGGCAAATGTGGAGTCAGGTCTGCAGCCTGCCACTATCACTAAGCTTAGCAAAGAACAGTTTGCTTCAATGTTTGATTCGTCAAACCTTATCAACGAAGCCAAAATGAATACTATCTTGGCCCTACCTGCTACTGAAGCTGTCAAACTATTGCGCGAAGATGCCCTGGTGGCACTGCTGAAAGAAGTGTACGAATTTAACCAAAATTCAATTTCACCAAAGGCCAATACCTATTCTGCCGAAATAAACACCTTGCAGCGAACATACATGCAGGCACAGATGGAAGTGTTTAAGGAAAAGAAATTTTATCCGGACGCAAACAGTACGCTCAGGGTTTCTTACGGAAAAGTAAAACCATATTCACCAAAAGATGGCATAAAATATGACATCATGACCACCATTGACGGAGTTATTGAAAAATATGTGCCCGGAGATTACGAATTTAACCTCGACCAGCACTATCTCGATCTTTATGCCAAGAAAGACTATGGTCGTTATGGTGTGAATGGTACATTGCCGGTTTGTTTTATTGGTGCCAACCATACTACAGGCGGCAATTCGGGTAGCCCTGCTATCGATGCCAAAGGCAACCTGATTGGTATCAATTTCGACCGCGTATGGGAAGGGACAATGAGTGATGTCAATTATGATGCAAGCATTTGTCGCAATATTATGGTTGACATCAGGTATGTACTTTGGGTGATTGACAAATATGCAGGCGCCGGCCACCTTATTGATGAAATGAAAATCGTAGGTAAGTCAAAATAATTATTGCGATATAACTTAGCTAAAAATTTTTCTAACCATCGGCTACTTTACAGTAAGGTACTTCTGTGCTTTTTGGTATTTAGATGGCAGAAAGAATTCTACAACCATTTACTTTCTTAAATTGTTTGATGGATGCAAAAACAAATTCAGAGTCATTCTGTCATGTTAATTAAGTAGATGATACAAACCTCATGAAATGAAGATATATTTGAAAATATTGAGTGCACTTGTTATAATAATATTTGCTTCGGCATCAGCGAAGGCACAGCACAATATTTCTGCATTATCCATTGATCAAATAATGCAAGGTGAAAAGTTTACGGGTTATTCACCGGAGAATATTTCCTGGTCTATAGATGGTAAGAATATTTACTTTGACTGGAATCCGGAGATAAAACCGGTACGTGAAAAGTATGCATACAACCTCAAGACAGGCAAAACCGAAAAAATGAGCATTGCTGCATTGCGAGATATGTTTTCTGATGGAGGCGAATATGACCCTACCGGGAAATGGAAGGTATTTAGCAAGAATGGTGATATTTACATTTACGATGTCGCGAGTGGGCAAATGAAACAGGTGACGGATACCTATGTCGGTGAATACCAGCCCGTTTTTTCTGCTGACGGACAATATATTCTTTATTTAAGTTATGGAAATGTTTTTTCGTGGAATAAAAATACCGGCGCACTCAGGCAGTTGACCAATTTTATCAAAGGTGAAAAAAGGCATGATGGAAAAAGAAACGCACAAGAAAGCTATCTCGAAAAACAACAGTTTGAACTTTTCGAAGTATTGCGCCAACGGCGTGACATCGCTAAAATGAACAAAGCACTCGATGATTCTCTAAAGATATATCGAGCAAAGGAATTTTATTATGGTGAAAAAAATATGACTGCCATAGTGGCTGATCCGACCATGAAGTCAGTCTGTTTTCAACTCGAACGACCGGCTGTCAATAAAATGCCTGTAGTACCGGACTTCGTCAATCCTTCAGGCTATACACGTGACCTGGATACACGCAATAAAGTCGGCTCCAAGCAAAGCAGTTACGAACTACTAATTTTTGATATTAAGAAAGACACGGTCATTGCGTTCGACCGTTCAATATTGCCGGGCATTTTCGACAAACCATCATACTATCGTGATTATAATAAAGATTCTATTTATACCGATGTGTTTAAAACTCCACGTGAGGTCAATTATTTCGGGCCTGTCTATAACAATACCGGGCAAGCAATATTTGAAGTGAAGGCTCATGACCACAAAGACAGGTGGATAGTATTGATCGATCTTTCAAAAGAAAACCCATTCACAGTTCTTGACAGACAACATGATGATGCCTGGATCGGAGGGCCGGGTATAGTAGAATGGATGGACGCCCCGGGCCGGATAGGTTGGATAAACGATCAGACAGTCTGGTACCAGTCTGAAGTGACGGGATATTCACACATTTATACACAAAACACAGAAACACTAGAAAAGAAAGCACTTACATCGGGTGATTTTGAGATACTCGAAGCGCGTCTGTCAAAGGATAGGAAGAATTTTTTCATCACAGCCAACAAACCTACTCCCTTCGAACACCATTTCTATACATTATATGTCAATGGTGGTGAAATGAAGCAGATTACCCAACTAACAGGTAATCATGAAGTAAGCGTATCGCCCGAAGAAAAGTATCTGGCCATAAGGTATTCATATACCAACAAGCCTTGGGAGCTCTACCTGATGGAGAACAAGCCTGGTGCAAAAATGCAGAAAATTACATCTTCTATTACAGCATCTTTTAACAATTATAAATGGAGAGAACCTGCAATAGTCATGATTCCGGCATCGGACGGAGTAAAAGTACCGGCACGCCTGTACAAGCCAGAGCGACCTAATGGAGCAGGTGTAGTATTTGTACACGGAGCCGGATACCTGCAGAACGTGCACAAATGGTGGAGCACCTATTACCGCGAATACATGTTTCATAATATGCTAGCTGACAACGGATATACAGTTATTGATATAGACTATAGGGCATCGGAAGGTTATGGACGCGACTGGCGTACTGCCATATACCGTTACATGGGTGGTCGCGATCTCGATGACCAGGTCGATGGGGCAAAATACTTAGTTGACAGCTTACAGCTTGACAAAGATCGCATTGGCATATACGGCGGCTCTTATGGCGGTTTTATGACATTGATGGCAATGTTTACAAAACCTGGTGTTTTTAAGTGCGGTGCTGCACTACGGTCTGTAACCGACTGGGCACATTACAATCATGAATATACATCCAATATCCTCAATACACCTACCGAAGATAGTGTAGCATTCAGACGAAGTTCGCCCATATATTTTGCTAAAAACCTGAGAGGCAGATTGCTCATGTTACATGGTATGGTCGATACAAACGTTCATTACCAAGATGTGGTAAGGTTGGCCCAAAGGCTTATAGAGTTAAAGAAAGACAACTGGGAGATGGCAGTTTTTCCGGTAGAAGATCACGGCTTTCAAGAAGCAACCAGCTGGACAGATGAATACAAGCGAATTTATAAAATGTTTGACGAGGAGCTCACACAGCAATACAAACCAATAAAAAACTAATAAGTGATGTTTGATTTCAAAACGCCCGGACAGGCAGTATCTATCGTAAAAAGTGATGACCGTGTTTTTATACAGGGTGGGGCTGCTACGCCTAATATTTTAATCGACGCTCTTTCGGAGAGAAAGGATGAGCTTCAGAATGTCGAAATATGCCACATTCATACAGAAGGTCCGGCACCTTATGTGCTACCTCAATACGATGGTGCATTCCGGACTAATGCCTTTTTTGTAGGAGGTAACATCAGACCACATATCAGTCACAGTCATGTACAGTATATACCGATCTTTCTGAGCGAGGTACCATTGTTGTTTCGGCGAGGGGTTATGCCTTTAGATGTAGCCATGGTGCATGTGTCACCACCCGATTTGCACGGATTTTGCTCTCTGGGAGTGTCGGTTGATGTTACCAAGGCAGCTACCGATGTAGCAAAAAAAATCATCGCAGTGGTTAATCCGAAGATGCCGAGGTCGTTAGGCGATGGACTGATACATGCAAGTCGGTTCGATGCTATGGTATATAGTGAAGCAGATATACATACTTCTCAGCTACCTTCATTGAGTGACAACGAACTTGCAATCGGTAAACATATAGCTAACTTAGTTGAAGACCGCGCTACCCTGCAGCTTGGTATCGGTGCCATACCCAATGCAGTCGCTCGCTTCCTGGTTAACCATAAAGACCTGGGCATTCATACCGAGATGTTTAGTGACGGAATTCTGCCATTGATAGAAAAAGGTGTAATTACTAACAAGTACAAACACAAATATCCGGGAAAGACAGTAGGGTCATTTGCCATTGGTACACAAAAACTCTACGATTTTATTCACGATAATCCTGCTGTGGTGATGCTTGATGCTGCTTATGTTAATGATTCATCCATCATTCGCAAAAATCCAAAAATGACAGCCATCAACAGTGCTATTGAAATTGATCTCACAGGTCAGGTATGCTCGGATTCTATCGGTACATCTATTTATAGCGGAGTAGGCGGACAGATGGACTTTATAAGAGGAGCTTCACTCAGCGAAGGTGGCAAACCGATTATTGCCATAGCATCAGTTACTAAAAAAGGTGTGTCAAAGATAGTACCTACATTAAAAACCGGGGCTGGTGTTGTCACTTCTCGGGCACACGTACATTATGTGGTAACGGAGAATGGTGTAGCAGAGCTATACGGTAAAAATATTGCCCAAAGGGTAAAAGAATTAATAAAAATTGCTCACCCCGACCATCAAGCACGGCTAGAGAAAGAAGGTTACGATCTTTATGGCAAATGTTGGTAAGGCATGATTTTGTAATATTTAAAACATTTTCTCAAACAATCTGGTTATATTCATTCAATAAATTTCTGACAACCTATGCGTTACTTTACTGCACTTTTTGCATTGCTTTTTACATTGCCCTCCATAGCACAGTCTTCTTTGTTATGGAAAATTGAAGGCAAGGACATCAAGAAACCATCCTATCTTTTTGGGACTATCCATCTCATCCCGGCCAGCGATTATTTCGAACCAAAGGGTTTGGATGCGGCTTTCAACAGCTGCGAACTACTTGTAGGTGAGATGGACCTGAGCGACATCACAGGTATGAGCCTTGAAGTAATGGCCAATATGCAGATGAAAGGTGATACTACCCTAGACATGTTGCTTACCAAAGAAGAATACGACAAACTCGACAAACGGTTTTTATCAACACTTGGTATAGGCCTTGATTTTATGAAAAGCTTCAAACCCATCTTTCTATCTACCATGCTCATGACACCTGGAGAGGGCGAAGAAACAAAATCTTATGAACTCGAACTGATGGAAAAAGCTAAGAAGAAAGGAATCAAGATGGCAGGACTCGAAACCCTCCAAGAACAAATGGGCTTTCTTGATGTGCTTCCATATTCTTTCCAGGCAAAAGAACTTGTAAAAATGCTTGATGTAAAGACAGACGATAGCGATTTTCAGAAAATGGTGCAAGTATATAAAAGCCAGAATCTTGACGAACTTTACGCTATCATTAAAGGCCAATCAGAAGGATCGGCGATGGAAGATGTATTGCTGGTAAAAAGAAACCAAAACTGGATACAAAAGATTGTCAACATTGCACAAACCCAACCTTCCTTTATAGCAGTAGGTGCCGGGCATCTGGGAGGCGAAAATGGTGTGATTCATTTGTTGAAAGCCCAAGGTTTTAAAGTCACTCCTGTACTGGATTAAATTTTAGCTGGAATATTCTCAGATATATTATTTTTGGAGCGTAAATTTGATTTTCAAACACAGATTCAAATTTATCAAAACTCCAGGAAAATGAAAAACACACTATTGGGCATTTTTAGTATTTTTTGTGTTCAGCTTTTTGCCCAGAACCAACCACCTGCCATTTTGAATGTCTCATCTGCTCAGAATGCTAAGACTGTTACCTACAATTTTACGCTTGAAGATGACGAAAACGATGTTTGTACCGTCGAACTTCATGTCTTTAAAAAATCAGGATCCGGTTTTGAACCCCTAACAGTCAATGGTATTACAGGTGATATTGGCAATAATATAAGTACAGGTACTAAAGCCATAAGTGTGCCGCTACCTTCAGACGGAGAGTATAGAATAAATATCGTAGCCTACGATGGACATAGCTTTGATCTCCAAGCTATAGTGGACAGAGTGGATACCTTGCACCTTTATTCAGATCTGAAATGGCTTGAAGGCACCAGGCACCGTACCGCCGGAGCAGCAAAACTCAAGGCGGTACAAGATATTATTGAAAGCCTTTTTACCTCCTTGCACTATGAGCCGAGTATCCATACAGCTAAGTTTGGTGATTATCAGCTGAAAAACTACATCGCAGACCATTACGGTGCATCATCTCCGGGTAGAATACTCATCAATGATGCCCACTACGACTGTGTTCCTTTTGGTCCGGGTGCCGATGATAATGCCACCGGAGTAGCCGGTATGATGGAGATATCACGTATTATTGCAGACTACCATTTCAGGAAAAGTATCCGGTTCATCGGATTTGATGTAGAAGAGGATGGTCTGATAGGTAGTAAAGCGTATGTCGGTCAGGGAGGACTTTCGGTAAAGGATACCATCGAAGGTGTACTTAATTTTGAAATGATAGGCTATTATTCAGATAAGCCCAATTCGCAGACATTGCCTAACGGGTTCAATCTTTTGTTTCCGGCACAGTCAGCAGCCATCGCTGCAGATTCATACAAGGGCAATTTTATCACCAATGTGAGGAATAGCAACTCGAAAGGAATAAGCGATGCCTTTGAGAAATCGGCTACTACTTATGTTCCAGAACTGAAGGTAGTGACACTCGAAGTGCCGGGTAATGGCGCCTTGACACCTGACCTTTTGCGTAGCGACCATGCAAGTTTCTGGACAGCAGGCAAACCGGCGCTTATGCTCACAGACGGTGCCAATTTCAGAAATAAAAATTACCATACAGCCAACGACCGTGTTGACAGCCTCAATATGTGGTTTATGGGCAATGTGGTGAAAGCAAGCATCGGAGCATTACTCGAAGAAGCAAATATTATTCATGGTGATGTTTATTCTTCCGATCTACAAGTCCTTACGGCAGTTGATCAGCTTCCCGGCATTTCTGTCGAAATTTTTCCTAATCCCATGAATGAAATATTGCACATAACATCACAGAATGCAGGTAACTGTACGGTTGATATCCAAACATTGAGCGGAGAGTTAATATTTAATAAAAAATATGATAGTGAAGCCTCCGGCAAAATAGAAATCGGTACGAGCAAATGGCCTGCTGCTACATATTTGGTAAAATTTGAAACAGAGCAAGGAACAATTTTAAGGAAAATCGTTAAAAACTGATGAAGAGTATTTTCTCAGCGAATAAATATTTTTCGATTCAATGATTATTCTTTAGATTTGCATCTTGTTAAATTATTGCTTGTGGTTTTGAACATTCGCATTTCGCACAAGCTTCAGCAATATTCGCTGAAAGGTATAATTAAGGGGGGATTAGCTCAGTTGGCTAGAGTACTTGCCTGGCAGGCAAGGGGTCACCGGTTCGAGCCCGGTATCCTCCACTTTTTCCGGTAGCAGATTTTTTTGTTCAAAACAAAACAAGATTTTGTAAATATTTTATGAAATACTTATATTGCAGTGGCAATGTAATTAGTGAGTTTTTTACCCATCTTAAAATCTGTCTTATAATGATCCGGCTTATTTTTCTTAAGGTATGTTTATTGTGTTTCACAGTTGTGGTCACTGCTCAGGATATTCCTTCTTTCCCAGGTGCACAAGGATTCGGTGCCAAGGCAACAGGTGGCCGAGGAGGAAAGGTCATCTATGTCACCAATCTGAATGCCAATGGCCCCGGGAGTCTCAATGATGCACTCGCACAGGAAGGCCCGAGGTATATACTTTTTAAGGTAAGTGGTCTGATAGATGCAGCGGCAGAATTGGTTTACGGTAATGTCACCATAGCCGGCCAGACTTCACCGGGTGGTATCATCACGCGTGGTTTTTTGGTGGATGAAGTGTACGAACCCGATGGTACAGGTGATAACATTATACTGCGACATCTTCGTTCACGCCCACACGACCCGGATCTGGTACCCGCCAGCCATTATATTTTAGATGATGCGCTGCGACTTGACGGTGCAAGCAATATTATCATCGATCATTGTTCGTTTGCCAATGCCAGAGATGAAGCCGTCCAGATATCACAATCAAAGGACGTGACAATGCAGAACTGTATTCTGTCAGAAACCGTAGGTGACCATTATGACAGAGGAGGCATGCTGATTAACTATTCTACACCCGAACATCCCCAAGACAGATTAAGCATCCATCACAATACCTGGAACCGTATTGCCGCCAGGCTCCCTGAAATAATCTGCGAATCGCCCTATTGTGCAGCAGCCAAATTAAAACTCGAATTATCGAACAACCTTATTTGGGATCCACAAAACAACATTTGGTACGGACCCAATATTGACCCTTCTGCAGAAGAAAATAAATTTTTCCTTGACCTTAACTGGGTTAATAATTATATGTACGTCAGGCCTGATTTTCCTTTCGGTATGATGGAAATCCGCCTTATCCAGTTCGCACAGAACAGCATTTTTGGCTCGGGAAATAAAATGAATATTTACCCCAATTATTCTGATTACCAGCTTTGTTATTGCTGTAATGATTTTAATGCTCCGGGTGCCAACCCGAATACTGATTTCGGAGCTGCTCAAAAGCTTACTGCCAGACACAATTTTCCGGAGGTCACCTATCTGCAGACCGAATCTCTCCCTGCATATATGGCAGATAATGTGGGTGCATTCCCAAGAGATCAGATGGATAACAGACTGATGTCGCACGTTGACCAACTTTCTATAGACCCAAATCCTGTCAATGGAACAGATTATAATTTTGATGGACACATCGTCAATCCTAATCCACCGGAGTCACCGTCTGATAAAGACAACGATGGGATGCCAGATTATTGGGAGGCTGCCCATGGGCTTAATCCGGATGTACAGGATCACAACGGTACTGAGTTATCACTTGCTATCACCGGCGTGGAAGGTTATACCAATCTTGAGTGTTACCTCAATTGTCTTTCAGACGCCCTGATTAGTGGTCAAAGTGTAGCTGCGTGTGGTATAACACTTTCTACTCCATCTCCGGAAAAAGATGCCGGTATTTTGATTTTTCCAAACCCATCTTCCGGTAGTTTTGAAGTGCAGCATGGTGATTTTAAGCATGCCGACATCGAAGTGTTCAATTATTTGGGTACACAGGTTTTCAAGACAAACTACAGCGGTAGGAGTATGAAGATTGATACCCAACTACAGGCAGGCTTATATACCATGGTAGTTAGAGACAATGGCAAGGTGGCAGACATTCGCAAAATATTGATCATCCGTTGATGTAAGTACTCAGGATATTCAATACAAAGCGAGGACGAGTTATCTGTTTCTTCAACCATACGTACATCCTATTGGGTATAGCCAATGGTATAACGACCGTACTAACAACGGACTGACGAGCAAGATTGAAATTGTAAAACTTAACCTAACCATTTTGACAAGTGAACAAAATACAGATAATATTTTGAAAGGGCAACGAGCAAGCCGACACTCATTGCCTTCCTTTCTGTGTTTTAATTTTTACCCCAAACCACAAAATATTTTGAAATACGAAGTATTCACGAACACAATTAAGAATAATTATACCGTGAGTAAAACCAATTGAGTCATTTTTTTTTACCGCACAAGAGACGTTTATGCAACTTAAAATTGTAATTTAGAATCCTGATAAAAACGAAAATATAAAGACGAAAATGAGCTTAAATACACAATCACTGCAACCCATTATCAACTTTCTTTGGACAGTTGCGGATGATGTTTTGGTAAACACCTACCAGAAAGGGAAATACAAAGATGTTATCCTGCCCATGGTAGTTATTCGCAGACTGGACTTGCTTTTAGAACACACCAAAGAACAGGTTTAAAGACTTTCAATGAATACAGAGACAAACTCCAAAACTTAGACAGCTTGCTGACGAACAGCAAACATGGTTCAGGCTTGGCGTTTTACAATACCTCAAAGTTTACCTGAAAAAAACTATTGGACGACCCTAAAAACCTGAGAAGCAATTTTGAAAACTACCTGAACGGCTTTTCAGAAAATGTACAAGACATCATCAAACAATTCAAATTCAGAAATGAAATTGAAACTTTGGACGAAGCAGAAATTCTGTTTTCATTAATTGAAAAATTCTGTTCTCCAAAAGTGGAATTGCATCCCGACAAGCTGCCACCATTAGCAATGGGTTATGTGTATGAAGATTTGGTAAGATGATTTAATGAAGAAAACAACGAAGAAGCTGGAGAACACTTTACACCAAGGGAAATCATTGACTTGATGACCCACCTTGTGTTCTTGCCGGTGAAAGACAAAATCAAACAAGGAACTTATTTGATTTATGACCCTTGTGTGGGTAGTGGTGGAATGTTGACCATTGCCAAAAACTTTTTGCTCAATCCTGATGGTTTGGTGAAAAGCAATGCCACGGTGCATTTATACGGACAAGAAAGCACGCCTTTTATTTATGCGACTTGCAAAAGCGATATGCTGATAAAAGGCGAAGACCCCGACAAAATTGCTTATGGCAGCACCTTGAGTGCTTATGGTTTTGACAAGGATCTAAAGTTTGACTTCATGCTTACCAATCCGCCTTATGGTAAAACCTGGGCACCTGATAAAAAAGCATTGGGTGTAGGGCAAAAAGGAGCCATCATTG
>JAIBCG010000126.1 GCA_019694295.1 Saprospiraceae bacterium
TATACCGATGTACAGAGATGCAATACCGAGCAGTCATTACTCCAGTCAATAAGAGAGAATCCCGACTGGATGTTAACATCGACGGTCATCAGTCAGTTTGCCGGTCAGCACATCAATGATTTCGTGGGCAAGTCCGTAACAGTACAAATGATGATGTCACAGGTACAGGCTGAAGTGGATACCCTGCAATCATACCTGAGGCCATACCTTGTGGAATTGGATTCTCTACTGGAAATAAGAGCGCAGCTGATTGAGGATTTGAATACGGCATCGGATTCTGTCACTTATGCGGTCATCAGCGAACAATTGTCTGAGAATGATACAATACTAACACAACTACAGGGCTATATTGACAATCTGAATGCACAGAATGATATTATCATCTCAGCGATGCTTGGTGCGATTGAATCATTGAATGCCAGCATATCAGTTTCCGGTCTTCACGAATACTGCGAAAAGAATGTCAACCAGTATTACCTCAAGACCTGGCGTGGCGACAGCCTGAGCTCTGGCGAAAAAGCTGATTTGTGGGATATTGCCAATACTTGTTATGATGATGGAGGCAAGATAGTGGACCAAGCCAGAGCACTGTGGTTGCAGTTGTATGACCAGTATATGATGCAGGCAGAATGTGTTGAGGGTAGACAAGCTGATGAGGAACAATCCAGTTTTAACAAGGCTGAGTCAGGCTCGGTTTATTTGTATCCTAACCCGGCTTCTGGAATACTCAGTATTGTGCTGAATAATGTGCCTGAGCAAAGCACGGAATTACAGATTTTTGATCTCAGAGGCCGCGAGATGCCACAAAATACTATCCGAAGTTTGGGAGATGATGTCATAACGCTGGATATTAAAGATTATCTTGAAGGTATGTACATAGTGCGGCTAAAGAGTGCAAACCAGACCATCAGCCATAAGCTTATAGTAGTTCGCAGATAAATTCTTTTGTAAAAAGGCTGAGCTATTGGTTTATCAGCTCAGCCTGATTTTCTAATTAAAAAAATTGAATGATATGAAATATATACTAGCGACATTATCATTGATAATGATATACAATACCTGTATGGGGCAAACTACCACAAGGATTTATAAAAATGAATATTTTGACAATTCATCTGGTAATGGCAATGATGTTTATGGTTTATATTCCGGTAAAGGAGTTTTTCTTGATAACGGTGACTTTGTCATTGGTAACCAATGGAATCCTGTAAAGGGTAGTTCTACACTTGTACCTACAATTACCTGTTTGGGTGAAGACGGAGAAATAAATTGGTCTTACAGAATGACTGAAATGGAGCTTGCTTTAGACGGCTTAAGCGTAACGAATAACAATGAGATTATCATCCCAACCAGCTTAAGTAAGGTTAATAGCCTAATCAATGAATACGCCTATATTTTTAAATTAGACGGCAATGGAAATATGAAGTGGTCAAAGGGCATAAAAGGGTATAATTTTGTCAAAACAATTGTAACAGGCGACGGCAATATTGTAGCCCTTTGTCGAGAGCTATATCAGCAAGGTAGCACGCTGATTAAATTTACACCTGCCGGTAAGCTGCTCTGGGCATATAGCTTTGAACAGTTTTATGTTAATGAGATATCGGAGACAGGAGATGAGCTGTTGATGACAGGCTCTTTTTACGATAAAGAGAATGGTATTAATTATTGGGGTATAGTGTGGTTAGACCAGGGCGGCACGAAAACAGACAGCAGGAAATTTTTTATGGGAACCGGCAAATCTCTTGCATTGAAGTCTGTAAAAGTGGACAAAGATGGCTATACGGTTGCCGGAGGGGTGCTGTCTATAGGGGGAACGCCCTATATCCAGGATTATGGACTTTTGGTGAAATTCAATAAAGACCGCAGTATTCTATGGCTGAAGAAATATGAGAGCGGACCGCGAAAGATAGGGTTTGAGAACATGATAAATCGCAATGGGAATTGGTTATTAAATGGGTGGTTTTATAAGGATGACAAGGTGGCATCCGGCTTTGTTGTAGAATCAGATAAGGACGGGAATATAAGCCGGGCTTCTGGGCTGAAGATAGACACAGCTGGAATTGCACTGTTACGAAGTGGAGTGAACCCTAGTGGACAGATTTACTATTCGGGTATATTGGTACGTACATTGCCTCCTAAAGAATTTGCATATACCATGGATGATCTTATAGTTTTTCAAACAGAAGCTGGTTGGATAGAATGTTTTGAGCACACACTTCCAATGACGGTCAGTGATTTCACGGCCTACACCTATACCGATGTAGATATCATGCAGGATACGGTAACTACGTTGAAGTTTTTGGATCTTAAAGTGGGCATTGAGCCTGATGATTATATCACCGGCTACACCATCTGTGAGACCACCGCCACTACCGAAGTATCGGCAGAGGCCGGAGCACTCAGGCTGTATCCCAATCCTGTCTCCACCACGCTCAGCATAGACGTTGAGCAGGCAGGCTATGGTACCGTGCGTGAGCAGACAGTCGATATCACCGACCTATTAGGCAGGAAGCTATATGAGGTAGAAGTAGGCTATGACGGCCATGCCGAAGTAGATACACAGACGTTACCACCGGGCATGTATATAGCAGTGCTACGTGCAGACATGCATCAGGTGCAAGCAGTGAAGTTTGTGGTGGGGCGGTAATGTGGGCTGTTTAATCAGCCGAATAGGCGTATCTAATCGCTGTTCTATGGGTGTAAAATGGAGCAATTAGTCTAATTGTGGATTGGTTAGATGATAGTAACCCACAAAATTGATTCAGGATATTTGGCAATGAAATGTCCTAAGATTAAAAAAATATTTATTTACAATTATGGAATCTGATTCCATAATTGTAAATTTGTGCCATGGTCAAGAGAGAAGCAGAACAGGAATTACGGGATTTAGCACAAGCGTTTAAAGCTGTAGCTGTTACAGGACCGAGACAATCGGGGAAAACAACTTTGGTTAAATATGTTTTTCCCGGAAAACCTTATGTGAATCTAGAAAATCCCGATATACGGCTATTCGCAACGGAAGACCCGAGAGGTTTCTTGTCCAATTATCCACAGGGAGCAGTATTGGATGAAGTGCAACGGGTACCTCATCTATTTTCTTTTTTACAGGAAATTTTGGACAATGCCACAACAAACGGAATGTTCGTCCTTACGGGGTCTAATAATTTTCTGTTGCAGGAGAATATATCTCAAAGTTTGGCAGGAAGGGTTGCGTATCTGACATTACTTCCATTGTCCATTAGCGAGATGAAGATTTCCGGAAATGCTGATCTACTTGTGTATAATGGCGGTTATCCTGCCGTTTTTCAACAAAATTTGGAGCCAACAAAATGGTATTCCAATTACATCCGAACCTATGTTGAAAGAGATGTGAGGCTGATAAAAAACATAAGCAATCTGATTGCTTTTGAAAAATTTCTACGACTTTGCGCAGGAAGAATAGGACAATTGATAAATATGAGTAATTTGGCCGTAGAAGTTGGGGTAGATGTAAAAACGATAGCTTCATGGTTGGGTGTTTTGGAAACAGGCTTTGTAGTTTTTCGCTTGCAACCCTATCATCAGAATTTCAACAAGCGTATCACAAAAATGCCTAAATTGTACTTTTATGATACCGGCTTAACTTTAGCTTTGTTGGGTATCAACGATGTGAGTCAAGTCAGCTTACATCCTATCAGAGGAGCTATTTTTGAAAATTTAGTTATACTCGAAATGCTTAAAAACAGACTCAATAAAGGAAAACAAGCCAATATGTATTTTTGGCGAGATAACACAGGAAATGAAATCGACTTACTTGTTGAAGAACAAGGGAAATTGTTTCCTTTTGAAATCAAATCGGGGCAAACCATTACCAATGACTATTTTAAAGGGCTTCATTTTTGGAATAAAATATCCGGTACTTTAGGTGGTACTGTAATTTATGCCGGTCATTCAGCTCAAAATAGAAGCCATAAAATGGATGTAATTCCTTTTTCAAGCTCATCTCTTTTTGATTATAAAAAGCAATGAAATGTCCTGTCAGATCTCAGCATAATCGGGAAGGTGTTAACCCGGATAACGCAATAGGCTCTTTACTGCCTTTATTTATTACTTCAAATCCTTTTCAAAAGCTCAAAAACCATCGTTCACTATGCTTTTATCTCTTTTTTATGGATTTTTTGTGCAAATCATTTTCGTTTAAATTTGTAATGCGTTTTTCGGGTTTAATAAATCTACTTCTGAATGGTAAAAAAAAATGCTGAATATTAATGTTTCAAAACAGCATACATCTTACATTCCACTTACCACTCACCACTCACCACTTACCATTCACCACTTACCCAAGCCGCGTATTCTATGGTAAAAACCAAGCACTCACATTATTTTTTTCAAGAAAGATAACCCACTGTGTTTACGTAAGGTTTATCCCTTTTGATTACTGCAAAGGCTCTTGCGACCACCTTACACCT
>JAIBCG010000020.1 GCA_019694295.1 Saprospiraceae bacterium
AGTTAAGCAGGCTCGCCATCGTATCAAGATCTAGTATATGCACTATCCCATTACTGTCACCAATATAAGCCTTACCACTCTTTTCGGAATGAACAAACGACCTTAGCGAAGTGTAACTTAACTGAAAGCTCTGTAAGGCATCCATTCTGTGAAGATCCCATTTTACAAGCCAGCCGTCTTTTCCGATAGAATAAAGGTACTCACCTACTACATTCAAAGCAAAAATTTCACCTTGATGGGCATACTTTTTTACTACATTACCTGTATTTTCAATAAAGTAAAGTACACCATTCCTGTCACCTGCAAGGATGAGTTTGGCAGGTTCGAAATAGTTCAGGCAAAATACAGAAGTGTCTGCCTGTGCGATCAAGCGGCCGTTCTCAGGGTCAGCTATATCCCAGCTTGTGATCCAGCCTTCACCACCACCGGACAATATTTGACCACTAACATAATGCGCAAGCCCATAAACCGGTGAACGATGCCCCTTGCTTTCGAAGTGTTTTTTAACAACTATGTCCATGCAAAATTGAAGATTTTTGTAAAATTTGGCTAATTTTGTGATGTAAAAATACGGATTTGATTCAAAAGGCAATTCATGCACATACAATCCTGGCGTGGTCTGAACTAGAAGAAGTTCCTGGATGTAACAAAGATGACGAGGCATTTGTTCGTGAGAAAAATATTCACCATCCTTTGAAGCAAAAACAGTTTTATGCTGGCAGGAGATTGCTCCGTTCGCTTGTAGGTGCTGAAGCTGTCATCAACTACGACCAGTATGGCGGACCGATAGTTGCCAACAAAAGGAATGCCGAAGTATCTTTGTCGCATTCTGCCAATATGGTAGCCTGTGCTTACAGTGATATTGCCATCGGAATAGATATTCAACAGGCAGATGAAAAATTTGAACGGGTAAAATTTCGTTTTATGTCATCTGATGAATTGTCTGAATCAGAAAAAACAAACCGTGCTGACTATGTCCAGTTTTGCTGGTCGGCCAAGGAGGCGATGTTCAAGGCATTCCGTAAGGGAAACATCAATTTCAGACAACAATTAATGCCAAATATTCCTTTAGACGAGTTGGATCTTGACGAATTTGAATCTACCGGACACTTAATAATTGGCAATAAGTTAATAGCAATGAGGTTAAATTATTATAAACACGATTCGTACACGATAGTATCAGCTTCCTTTGATGCATCAAAATATTAATTCATGAAAAAACTCCTATTTGTTATCCTTGCATTCAGTATGCTTATTTCCTGTAAGGAAAAACAAAAAAAAATTACAGGTGAAACATCGGGAAATTTGCCTGCCGGATTTGAAGCATTTTATAAAAAATTTCATCAAGACAGTTTTTACCAGATTGAGCATTGTGTTTTCCCGATGGAAGGGTTGCCGGACCAGGCAGATTCTTCTTTAAACACTGCGGGCTTCCGTTGGACACCTGAAAACTGGCGCATGCACAAAGAGTTATCCGACACATCATCTGGTATGAAGAGAACATGGGATATCATCAGTGATCAAATGGTCAATGAAAGGATGCTGAACGAACAACAAGGCATTGGTATGGAAAGACGCTTCGCTAAAATGAATGATGAGTGGTACCTTATATATTATGTAGGCGTCAACCAGTACCGCAAGCACTAAAAGCCCGAGTGATATTCAAATTATTCTTCTGAAAGTAATATTAATTCGCTCTTCGGCCTTTGATTTTTTTGGTACACAGTGTTCCCAGCAAGATTGTGACTTACCACGCATGACCAGCAGACTACCCGGTTCAAGGATTATTGATTGTTTGACCGATTTGTCGGCAAAATTCCTAAGCGAGAATTTTCGTGCAGCTCCAAGACTAAATGAGGCGATGATCGGTTCGGTACCAAGTTCGGGTTCGTTATCGCGGTGCCAGCCCATACTATCTTTCCCGTCTCGGTAATAGTTTAGCAATGCCACATTAAATAGCGTTCCGGAATATGATTCTGACAGATTTTTAAGCTGTAACAGTGCCGGAGTCCATGCCAATGGTTCTAAGCGCAAGCCGGAATATGAATAACATTTACCAGCATCACCATAGAAACAGGTGAGCCTTGGTTCAGGAATCCATTTCCCGAAAATTTTTACCGATTGTTGTTGCCAGGGTGTTTCATCCTTTATTACTTGGCAATACAGCCGCTCACTGTCTGCATCCAACACATCAGGAAAATAAAATATTTCACCATCAAAAGGAAGAATATTTGCTGCCATCAAATACAAAAGTAAAACATAATTAAACAAATCAAACCGTTTCATGTAGTTGCAATTGGCCAAATGTGGTCATTGAGTTAAAAAACTCAGGCAGTTGACGGTTTAACAGAAATTTAAAGCCAAATAAGCCGATGTTTAATTGACAGATAGGCTATAATGTTATAATTTGTGGTCAAAAACTATGTACAGGTATTTTTATACTGTTGTCCTTGGAATATTGCTTGGGTCCTGCAGTTCGCACACCACTGCCATTCGGGCTCTAAAGCCTGCTACCATCACCTTACCCGATCATATACAGTCGATCGGCACTATAGACAGGAGTATGCCAGAGAAAGGATTCAGCGGAATATTGGAAGGTGCCCTGACCGGAGAGCAGATAGGCCAGGACAAACGAGGTCGGCAGGCGGCCATTGAAGGATTTGCAAAAACACTGACACAAACACCGAGATTCAGTATCAGGCCGATAGCTACGGAATTGACAGGTAGCAAAGACGGCTCCACTATGAGCAGGCCACTGTCTTGGACAGAGATTGACAAACTTTGTAAAATGTATCAGGTAGATGCAATAGCTGCCTTAGAGTTATTCGATTCTGATCAGTTTTTTTCAAAATCCAGCAAAAACGAAAGCTATAAAGACAAAGAAGGGAAAGAACACAGCCGGTTACGTTATTACATTGACCGCAAAATGGAAGTGCGCACAGGATTTAGGGTTTATGACAATGTGAATAAAGATATCATAGACGAATTTGTCACTTCCGGGCAAAATTCGGATTCAGGAAACGGACTCACAGAGACCGATGCACAAAATAATTTAAGAAATGTCTATGACCAGGTACGAGAAGTGGGCACTACAAGCGGACGAATTTATGCTCAAAGGATTGCACCATTGTACGAAACCATACACCGAAGCTTCATTAAGAAAGTGCCAACCAACAAAGATGCACACGAAAAAGCACTGAATGCAGCGAAAGCAAAAGATTGGACCAAGGCAGCAGAAATATGGAATACTATGGCAAGCCAGTCAACAGATGTAAAAACCAAAGGAATAGCTGCTTACAACATGGCCATCGTATGCGAAGCTCAAGGAAAAATAGACCTGGCTATTGATTGGGCTAAGAAATCGTACTATGAACATGGCTATAAAAAAGCATCAAGATATTTGGTACAACTCAAGGACAGAAAATATGATCTTGAAAGGCTCGAAATACAAATGAAGTCCAGAAATAATACCTAACAAATTAAGGCTAAAAATCGGAACATTTTTTGCGTAATTCCGTTAATAAGGCCAGATCATGAAATATTTACAAAAACTGATTTTCATTACAAGCATTAATTTGTTCTGCTTGTATTGTATAGGCCAAAATACTTACACGGTACAAAGCGATATCAATTCTGTTAGACAAAAATTCACTACACTTACAAATAGTGATGCTTATGCGCAAATTCGTTTCAGGAATGCTGCAACCGGGCAATATTTTACACCACAATCTGTCATCATAACAGAAAAATCAACAGCTCAGATTTACCAACATATCGCCAGGCAAGATTCCAATGCTGCCGAACGGGCACAACAGACAGACAATAAAATACTCAGAGAATACACAATCCATGGTGGTACGGTGAAGTTCAGGGTCAAGGAACATTGCGATTATATTATTTCAGTAAAAGATCCGCAATATTCAAATGCTGAAATAAGCTTCAATTGGCTTGAACTGATTGGCAACAATGTAGTCATTGCCAATGTTTCACCTATTCTGGAATTAATGTTGAATGGAGTCGTTACTGCTGATGGCAAATATTACCAAAAGACAGAACTTGTAATAACTTACCAAGACGAACAAACCAGGCAGCTCCAGAGAGCAAGCTTCAAGCCTGACGGCACATGCGAACTACTGGTAAAATTTGGAGCGCAATATTTATTGAAAATAAAGCAACCTAGCAGCAAAGAAGTTAGTTTCGATTTAGAAATTCCGTCAGACATCATGCTGTTCCGACCTGTCACCCTTAAATCTGGCCTTATCGAATTATATCTTGACATTGCCAGAAAATAAGCCTGTTTCGGCGACACCGGCTATCAGAGAAGAAGCAAATACTGAAAATGCCGAAGATTTTTTCTTAAAAAATAGTGGAGACCTTCATTTCACCAAAGGACAGACATTCAAACTAAGTAATTATCAGTTTGACTACCAGGCACATATACTTACAGACAAATGTATGTATGAACTTGATCTATTGACGCAAATACTTAAGTCAAGGCCAGGAGTCAAAATCTCTATCCGCGTATATACAGATGCACGTGGCAACAACGAGTATAATACACGACTCACAAAAGAGATAGCTGAAAAAATGGTCAGTTATATCGCAGGCAAAGGTATCAACCGGTCTAGATTGTTAGGACTTGGTATGGGTAGTGAGCAAACAAACCAGCTAAACAACATGGATAAAGACCATATAGAAAACCATTACCTTGCCAGTCGCAAAGCAGAGATTCAGATACTGAGTATGTAAGTCACTATTACTTAAGCACCTTCGAAATAAGGTCAGCGGCTTCTTTAAGGAGAATAGCTGAGTGTACTTTCAGGCCCGATTCATCAATGATTTTTTTACCTTCATCAGCATTCGTTCCTTGAAGTCTTACAATAATCGGTACCGGTATATCGCCAATTGACTTATATGCATCGACTACGCCTTGAGCAACGCGATCACAACGTACGATACCACCAAATATATTGATAAGAATAGCTTTAACGTTAGGATCTTTGAGAATGATTCTGAAAGCCTTCTCCACCCTATTGGCATCGGCTGTACCTCCGACATCAAGAAAATTGGCAGGATCGCCACCTGAAAGTTTAATAATATCCATTGTAGCCATAGCAAGGCCGGCACCATTGACCATACAGCCGACGTTACCATCAAGTTTTACGTAATTGAGGTCATGCTCTTTGGCTTCCACTTCTATCGGGTCTTCTTCATCCGTATCACGCATTGCTTCCAGGTCAGCATGTCTGAACAAGCCGTTGTCATCAAGGCTTACCTTTGTATCAGCAGCAATGATGAGGTTGTCTGAAGATTTTAGGCAAGGGTTAATTTCGATGAGGCTTGCATCCGAACTGACAAACGCATTGTATATATTAGAAATAAAAGAGCGCATTTCTTTAAAGGCAGTGCCACTCAGGCCAAGATTAAAGGCAATTTTGTTAAGTTGAAATGCCCTAAGCCCATAGGCAGGGTCTATCATTTCTTTATGTACCAGGTGTGGTGTTTTCTCAGCTACTTCTTCGATGTTCATTCCACCTTCAGTTGAATAAATAATGACATTACATTGTCTGCCCCGGTCGGTGAGTACACTTACGTAAAATTCCTTTGTTTCGGTTTCTCCCGGATAATAAACATCCTGAGCAATGAGAACTTTGCGTACCAGTTTTCCTTCAGCGGATGTTTGAGGCGTAATCAGGTGCATACCAATGATATTGGATGCGTGCATTTTGGCTTCATCGGGGCTTTTGGCCAGCTTGACACCACCACCTTTACCACGACCGCCTGCATGTACCTGTGCTTTAACCACACACCAGCCGGAGTTATATTTTTCTTTTAATTCGATTGCTGCATGATAAGCCTCTTCAGGCGTATGAGCGACGATACCTTCCTGAATGCGTACGCCGAAAGACTTCAATAATTCTTTTCCCTGATATTCGTGTAAATCCATGATAAGTTTAGCTTGATTTGTATTTCAAAAATTGCGCCCCAAAAGTAGGAAAAAATTTGATTGTACCCAAAGGAATTTTCAGCTTGTTGGATAAAGACGTTCATTTTCATAAAAAAAAGCCGCGAGAATATGAATAAGCTTATGTAAAACAGTGTAGAATGCCGGAACAAAAGGCCGTAAAAAACAAGAAGCCGCCTTTAGGTAGAGGCGACTTCTTGTGACAAATTATAATCCCATGAACATATCCATAATCAGTGTGACATTACATACCGGAGTATAATACTATAACCTCCTCTTTACCGATATATTTTAATATATATATGTGTTTAACAAATCCATAACACTCCGGTACTCAATGTCAATTTTAGGTTTTTGGGTTTGGTTTTCTTTACTTACCACTTGCATTATTGCAAAGGTTCGTTATTTGACGGATGAAATATTAACCCTTTTTGTTTCAGTGACTAACTTTATAATCACATTGACAATACAAAGATGCGGCACTAGTGGCTGCTTACAAAAAACAAAAAAATCAAGTTGTGAATTACATTATATTCACATACGTAATAATTATTTGCTTATCTTATTATTATACAACTGTTTATACTTCATTAAAATTCCAAATATATTATATTTTGTGAATAATTAAAATACATTTTTTTCCTATTTTCGACCAATATTTTTATTATTTTTATGAAAATTCACAAAAATTCCTATAAAAAATTCATACACATACCATTTGCGCAGCAAAAAAACTGATGTATTTGAATGTTTCAAACCTTATTTATGGATATTCAAATGGCCTGGTTTAGTTGGCAACCGGAAACTTTTAAGACCTTTAGCTTGTTGTGTTTACAGACCAACAATCGGAATCAATGGAATATAACAAACTAACAGATGAAGAAGAGAGGGTTATTCTCCACAAAGGGACTGAAATGCCTTTTACCAATGAATACAATAATCATTTCAAGCCGGGGAAATATATATGCAGACAATGTAATGCTGTACTATATCATTCGGATGACAAATTTCATTCAGGTTGTGGCTGGCCTTCGTTTGATGACACAGTGTCTAATGCTGTCACCGAAGTAGCTGATGCCGACGGCAGACGTACAGAAATAATATGCACGAACTGCAAAGGGCATCTGGGTCATGTATTCAGAGGTGAAAGATTTACCGAAAAAAATACCAGACACTGCGTAAATTCGTTATCAATAAGATTTATACCAAGTACACATATATCATGAACAGATTATTTTTCATTCCCGCATTATTTTTTTTCACGCTATTGTCATGTGGCAACAAACCATCTGAAAACAAAAATCTTATGGAATCAAACCTCGTACAAAACAGTTTACCGCAGGGTGGTACGGAGTCTATCGTACTAGGTGGTGGATGCTTTTGGTGTATTGAAGCAGTATTGAAGGAACTAAAGGGAGTGTCAAAAGTGGTGTCGGGCTATGCCGGTGGCACGGTCAGGAACCCGACTTACAGAGAAGTAAGTGCAGGTCTCACCGGTCATGCTGAAGTAGTGCAGGTAAGTTTTGACCCAAAAGTCATCACTCTTGAAGAATTGCTTGAGGTATTCTGGACATTGCACGACCCAACAACACTTAACAGACAGGGTGCAGACGTAGGCACACAATACAGATCTGTAATATTTTTTAGCAATCCGGCCCAAAAAAACGCAGCCGAAAAGGTAAAGAAGGAAGTAGCAGCAAAGATCTGGGATGATCCTGTAATCACCGAAATTAGCCCATTGAAAGAATTTTATCCGGCGGAAGACTACCATCAGAATTATTATGAACTCAACAAGACCCAACCATACTGCCAGATAGTGATTAACCCGAAGGTAAAAAAACTGAAAGAAAAGTTTGGTACGAAATTAAAATAACCGAAGTCTTCAAAGGAAGTCAACATCCTGGTTGAACGGATAGTTCATAAGCAAATTGATAGCCCTGTCTATATCCAGCTTGTTATATACAATACTGTGAAGCATGGAGGTAATGGGTACATGCAGCTTGTAATGGCGGGCTAGTTGCTGGGATATCTTCAACGTACGAACACCTTCGGCGAGTTCGGGCATTGTTTGCATAATATCGTCAAACGTCTCTCCTTTTCCAAGACGAGTACCAAACTGATAATTGCGGCTTTGTGTACTGGTAGCTGTAGCAATTAGGTCTCCCACACCTGCTGTACCCAGAAAATCCTGAGGACTTGCTCCCATAGCCTTACCGAAGTAAATCATTTCTATCAACCCTCGTGATATGAGCATCGCCTGGATATTTCGGCCCATGCCTACCCCATTAAGAATACCCGACCCGATGGCAAAAATATTTTTAAGTGCACCTGCCAGCTCGGCGCCCAGCATCCCGTTTGATCCAAAGAGGTGAAACTTATGGCTATTCAAAGCCAGCTGTCCTATTTGGATGACTTCATCAAAATGGCTTGCTATCAATGAGGCAGTTGGCTGGCCTTCGAGTATCTCTGCGCTCAAATTTGGGCCTGACAAACAACCTACCCTGAGTACAGAGCTCTCTTCAAGAATAACATCGCTCATTGTGCGGATATTCTCTCTAGTAATGTTGTTGTTGTCAAGATCATTATAGTCAACACCTACCAGGTCAAATCCCTTAGTGCCATGAATGAGTATATGTGCCGGTGTGAGCAGAGGTCCGAGCGACCGCATCATTTCCCGGAATTTATTGGAAGGCACGATCGGAAAAATCACTTTACAAGTAGCAGCCACCTCCTGCATATTGCTGGTAGCTACTATACGCGGTGAAATTTTGATACCTGCAAATTCGTGGTGCACATTCACTTGTTCTACCAACTCTGCTCTTCGGGTAAACAACATGACATTACAATTAAAGGAAAGCAGATTGGCGATTGCTTTACCAAAGCTACCTGAACCTACCACACCTACCGTTTCCGGTGCCAATTGGCTATTTCTCCTTTTTACTGCCATGATAAAAATCTACGATTTGTAAAGATAAAAACTTATACACATTAAGCCGTGATTGATAAACAATGTTTTTGACAAAGTTACACCTCCCAACAGGCTACGGCTAAAAACATGACGTTACTCTAACAAAAAAGCCATCCTGTAGGACGGCTTTGATTATTTTTACTTAAACAGTATTAATATTCGTCTTCATTAAAGAAGAAATCATCTCTTCGTGGATAGTCTGGCCATATATCTTCAATTGATTCATAGATATCACCGTCATCTTCCATTTGCTGAAGATTCTCTATTACTTCAAGCGGTGTTCCTGAACGTATGGCGAAGTCGATGAGTTCATCTCTGGTAGCCGGCCATGGTGCATCTTCGAGGTGTGAGGCTAGTTCAAGTGTCCAATACATAAAACGATATTATTTAAATAATTATTTATAATGTTATTGCCTGCAAACGTACTGAATCTAAAAAAAGTTCCGAAAAAATTGAATATTTATTAACAATATTAAATTATCATCATTGCATCACCGTAGCTGTAAAACCGATACTTTTCTTTTATCGCTTCGTGATATGCTTCCATTATTAGTTCGTACCCTGCAAATGCAGCAACCATGATGATCAGACTTGATTTTGGTAAATGAAAATTAGTAATCATCGAATTGGCGATACTGAAATCATAGGGTGGATAAATAAATTTGTTCGTCCAACCTTCTGCAGCCTTCAGAAAACCTTCAGCAGATACGGATGACTCTATGGCACGCATACTTGTTGTACCGACAGCACACACTCGGCGACCAGCTTCTTTTGCATCGTTGACATATTTTGCTGCCTTCTCAGGAATCCTGAAATACTCGGCATCCATTTTATGTTTTGACAGATCTTCTACATCAATGGTTCTGAATGTACCCAAGCCAACGTGCAAAGTAAGCTCTGCGAAATTCACGCCTTTGAGTTCGAGACGTTTCATCAGTTCTTGGCTAAAGTGGAGTCCGGCAGTCGGTGCAGCTACAGCGCCCAATTCTTTGGCGTATATGGTTTGGTACCGTTCCTTGTCAAATGTATCCGCATCTCGGTTGATGTATTTAGGCAGTGGTGTATTGCCAAGATAATCAAGATCGGCATTAAACTGATCGTCTGTACCGTCATAAAGAAAGCGAATGGTTCTGCCACGACTTGTAGTGTTGTCCACTACTTCTGCGACGAGTATGTCGTTGTTCTTGTCGTCGGTAAAATAGAGTTTATTACCTACTCTGATTTTTCTTGCCGGGTCAACAAGTACGTCCCATAGTCTTTGTTCGTGATTAAGCTCGCGCAATAGGAATACTTCGATATCAGCTCCTGTTTTTTCCTTTTTGCCATACAATCGGGCAGGAAATACTTTGGTATTGTTGTATATCAGTACGTCATTTTCGTCTAGATACCAAACGAGTTCTTTGAATATTTTGTGTTCAATTTTTCCGGTTGCTCTATCGATTACCATCAGCCGCGACTCGTCACGTGAATCGGCCGGGTGTTGTGCAATCAACTCTTCGGGTAGGTCAAATTTGAAATTAGACAGTTTTGTCCGCATAAATTATCCTGATTTTTTAAGAATGCGCAAAGATAATAAATCTACTATATTTAAATAACACTAAAAAGGGTAACAGACAATAAAAAAAAATACTTCTTATTTCACTTAAGCCTTAACGAACAGAATGTTAAAAAGTTTTAAACATTTCCTCATTATTTAACCAAACAAACCCAAGTGATATCAACTATTTATACAAAACTGCTAAACCTAATTTTTATCTGGCTGAAAAAGCAATCGGTAAGTATAAAAATATTTTCACAACATTTAATTCATAATAGCTATGATATAATTTGAATTATTTCCTTAAAAAAATTGTCTGTTAACTGCAGTATAATAACTACATAACTCCTCATTAAGTTGCAAGTTAGAATGTATATTACCAACCACTACCTCAACAAAGAAATGTCGCCCTTGATCTGTACAGGTTCTATCGTTCCTTCGTTATTGAAATGGTAGCTTACCACATAAACATACACATCGGTAGGGGCCGGAGAATCATTGAATAAACCATCCCAACCTTCTTTGACATTTTCTGACTCAAACACCTGCTTCCCCCAACGATTATATACTCTGAGCGAATAATTCGATATCCTTGACGGACATGCGGCATACGGTCTGAAATGATCATTTTTGCCGTCACCATTTGGTGTAAACACATTAGGCATCACAAGTGTACAGTTGCACTCTTTTACAGTAATGTTGTAAAGGGCAATTTTCTTACATGGTGTGCCGGCAATAGTGTCTTTATATACACCGGCTTGTGTTACCTGAATATTTCCGATTTTGATGGAATCGCCCATACAAAGTACTGAGTCAATGGTTATTGTCTCCAACGGATTAAGAAAAACCAGTGTGTTTACAATGCTGTCACATTTTGCAGTGGCAATGGTGTCGCTGTACATGCCGGCTATATGTACATACGTGCCGTTTATCAGAATGCTATCTCCTTCACAAATGTATTGCTGCTGAAGTGTTGTGACAACTGGATCAACGACCACATTCTTTGTAGCGGTGCTTTCCTTACAGCCATCTGTTATCTTGACCGAGAGTACATAATTACCTTGCTGCGAATAGGTATGACTGGCTGCTGAACCACCGGTAACGATTGTCTGATCACCAAAGTTCCAGGTAGTACCAATGACGCTGCCATTCGTAGTCAATACGAATTCGCCTTTGCTATTCTGGCAAATTTGCTCTGGACCGGATATCTGAACCGACAATTCCGGGAAATTGTTGCAATAAGCTTCTGAATTCAAATATGATCCTTTGGTCTCCTTAGGAGCATCCAAGAAAACTCCTCCTGTCTCACTCGAGTGAGGTGCACTTTGTATATCCCATCCGTCTGACTGGGTGGCAAGTTCGTTCGTTACAACTATCTGATTGCAGCCACTGTCAAAATCTTCATCCATCTTGATAAACAATGGTGTAAAGAGTCCCTGACTGATATTGAGATTTGTAAAAGCAGACAAGATATAGCCACCGTCATAAGCCGGCTGCAGTTTGGTGTAATGCGAACCTCCCTGATTGTACAAAACGGCCTTATTTAGATTGCCCACCGGGCTTATCCTGAACACTGCATTCTTGTTTGGCACAAAACCGACAGTATGGTTTGAAAACGAAAATGTAGCAACACCAATTGCAAAATCGCCTGTTGATTCCTCCACCACAGAAGTGCCGCTATCCGATCCATCCGTACCTGAGATGCTGTAATAAATTTTCGAAAAAACAGGATTGCCGGCGGTATCCGTTTTGATGACAAATACATCATGATAATCCTGAAATGAACTTTTGTTGATGGTAGTACCTCCGGTAATGACGTAATTTTTTTGGTCTTTAGTGACGAGTACATCGTAACCGGTAGTTGACTGGTTGGCAGCACCGTAGGCTTTTAGGAATTTGGCAACACCTTCTGCATTGGTCTTTAACAGAAAAGAATAAAATGTACCGTCAACGATATAACGACCAGTAGTCAGCAAATTGCCATAAGCGTCTTCTGCTATACCATAAGCCTCATCGATATTCTTATTGTTGCCGTATGTTTTACTCCATAATACTTCACCAGTAGCATCAAATTTTACCAAATATACATCCGACCAGTTATTGAGGACATCAGTACCATAACTTTTAGTCATCCCTGCCACAGCAAAACCGCCGTCCTGAGTCTCGACGAGAGCCTGTCCGCGGGTTTCTCCAACTGTCACCATCCTTTTCTTCCATTTTACAATACCATCATAACCAATTCTGATGACAATCATCGCGTAATTGTTAAAACTACCTGTGTTGGATACAACGACTATGTCATTTTCGCGTGTATCAATTACCCTGGGAGAAACATTATTGGCCGTACTTGAAGTACCGAACTCTCTTACCCATTCCACTTCACCATCACATTTCAGTTTTGTAAGTCTTACAAACGAGCCACCGGTAGTGTCGGCGATGCCAATCATAGCATACCCACCGTCTTTCAGGGCTGTACAATTGAGGGTTTGTGTCTGGAAATCTCTTTTGTAAATTTTTTGAAATGTGTATTTCTGTGCGAAAGATTGTTGGTTAAAACCACATAAAATGATCGATATGCAAATTAATTTCAAGAATTGTTTCATAGTATTACCCAAAATTCAGTTATCTTTATTTCAAAGTATAAAGGTATAAAAAATCTGATTATTTCGTTCCATTGTGAATGGGCACTTAAATTTTCAACGTATGGTTAATAGAAGAAAGTTTTTCCAAATTGCAGGAAGTACTGCACTTGCCATGAGTCCGGTGACCAGGATGCTATGCAAAACAGATGAAAGGGCTGTCCGGCAAAATTTCAATCTGCCCGACTACTATCCTATTGAAGAATCAATTGAAGATGAAGATTTTTGGTACCAGGTACGTATGGCTTACACGGTTTTCCCAAACCTTATAAACCTAAACAACGGTGGTGTGAGTCCATCGCCAAAGATTGTACAAGAAGCAGTAGAGCGCTACAACAAACTTACCAATGAGGCTCCTTCGTATTACATGTGGCGCATACTTGATCAGGGACGAGAACCATTGCGCGAAAAGCTGGCTTTGCTTGCCGGTTGTGATACAGATGAAATCGCCATCAACCGCAATTCGTCTGAAGCACTCGAAACCATCATTTTCGGGCTCAGGCTTAAGCAAGGTGATGAGGTGGTTCTTACCAGGCAAGACTATCCCAACATGATTAATGCCTGGAAACAACGTGAAAAACGCGATGGAATAGTCCTCAAATGGATCGACCTGCCACTGCCTATGGAAAATGACGATCAAATTGTACAAAAATATTCTGAACAGTTTTCAACAAAAACCAAAATCGTACACATTACCCACATTATTAACTGGACCGGTCAGATCATTCCCGCAAGGAAAATAGCAGATATTGCCCACCAAAAAGGGATAGATGTACTTGTAGATGCAGCGCATTCGTTTGTGCACATTGGTTATAAGATACCAGACTTAGATTGCGACTATTTTGGCACCAGCCTGCACAAATGGCTTTGCGCACCTATCGGGTCAGGAATGCTCTATGTAAAAAAGGAAAAAATCAGCCAACTCTATCCACTTTTTGCTGCTGGCGACCCAGAAAGTGCCGATATACGAAAATTTGAAAACCTCGGCACACGCTCTTTCCCGATAGAGCAAGGCATCAGCGAGGCCATCGATTTTCAGAATATGCTCGGTATGGAGCGAAAGGAAAAACGGCTTCGTTACCTTAAAAACTACTGGACAACAAAAGTACAGGATTTGCCGGGCGTCAAATTAAACACCTCATTGAAGGATAACTACAGTTGTGCCATAGCCAATTTTAGCATCGAAGGCAAAAAACCTGAAGAAATAGAAAATACGCTGTTCAGCAAATACAAGATTCATACAGTGGCCATTAACTGGGAGAATATACACGGTGTACGCGTGACTCCTAATGTATATACGCTCACCTCAGACCTCGACAAATTGGTAAAAGGTATAAGAGAGATTATCAAAACCTAAAACAACAGCTTACTTTACTTTTGCCCAAGTATTACCTTTCTTAGTACAAACGTATGCATCTTTAAATCCTGCTTTCATAGCATTTTCGAGTGATGCCTTAGCTCCGGTCAGGTCTTTGTAGTAACCAAGATATACTCTCGTCCATTCGCCGGCAGGTTCAGTTAAAACAATGCCGAGTGCTGCAAGCTTAGGATCATCCGAGAATTTCGGGTCGCGTACTGCTGCAATCCGGACCCTGAAATTATCTTCCGGTTTAGGTTCTTCTTTCACTACTGTAGCAGGCTTCACCGCTATGGGTTTTGCTTCTGCTTGAGCTGGTTTTACATCTACCGCTTTTGTTTCTGGAACTTTTGTCACAACTTTTGGTTCAGATGGTTTTACTTTTGCCGGTTTGTTTTCTTCGGGTTTGGCTGCTACAGGCTCCTCAGCCTTTTTAACAGAAACATACTCTTTGTCTTCAACTATGAAACAACCCTTTACGTCATTTTGGGTAAGCAGACGGATGGCAGTCTGAGCGTCGGCTTTGGTAGCGAAATTACCGATGCGTAGCTTTGATTTTTGACCGTCATCTTCAGTTGTATAGGCAATGGCACCTTTTACGATCTTGTTATATTTAGCATAATCGATCGGAGTCGAATTTTTCACAACACCTACCTGCACAGCATAAAGCCCCTTTGACCGGTAATTTTTGTTGGCTTCATTTTTCAATTGCTTGAAATACGCCTCAGTTGGTTCAAGCGTAACTATCATTTTTATCTTTTCTTCTGACTTAGCTGAAGTATTAACGAGTTTCGATTCCGATTTAAAATTATCAGACATTGTTTTGAAGAAATACATTTTGTCCTTGGTTAGGTTGATTTTCAATTCACCTGCTGCATCAGACAAGAGTTTTTGGACAGACTCGCCTGCCTGAGTCGATATCTCGACCGGAATGGAAGGTACCGGGTCGCCATTTGATTTCATGATGAGTTGAAAGGTATATTCGATGATTCTTGGCTGGAGTACTACTTTACGGGTTTGTGAGCCAAAAACCTCATCTCTGGTCACCTCCAGTTTTTGAGTCTCATAGCCATCAAGCGAAATGGTACAGCTACATTTTTCTTTAGGCAATGTCTTAAAGAAAACTTTCCCTTCAGTATTGGTTGACATGACACTCAAGCCACAGTCATTGGCATCCACTACAGCCAGGTCAATGGTTTCACCTGTAGGTGTTTCTACTATCAGTGTGTAAGGCGCACCAATGTTTCTGACCCGGTAGATGTCGTCACCACCCTTGCCACCTTCACGGTTTGATGTAAAATAACCTGTATTCTTATCGGTATTCCAGACAAAAGCATAATCATCGTAGCTGGAGTTAATGCCCGTAAGCAAAACCTGTGGATTTTGCCATTTTTGGTCATCTTTCTGTGCAATGCAAATATCAAATCCGCCGAAAACTGAATACCAGTCGGATGAAAAATACATTTTGTCTCCCATAATAAAAGGTGAAATCTCTTCACCTGCCGTATTGACTTTATCACCAATATTAGCCGGCTCCGACCATTTATCGCCGAAGCGCTGCGACACATATATGTCATAACCTCCGTAACCGCCCGGCCTGTTACTTGCAAAGTATAGTTTTTGTCCGTTTTCCGCCAAAAATGGCCATGTAGTAGAATAACCGTTCACGTTAAAAGGCATTGCTTTGACATCCATCCACACGCCTCTGTCATTGACGCGTGCTATGTAAAGGTTGTGCTCCTTGCCTGTACCTGAGAATGGTCGTTCATGTTCATAATAACTACCCTTTGTAAAGACCACCCATTTATTGTCTGTGCTAAAAGATACCGGCATGTCGTTATTCTGATCCTGCAATTCGGAATGAAACAAAGCAGGTGGTTTTAGATAGCCGTTTTGGTCAGGTGTACTTGTTACCAACCTATTGAATGCCTTTCCTTCACCCGGTAGCTTGAGTTTTTTACCAGGCAACACGAGATCGGTACGACCTGAACCATACACAAACATATTGTTGTAAAATGCGCCACTGAAATCCTTTGATGGTGAATTAATGTATTCGTTTTTGACTTCGTGCACAGGTGTCTTTCCTTTGTTGGCGATTGCTGTTTCGCACATTTTCAGGTAGTGCGGAGCTGCTATTGTGTCTTTTGCCTGGAGGATTTTAAACCATATCTTCGCTTCGTCGGTACTGCCTGTTGAACGCAAAGCCTGAGCATAATGCAAGGTATATTTTGGGTCAACATCGGGTTCGTTTATTTTTTTTTCATACCATTCTATGGCATCCCGCATTTTATTTGTAAAATAAAAGCATTCAGCTATCTGGAGATAAGCGCTCGATTCGTTTGGATATTTCTCGATGACCCTAAGGTAGGCATCAATGGCTTTTTCGAATTGCTGGAGTTCAAAGAATTTATCAGCTTTCTTAGTATTGGTCTGAGCAAAGATATTTGCAGTAGAAAAAACGATTATCGCGAATAACAAAATGAATCTCATGAGAATATTGTTTATTAGTAATTTTAATATGTTCAGCTGCGAAGTTATCACAAAAACGCTAAATATGGCAAATACTTATGCTATTTGAAGAAAAATGTGGCAAAAAATATACAATCCCCGACGGCTATTGGCCAAAAATGGCAAATTTCATCTTCATAAAAATTAGAAATGGGTTGCAAAACATACATCGTGCAACCCATTTGTAAATGTGAAAATTAAGATTTTACAATCGCATCAGAAAGGGCAATTGATACATGGGTCAACCTTTGCTTTCTCGTTTGGTTTTGAAATTTTCTTCGTTTTGAAATCGGTACAACCTTTGCATCCTATAATTTTGAATTCAGTACGGCGGTTCATCTGATGTTGTTGTTCACTACATTTTACGGTATTTGCGCAGCCATTTGTAAGCATCGATTCTCCATAACCTTTAGGAACCATTCTGTCACGAGCTACACCTTTATCGACCATCCAGTCAACAACTGATTGAGCACGTTTTTGAGACAGTTTTTTATTGTATCGAGACCCACCACGTGCGTCAGTGAATGAGCAGATTTCGATGATGAGCTTATCGTTTTCTTGCATCATGGTGAGCAGTTTATTCAATTCAGGCATAGACTCATCGCGCAGGTCAAATTTATCAAAATCATAATAAACATCTAGCAAATAAGCCACCGGTAGTCCATCACCATTTGTGTACTGGCTTGGTTCAAACATATTTGACTTTCCGGTAATGACTCCATCTTTATAGGCGATACCATTAGACACACCTGTGAAAGGCATTCCGGTATCAGAATTTATGTATTTGCCTGTTTTAAGATCTTTAACAACCTTCTGTGGTTTAGCTGTCAGTGCGTTACCCATCGTAGGCTGTAAATACAGATTGCCCATTAGGTGAGCTTCTTCGGGCAGATTGACTGTACACAGGCTATCCTGAGAGTCTGCCAGGTAGTTGAGTTTTTCACCCTTCACCTTGAAGCAGCAATTTTCATCCACGCTAAACGAATAACGGCCTTCTTTGTCTGTTGTCAGATTGGTATTTTTGGTAGCATCGCAGTAGCTGGTGAGATACACAGTTGCGCCTTCAAGCGGCAATCCTGTACTTTGGTCGAACACAACACCTTCGAGGACAAACTGCTTTTTCTTTTTCATCGGTATTTTTGCCATTACCTTATCGCCAAGCATAGCATCTTTTGCACAGGTTTCAACCGTTTTTTGTGCGTATAGTTCTTTATCAGCAGTAAGCTTACAGCATTCGTTTAGTTTTATGTCAAAATATGCAAGCCCTTCTTTATTGGTAGTACGGGTAATGTTTCGGCAATTACTTTTTACGACAGCGCCTTCAATAGGCAAGCCTGATAATTCGTCATACACTAATACTTCGAGTGGTGAGGCGGTTTTCTTAAAATAATAAATATCATCGCGTCCCAGTCCACCGTCACGGTCTGATGAGAAGAAGCCACAAAGACCATCTTCAGAAACAATCAAACCAAAGTCATCTGCATTGGTGTTAATAGGATAACCAATATTTTCGAGTACGCCCATGGAGCCATCAGGCTGTATTGATACCATAAAAATATCAAGACCACCCAAACCGGTATGACCGTCGGATGAGAAATACAGTCTGTTGCTGGCATGCCATACGGGAAATATTTCGTTACCTTCTGTATTGATATCTGCACCCAAATTCACCGGAGGTGACCATCTGCCATTCTCCTTCACACTTTTATACAGATCCATACCACCAAATCCTCCGGGCATATTGGAAGAAAAATACAGTGTATTGCCATCACCTGTTAAGGCCGGATGCGCAACAGAGTATTCGTCGCTGTTAAAAGGCAGACTTTCCTGTTCGCCCCAACCATCGCCCTGGCTTTTTGCAGTATAGATTTTCAGGTTTACGATATTTTCATCGCTCTTACCGGTTTTGCCAGACAAATAATTATTGCGTGTAAAATATATCTCTGAATAATCACTATTAAATGCTACCGCAGCATCGTGATACTTAGTATTGAGTGATGCGTTGAATTTTTTAGGTTTTCCGAATGCAAGAGGTGTACAAGTTTTATTGTTGAGGTCTTTTGAGTCAACCTGAAACAAGTCGAGAAAAGGAAGGCCCGTCCAGGTATGTTCGCGTTTGACAGCATATCCTTTGTCGCGCTCGGAGGCAAACACAAGAGCACCTTTATAGAAAACCGGACCAAAATCATCGAGGTTAGAATTAAATGGCAAATAGTCGATTGTATAAATATCACCGTTTTTATTCATCAGGTCTTCCTGCATATCACATGCTGCAAGCAATTGTTTGCCCCTGACATCACCAGGTACAGCTTCGTTATATTTTTTGAAATATTCCTTTGCTTTATCGCACTTGCCATTTTTCTGCAATGCCTCACCGTAATATAACTGGTGAATGGGTTGAGCTTCAGGTAGGATGACCACTTGTCCGTACCAGTACTCGGCATTTTCAGCATCGTCGATTTTGCGGTAAGCTTCTGCAATATTTATTTTTGCTTCAGCATTATCGCGTTTCTCCAGTACTTTGTTGTAAATACGAATTGCTTCCTTGTATTCAAGATTTTTCATCATTTTTCCGGCACGTTTCAGGTCTGCTCTCTGGGCTTCTGCTACAGACGCAAGCATTACGATGCTCATGACGATTAAAATTACTTTTCTGACTGACATATTCAATGGTTTATGGAATGTTCGTGGAATATTTAGAAATATCTTGGTGTTACGATCTTATTTGTCTTGTAGTCGAATTCGTATCCGAGCATAACTTCGAATGAACCATCGTTGATGGCACGTAGCTGTTTGGGTAGTGAATAATCATAAGCAACACCGATGCGGAGGCCGTTGCTCATCAGGTAGCTCGCCCATACATCCCATGAGTCGTATGTACTTCTATCGTTATCAAATGCCTCTACAGACGAACGGAATGCTGTACCCACCCACAGCGACTGATAGAACAAGAATGAAAGGTCGATATCAAACTCTGTTGGAGCAGTCACAGACTGGAAAGCAACTTCTTTGCTATACTTGCTTAGCAGACCAACATTTTTAATAAGCAATGATGGTTTGAAGACAACGTCCGGCCCATTGACATTAATGGCTCCGCCCATTGAGAAATAATAGTGTCTGTATTGTTTTGCATACAGGTCATTATCTACTTCTTTCGGAGATAGATCGTACTCTATCAGATGTGGCACACCAAGGCCGGCGTAGAATCTGTTGGTATAATAATATACGCCTGCTCCAAAGTTAGGCAGCCATTTGTTGGGTGTAACTTCAAAGTTCGGATCAGGATCCTGAATGGTTAGTTTTGACCAATCGGCTCTGAAATTATTAACACCTGCCTGCAATGCGAAGGACAATCGACCAAAACCAACCGGTATGTGGTAAGCGTATGCCAGATTAGCCAGTAGTGTGTTGGTCGGGCCTATTTTGTCGTTCACAAGGTTAAAACCAATACCAACCTTATCATTTCGTAATGGTGTGTGTATGGTAAAAGTCTGGGTAGTAGGTGCACCTTGGAGGCCAATCCACTGAGATCGGTGAATGAGGGAAATCGACATGTGATCTTGCGAACCTGCATAAGCCGGATTATACCAAAGACTGTTGAACATATATTTGGTAAACATCGGGTCCTGCTGGCTGAAAACATTGCCCGCATAAAGGAACAAGAATGCTATTAATAATTTTTTCACTTGATGTCTTTTTTTAATTCGTTGTTAATCAAATACATAATTTGGGTCAATTTAAATCTTTACCTATAAATTACCAAATATCCTGAGTATGTTTTGCCTTTTCCGTCTTCAATGATGTAGAAATATGTACCGTCCGGCAGTGGCTTATTCTCCCATGTGCCTTCCCAGGTATTCAGATATTTCTCTTCAAAATAAACCCTGTTGCCCCATCTGTTGAAAATGTAGAGTTTGTTGTCAGGGAATTTTTCAATATTCTTTATGGTGAATACGTCATTTTTTCCGTCACCGTTCGGTGAAAATCCATTAAATACCTCAAGCGTATCTGTTTGATTAGGCGGGCATTCTATGTTGATTATCACCACAGCAGGGTCGCAGTTTTGTCCAATGCACAACAAGTATGTGAATATATCTTCGCCACAATAACCATCATCCGGGATGTAGGTAATGCTACCATCAGCATTGACTGTCGCTGTTCCGTGGTTTGGACCTGTACCGCCCAATGATGGAGGCAATATCGTAACAACACCGGCACCACCCGGATTTACATCATTGCCAAGCACATTGATGACTACCGGAACATTAATATTCGTACTCACCGAATCATCAACTGCTATCGGGTTTGCGTTGTTTTCGATGACTGTTATGAAAATGGTAGTAGAGTCGCAGATGCCAAAGGTATCGCAATATACCAAGCACAGTGTGTCTTTGCCCGGCACAAGTCCGGTAACAGTAACACAAGCCGTCTGCTCGTTGATGGTATATGATATATTGCCACTACTCTGGTCAGGACAAATATTTACAACACTTAGAACATTGCCAGCCAGTTCGGTCGTATCAAGACAATATACTTTTGTACTGTCAACATGAATGATGTCTGTAATAATGTCCGGAGCAGGCGGAATGACCGTAACGATAATGTGCGTTAGCAACGAATTACTGTCAGCATCTGATATTTTAATACATGCTGTATCCGTACCAATGCCTAGGCCTGTATAATACACACAGGCGGTGTCGCCCGAAATGGTAAAATCTACAAACGTGCCCGATTCATCCGGACAGATATTCTCAATCTTTATAGTATTAGGATCAAAACCACTGATATCAAAGCATAAAGTATCCTTAAAATGTACAAGAATTGTATCATACACTATTTTGACATCATCTTTATAGACATTGGTAATCAATGTTACCGTATCGCAATAACCGAGATTATTGCAGATGACAAAGCATGCTGTATCAGGTCCACCTACTGCAATACCTACTATGGTCACACAGGTATCTGTAAGCAGGTAAAAATAAGCTGCGTTGGTACCCGACTGTTGAGGGCAGATATTGACAATAGATGAAATGTTACCGCCTATGAGGTCAGGATCAAAACAATGCTGGAGTGACCCGCCTTCTTTCACATTGAAATAGAGTGTGTCGGGGAATTGTTTCTTTACGACTTGGACAATGATAGTAGTAGTATCGCAGAATCCATTGGAGCCACAGATAACTATGCAGGCAGTATCCGTACCAAATGCCTGAATGCCTTTAAACTCTATACAATGCGTATTACTATCATAGCTCATCGAAGCATTTTGCCCCATTGACTGTGGGCAGAAATTGATAAAACTCACAATAGCAGACCCGATTTCTGTAGTGTCGAGGCAATATTTTACTGTAGCGCCTTCATATACTGTAAGATTGACTGTTTCAGGTGTTATTATTTTTGGAATGACATTTACAAATATTATTGTCGTATCACAGAAACCTGTACTGTCACAAGCCACCATACAGAAGATATCCTGACCAAAAGGCTGTACACCGATGAAAGTAAAGCAATTGGTAACAGGATCAAAGCTGGACTGTGTATAATTGCCACTTTGCTGAGGGCATAGATTCTGAATGCTTGCCACACCTGTAGAAAGATCAGACAAGTCAAGACAATACTGAATGGTGTCGGTGACATCAATGGTCAGATTAACCACTAGAGGCGGATTGTTCTTTTCTATCACATGAATGAGCAATGTGACTGTATCGCATTTATTAGGTCCGCAGCAAAATGCCAGACAAAGTGTATCTGTACCCGGGGCTGCCACTCCTTTTATTTTAGCACATAGCGTAATGCTGTCAAATACTATTGAAGAATTATCAAAAACAGTATTTCCACAAATATTTTCAATAGAAAGCACAGGCATACAAACACCGGCTTCCGTAAAACAATACTCAAGCGTTTTACCTTTTTCGACTGTTACTTCTACAGTCTGATTATTCTTATAAGGCAATACATGGACGATAAGTGTAACCGTATCGGATGTTGTACCACAATTGACTACCAGGCAAAGTGAATCATCGCCTTGTTTGAAACCGGTAATCTTAGCACAAATATTATATGGATCGAGCTGGATGAGTGCATTTTCACCCGAAGCATCCGGGCAGATATTTTCAACAGAAAGTATTGGTGAGCAGAGTTCTTTTTCATCAAAACAATACAGTATTTCATCACCAACCTTGATGGTTATTTCTTTAAGGTTTTTATTTACAGGTGGTGTTACCTGCACAATGACTATGACTGTATCCGACTGTCCTGCACATTTAATTACCAGGCAGAGAGAGTCTGCCCCATTTGCTTTGATTCCCTGAATAAATGCGCAGCCGGTAGATGCGTCAAAATCTATGATGGCGTTTTCTCCGGAAGCACCAGGGCAAATATTTTCAATACTCAGAATAGGTGAACATAAAGCAGTCGGGTCAAGGCAATAAACCATTGTCTCCCCTTCCGGAACGGATAGATTTACAACTTCTTTGGTACCGTCTTTAATGACATGAACAGCTACTATTACCGTATCGGTCACATTGCCACAATTAAACACCAGACAAATAGAATCTGTGCCACCCGCTTCGAGCCCATCTATGAGTACGCAGCCGGTATTTGGTTCGTAGGCTATCTGCGCATAAGTACCTGCAGAACCCTGGCAAATATTCTGTACAGACAAGATAGGCGAACAAACAGTATTAGGGTCTATACAATATTTTAAAAATTCTTCTTCCTTAACGGTGAGTTGGATGAGTTTATGGTGCGAAGCAGGCAGTACATTGATGATTAGGAAAACTGTATCACAGTTGCCAAAATCGCAGCAGATATTCAGGCACAATGTATCTTTACCGCCCGGATTTATACCGGCAATATTAAAACACAGTGGATCGTTACCGGGTGTTATCTCCGAATTGTCAAATAATTTGTCGGGGCAGAAGTTTTGTACTGAAATAATTGGTGTACAAACCAAATACTGATCAATACAATATTGAATAGTGGTACCTTCTACAACGTCAACAATAATTTCAGTTGGGTCGGTGTGTTCTACCACGTGATAGATAATGATGGTAGTGTCACAGATGCCGGCATCCGTACAAACAACGATACAGGCAGAATCGACACCTGGCAATATTCCTAAAGCATACACGCAATAGGTAGCCGGATCAGGTGCCACATCGGCATTAACGCCTGACTTATCGGGACACACATTCGTGATAGAAACAAGGTTGCCCGAAAGTTGCGTTGTATCAATACAATAAGAAATAACTTCATTGTATTCGATGGTAATATCTATGACCTTTGGCGGATTTGGATCCTTGTAAACATCGATGATGACAATAATGGTATCACATATATTGCTGGCATCGCATACCACATAACAGGCAGTGTCCTTACCGGGTGCTTTCAAACCCTTGATGCCCATACAGGCTGAGGCGAAGTCAAAAGAGATTTTTGCATTATCACCTGCTGCATTGGGGCAAATATTTTCAATTGACTTATAGCCATTGGGCAATTCGCTAAGATCGAGACAATATACAATCGAGTTTTTTTCCTTTACCTTCAGATAAACCGTATCAGCTTTTGGTAATGGCAGCACATTTACTATAAGCTTGAATGTGTCGCAATACGACGAATCTGTACATATAACATAGCAGGCAGTATCAGAACCGACCGATAAGCCGGTCAGGAATACACAGTAATCAACATTATTTGTATAAAAATCAACATCGCCATCGGCTGCATCCGGACAGATATTTACCATAGAAACAGCATTGCCCGGAAGTTGTGAAATGTCAAAACAGTGAAGTGTGTCTGTGAGCTCAAAAATATTGATAACAATATCATTCGAACCTGTAGGAGGTGTTACCTTAGTAATAATGGTAGTAGTGTCACAGATACCATTGGCATCACAATATTTTGCACAAAAGGTATCTACCCCAACTTCGAGCCCGGTAAACTGGATACAATTGTTTGCTAATATACTGTAGGTGACATTACTGCCACTATGATCCGGACAAATATTAATAACAGATACAATCGGACCGGTAAGTTCGCTTGCATCAAGGCAGTAAACGTCCGATTTAGATTTTTGTACAGTATTATATACCACAGAAGGTTTTACACATACATATTGGAGATCGACTGTGTCTGAAACGTTCGTTATAGTATTTGTAAAAATGATATGGTGTTTGCCTGTCTCCAAAAAGATCTTCACTCCTGTTCCGTTAATGCCGATATTAAGCCCGATATAACCTTTTGCACCACCAAGGGATAGAACTGTCACGTCCATTTCTGAATAATCGGAGCCCGATTTACCTCCGGAAATGAGGAAGGTATTGGGGTCATAAGTCCAGTTGCCAGCCGGGTCCCAGTTGTTCATTAAAATCAGGAGTTCATCCGGGTTTTGGAAAAAACCGGAAAAAACCTGCCCATTTACTTCCCATTTATCGAGATGATACGGACCTAATTTTCCAAATCCGTACAAAGTAAACAATGTGTAGATGAAGCTTGAGTCTTCCTGACAATTAGCGATTGAGCCGGTATATACACTGTCGTTCACAGTAATCTGTAGATCGCCGGGGTTGGCAAGATCATCGAGACACAAGTCTAGCTTTGCAGTACAGTCATTGGTCTGTTTGAAAAGCTCAGAAGGTAAATGAATGGTATCGGGGTTAAAATAAGAAGGAGTATAACCTTGTATAAAACTCAGGTTAGCAAAAAATACCAAGCATACTATTAACCTTAGATGTACTTTTACTTTCATAATCGGTATTTACGGAATGTCAGGGACAAAATTTGTCTTTATTTTTTTATATGTAAAAAAAATATAATTAAACCTTCTCTAAAATTATGCCAAAATGATTCCATCTACATTCAGGCTATCTAAAAGCTTGAAAAAGACTGAAATAAGGATGAATGAGCATTTCAGAATAAGCATTGAAGACAAAAACAATAAATTTAGAAAGAAAAATGTTACACAAAAAACTATTAACTATAATAATCTGACGCAATTTTAATCTAAATGTCACAAATAAAAAAAGCACATTAAGCAAACAGTGCTACATCAAATAAGTAGGACACACAATGTAATAAAACAGAATGGTCTGTGCAACTATTTGTTACACAGACCATTCTGAGGAAAATTATTCTCTAAAAATTTATTTAACAGGCGTCACCTCACCCTTGATGGTTAGGAAAGTCTGTGCAGGATTGGTATTTGCAGTAAGGGTAACTTTCTTGCTTTGTGGCCCCAATTTACCCTTAGAGTTAAACTCTACGTGGATAACACCCGTTTTACCCGGAGCGATAGGGTCTTTTGGCCAAGTTGGTACAGTACATCCACAGCTACCTTTTGCATCGCTGATGATGAGCGGTTCTTTACCTGTGTTGGTGAAAGTATATTCGTGCTTAGATACATCACCATCCTTGATTTTACCAAAATCAAAAGTGGTTTCCTTGAAGGTAATGTTAGTGGTAGGGCCTACAGGAGCTGCTGCTGCGGCACCTTCAGGAGAAGAACCAACACTTACCGGTTGTTGAGAGTTAACGGTAACGTTCGTACCATTAGCATTGGTAGTAGTGGTGGTCACAGAACCAGTCTGTTCAGCAGAAACCGGAGTAGCTACTGCCTGGCCATCGGTTGGTGTTGTAGTGGCTGCTGTAGTGTCAGCTGCTTTGTCTGACTTGCAAGATGTGAATGTCACAAGGCTGCATGACACTACAAAAGCAAGTAAAAAAAGAGATTTTTTCATTTTGTAAAGAATTTTTTGTTTAAAAGATTACTTTTGAAATTTAAACGCAAAGTTATCAATATTGTAATGATTATTGCTGTTAAGGTGATGTTAAAAATTTTCCAATAGTTTATTAATATCACTTGTTATGGAGCCAGTGTTCGAATCGGCTACGCGACATGGAATTCAGGCAGGCATCTGCAGTGAGTCCACCTTTTTGAGCAGCATTTATGCCAAAACGTATATCAAATATACCTGATTTGTTATGTGCATCCGGATTAATGGCTATGAGTACAGATTTCTGCATGGCATAGGGTATCCACGACCAGTCGATATCAAGACGGAGTGGATTGGCATTCAATTCTATTGCTACGTTATTGGCTGCACAGGCATCTATGAGTCTGGCATGATCGACAGGGTATCCCTTACGGGCAAGCAGCAACCGGCCTGTTGGGTGCCCAAGTATCCTGGTAAAAGGATTTTCAACAGCTGCAATGAGCCGTTTCATAGCTTTATCAATATCCATATTGAGGTTGCTGTGTACAGATGCTATGACCAGATCGAAACCTGCTAGTACTTCATCCGGATAATCGAGTGAACCATCGCTTAGTATGTCTGATTCAATGCTTTTATATATCTTGAAATCAATGTAATCTTTATTCAGGCTTTCAATTTCGTTCCATTGTGCCCGCACCCTTTCTTCTGAGAGGCCATTGGCATAAAATGCAGATTTTGAATGATCGGAAATTACAAAATATTCAAATCCGTTTGATTTTACATGCTCTGACATTTCATGTAGTGTATGAATGCCATCGCTCCAGGTAGAGTGATTATGTACGATGCCTTTGATGTCCTTGTATTCGATTAATTGTATTGATTTTTTATCCTTTAAGAAATTATCCACTTCAAAATCATTATCGCGCAATACCGGAGGGAAGTAATCCAGCTGAGCTGCTTCGAACACAGCCGATTCATCAGCAATATTTTTTGGCACCTGATAATGAGAGCGAAATTTCTCTACAAATTCAGAAGGGCCGGTGGTTTCGAACAATACTGTTCCAAAAGAATCTTCAGATGCAGGTATTATTATTATTTCATCAAAATCTTCGCGTGACAAAATCAGATTCCCTTCATAATTTTCAGCTACGTCGCCCAGCTGGGCAAGTATATTTAAAAGATCAGGTACGTCATTACAGACCAGTTCGATTTTTTCGATAATTTGGCATTTACGCCGTAACTCACCGGTGAATTGAATATTAAGCCTTGGATATTTTTCATTGAGTTCGTCCAGTATAGTTTGAAGTGTTTCTGATACTTTCGGATAAAGATATTTGCCGGAGGCATTAAAGTAAAATGCAAGTTTTGATTTTACATCTTCTTGTGTTTTTGTACCAAAGCCCGGGAGTTCGACGAGTCGGTTTTCATCACATGCGTAAAGTAATTCGCCGGGAGATTCTATCCCAAGTTTTCGCCAGATGACATCTATCTTTTTGGGACCCAGGCCGTGTACTTTCAGCATTTCCCGAACACCTTCAGGCACTATTGCTCTATATTTTTCGAGTGTAGGCATCTTGCCGGTACTCACTATTTGGGTAATTTTTTCAGCGATAGCCTTACCAACTCCCGGCAATACTTCCATTTCTGTTTGCGAAAGCGTATTTAGGGGCGTATCAATTTTGCGAAGGCTCACATGAGCGTTTCTGTATGATTTTATTTTGAACGGGTTCTCATTCTGCAATTCCATTAGGTCTGCAAGTTCGGAGAAAAGTTTTGCTATTTCTTTGTTATTCATTTGTCCGAAGATTATTATCTAAAGATAGATAAACAAATCATTTTACCATCGGTTGAAACTTATTTTTATTTGAAATCGTAAAGTACACATTAAAATATAAGAACTATGAAATTGCATTTTCTCTTTATAATCAGCTTAATAGCCTTCATTTCATGTAAGGAAGGAGCCAAAACAAATACTGCCACATCCACACCAACCGACAATTCGGTACAGGGATCGGGTGATATGAAGGATTTTGAGATAGCAGACATTCCCGGTAGCAATTACAAAAGAGCGACTAAGAAAGACGAAAACGGGCATACCATTGAGGAAGGATTTTTTCTTGATGGAAAAAAGACAGGTACATGGTTTAACTATTATCCGGACGGGCGTGTTGTAGCCATCAGGAGTTTTATTGATGGAAAAGTGGACGGAACATTTATTACCATTGATGACCGCGGTCGGATATTGCTTCAAGCACTTTATCGCGACAATTTTCTGAACGGTGTGGTCACAGAATATAAAAACGGTAGTCGCCGAATGAAGGAGACATTTTATAAGGATGGAAAAAAGAACGGTGTGCAGCGTGAATATTTTGAACTTGGCCCACCAAGAAAAGAGGTTGATTATAAGGATGATGTAGTCGATGGTAAAGTAAAATTTTTCAATGATAAGAGCGTACTAATTGCCGAGTATGAATATAAGAATGGTCAAAAAGTAGGAGGCGGTGTTGTTAGCGGAGCTGATTCGACAGGCTTGAACATTGCATTACCTGAAGGGAAATAAACCTTATAGAACCCAATTGAGAATTGGATCTTTCACATCTTAGGCTTTGTAGAAAACAAATCGTTGATATAGAGCAGAAAAGCTATTCTCACATAATACTGATTGACAAATAATTACAAAATTATTTTTTATCGATGATTTGAATTTTTACTTAATATTTGGCAAGAAAGAAAAAAATATATTTACTTTTAGCCAAAATATCAAAGTATGTTCAGACGCATAACAGCTTCAATTGCCGGGTTATTATTTGTTGGAAATATTTATGCTGCCGGAATTGACGAGACGATCGACAAGGCAGTAAAACCTGCATCAGATTTTATTGAAAAGTACGTATTCTACCCTATTCCCTTACCCGGGGATAATGCGATGCCACTTGTACTGTGTTTTTTGATTTTTGCGGCTGTATATTGTACAATTTACTTTGGTTTTCCTAATATAAGATACTTTAAACATGCCATTAGCACCTTGCGTGGAAAGTATAAAAACATTGAAAGTATAAAGCATCCGATATACACAAGTAGTTTGGTAAATATAGTGGATGAAGACATTGTAGATACCATCAGAGACGAATCGGTGCAAGGAGAAGTTAGTCATTTTCAAGCATTATCGAGTGCACTTTCAGGTACCATTGGCTTAGGTAACATAGCAGGAGTAGCCATTGCAATAGCTATTGGAGGACCCGGAGCAACCGTATGGATGATCATATCAGGTTTTCTGGGCATGTCATCGAAATTCACTGAATGTACCCTGGGCACAAAATACCGTGATATAGGTCCTGACGGTACCGTATATGGAGGGCCGATGTATTATTTATCAAAAGGCTTAGCAGAGAAAGGATATAAGACCATTGGTAAAATATTAGCTGTTGTATTCGCTATATTTTGTGTTGGTGGTTCACTTGGTGGCGGCAACATGTTTCAGTCTAACCAATCGGCGGCAATTGTCAAAGACATTTTTAAGCTCGATTCCGGAAATACGGGTTTCTTTATTGGTATTTTTCTGGCTATTTTGACAGGTGTGGTTATCATTGGTGGAATAAAACGCATAGGTTCTGTGGCTGAAAAAATAGTACCATTCATGTGTGGTATATATATTATTGCTGGCCTTGTGGTTATTGGGATTAACTACAGTTATGTACCTGCTGCATTTGGAGCTATATTCGAGGGTGCATTGTCTGCCCAATCGATAGCAGGAGGTGTCATTGGAGTATTAATTGCGGGGTTTAGGCGGGCGGCATTTTCGAATGAAGCCGGCGTGGGTTCGGCGGCCATTGCCCACTCTGCAGTACGCACCAGATATCCTGCATCTGAAGGCATTGTAGCATTGCTCGAACCATTTATTGATACCATAATAGTATGCACCATGACTGCATTAATCATTGTCATTAGCAATACCAATCATCATTTTCTGGAGTATGGTTCCGGCACCGGATTGAATGGCGTGGCGCTTACATCGGCTGCTTTTGAAACTACGTTACCGGGTTTTTCTTATATACTGGCTCTGGCTGTATTTTTATTTGCATTTTCTACCATGATTAGCTGGAGCTATTACGGGCTTCAGGCGTGGTTGTATTTATTTGGCAGGACAAAAAGCAATGAACTCTCATACAAGGTAATATTTCTGATATTTGTGGTGATTGGGGGCAGTATTCAGCTCAACAGTGTTATCGGCATCTCCGATTCAATGATACTGGCTATGGTCTTCCCTAACCTTATTGGTTTGCTTGTATTATCTCCGGTGGTGAAAGAAGAAGTAAGTAGATATTTAGCAGCTATCAAAATGCTTTTGGGTGGGAAAAGTGATGGTCAACCCAATCGAACATAGTCATGAGTACTTCTTTCGATTTGATAACCCTGAAATGACCCAGCCCGTGTGTCACATAAAGCGTTGATGACTGCCAGGCATTAACTGAATCAATAGCTGTATAGAGTGGCACCAGATTATCTTTTTCATCATGGAATAAAAGCCCATTTACATTTTGGAATTTTGTTGAAAGATGTGCTACGCTCAGTTCGTCTGCGGAGTAATTTGTTGATTCGTAGATCTTTTTCTCAATCAATTCCTGGACAGGACGTTCGAGGTGTAAAAAACGGTACATGCCTTGGAGTGCGAGTTTGGTAGAGGCTGGAAGCCCTGCCATTATAACATTTGGAACCATGAATCCGGGAATTTCGACAAGAGCATAACTAAGAGCCAGGCCACCAAATGAGTGTGCCACTGCTATATCAAATCCTCCGAACTCTCTGGCTACCTGCCCAATTAAATGTGCATATTCGATTACATTGGTTTGTTTGCCTTCCGATTCACCATGTGCCGGCGCATCAATGGCATATACTGTAAAACCACGTTCGCGTAGTTGTGGCACTACAGTTCTCAGAGCGGTCGCCCTTGATTCCCAGCCATGGGCCAAAACGGCCTTTTTATCGCCGCCCTTCCATTCATAAACACGTATTTTTTTATTGTCAAATATCGTTTCGTGCCTGATAACTTCCTTCAACAATTCATCTTCGAAGCTATGTTTTGCTCTCCGCATAGGTGTAATGAACAAAGAGAAAGCCTTTTCAGCGGACCATTTTGGAGCAATTTTCTGCATGACAGAAAACCCAAACTGAAGCAATCCTGCACCTTTTGGTCTTTTTATTTCAACATGTATATCTGCTTTGTGCTTTTCAGTTTCAAGGTAATGAATTCTGTTATTGGTCATCAGGTTGCTCTAATTATTGATGGCTCAAAGTTAAGGCCTTTACTTTGATATAAGTAGAAAATAGTTGGAGTGTTAATTATTCACATAATTTCTGAAGAAAACTTACCGAAAATCTTTACAATTTCACTAATTTTACGCAATGATGACGAGGACCAAAGTCTTCTTGCTGTTGGGTAGCAATATAGGAGACAAAAAACAACAACTAGAGAATGCTGTAAAACTTATCCACAAAGAATGTGGGTTGGTAAAGAAGAAATCTTCAATATACGAGACCGAACCATGGAAGGTAGAAGGTCAGGAAGTCTATTACAACATGGCAATTGAAATCGAAACCACCTTTACACCAGATTTACTATTAGCACGAATCAAAAGGATAGAGAAGGAACTTGGTAGAGAGAAAAGGGAAAAATGGGCACCACGTGAGATAGACATCGACATTTTGTTCTTTGGTCGCAAGGTCATCAAGCAGAAAGATTTGCAGATACCCCATCCGCACATGCACGAGCGCAACTTTGCTATATTGCCAATGATGGAAATAGCTCCGGAATTCAAGCATCCGTTGCTACACCACAATATGGAAGAACTGTATCTGAGGTCAAAAGATAATTATGAAGTAGTCATTTTGGGTAAATAGTATGGAACAACAGACAATCCCTTACAGTTATATTGCAATTGAAGGTAACATCGGAGCCGGCAAAACTACATTGGCAACAATGCTTGCCGAACAATTTGATTGCCGTCTGATACTTGAGCAATTTACAGATAACCCATTTCTTCCTTATTTCTATAATGAACCCGATCGTTATGCTTTTCCGCTTGAACTTTTCTTTATGACTGAGCGGTACAAACAGCTTCAGAGCATGTTGCCACAACAGGAATTATTCAGTGACCTCACCATTTCAGATTATTTTTACACAAAAACACTTTTGTTTGCTCGCAACAACCTAAAGGATGAAGAATACAGGATGTTCCAAAAGATGTTCCATACACTGAGTTCTGCCTTCCCTAAGCCGCAAATAATACTTTACCTGCACAGAAAAGTTGATAATCTGCTCGATAACATTCAGAAAAGAGGCCGACAGTTTGAAGCGCCGATCACATCTGAATATCTGAAGAAAATACAGGATGTTTATTTTGACTATTTCAGGGTAGAAACAAGCATCCCGATCGTGATACTTGATGTAACTAATGTTGACTTCATAAACAATATCAGGTTTTTCAATGAAGTAGCAAATTGTTTAAGTAAGCTATACCGGCCTGGCATACATCATTTAACGATTAGCTTATGATTTAACCCAGAATCCGCATTTGGTTAAAGTTGAGAAAATACGGCATTCGAGCAAGCTACATTAGCTCATTCACTAAAATCAAGATAAGGGACGAGCTTATTAAGCTCTGCCGGTTCAAAGGCTCTGCTTTTGCGAACATCTTCCAGGCTCTGCATTTTGCCATGTTGTTGAATATAGTTGCTCAATATCAATGCTTGCGGATGACTTATGTACGGGTGCCTGGCAAGATCCGATTTATTTAACTGATTAATTTTCAACTTGTTGACATCACCATTTACAGTAAGCTGGGGTGCGATCGACTTAACCAAGGTATCAGGCAAACCACGGGTTTCGGCTAATTGTGCTACCGTCACAAAGCCACCCAAGGCATCGCGGAATTTTATAATCTTCTCAGCATAAAATGGTCCTACTCCTTTTATTTTCATCAAATCTTCCTTTGTTGCAGTATTAATATTAAATACTTCAGATTTATGAACTTCTGTACGGTAATTTTTCGGCTTCACATTGCTTTGGCGTTCTTCGGCGAATGCTGATTCAAACGTAGTACGGGGTGATTCATTTGCACTTATGCTTACAAAAGGCAAAAGTGATTCAATCCATTCGGGTTTCATTCCGTAGATTTTTGCAAGGTCGTTCTTTTCATAGAATCTTCCGCCTTTATCTCTAAAATTGGAAATCGTTTGAATAATTCTCAGAGGTAAACCCATGGCTGCCAGTTCTTCCTTTGATACTGAATTTGGATCAAAGTCGAAAGGTTTGAGCACCGCATTACCAGTGGCTGAAGCGTCCTGTTCAGGAAAAAGGACTTTCTCTCTAATGCTGTTCAATTCATTTGCGGTAATACCATAAATTTTCTTAAATGAATCCAGATTGCGGAATTGTCCGCCTTTGTCGCGGTATTTGATGATGATAGCTGCGGTTTTTGAGCTAATACCTATTGATTTCAGTTGTTTAAATGAAGCAGTATTTACATCCAACTTTCCTGAATATTTGTATTCATGTTCGGTTACCTCCCGTTCGGCACTCCTTGTGTTTGATGATTTTGCATGAATATGTTCTAATGCACGATTGTCCGCATCCTGCAATTCATTACTGGTTGTTGGTTTGGCCAAGAATCCTGACTGTTGGAAAAATTTCGGTACAAAAAGCAAACAAAACGAAAGAAAACACACAACGAGAATACCAATTCGTTCATTTTTCGTAAAATAAAAATACGCTCTCAGATTGTTGTCCATAATCAAAGTTTTAAAACGTAAGATTCTGATTTCAAATCAATACACCTGATGTTATTGTCAGCACAAAACTTTTTCCAGTTTTTTCTGGTTCTAAAGTCTATTTTACTACCTAGAAAAACCATTTGCGGAATTTTATCTTTTACACAATCTTCACTTCTAACATCCTCGCATACATAGACGCTTGTACCCTCTCCGATTCCATAAAAGTTTTCAGAATTTTTAAATAAAAATTTCAACCTATAATTTCTGACACTTAACAAGCCTTCATCGGAATTATAAATACCCGAATAAGATTGGCCGGTATGTATGTTGGTCGTTTCAAGAATACGGTAAGCCATTCGAGCTCCGGACGCAACATATTTCTCTTCACGTTGGTCTGTATTTTCTCTGAGGCTGATACATGAATTTCCATTAAAATAATCAACAAACACATTTTCCTTTGTATTATAAAATATAAGAATCTGCTGGGCTGAATGAGCATAATTAAAAGCAATCCGTGTGATGCTAAATATCAAAAAAGCTGCCAATGCCATATAAAGTAAAGCTTTACGTCTCAATGAAACATAAACCGTAACAAAGACAACAGTTGTAGATAATAAAAGGAATTCCCAAGTATTGAATGGAATATCTGTGATGAGATTATATGGCATTCCTGCGATGGCGTATATGATAGAATTCATTGCGAAAACAGACCAATACATGATGGTTCCTGCCAATTTGGCCAACACTGGAACAATCCAGTGAAATATTGCTAAACCTACACCAGCGTATAGCGCAAAAGAAGAAATGGGTACTACAAAAATGCCTGAAATGAGAAAATAAAGGCTCGTTTGGTGAAAATAGTAAAGTGCAATGGGCAGTGTTGCCAGTTGTGCAGCAATGGTGACAGTTGTCAATTCCCAAGCTCCGTGTATAATTTTATTTTCGGAATGGTAAAGTTGCAGTAAAAATGGCTGAAGCGCTATGATACCAAGCACTGCTGAAAGAGAAAGATGGAACCCGACATCAAACAACATTTGAGGACACCATATTAATATAACAAACACAGACGCAGCTATCGTGTTATAAATATATTTCCGACGAAGCAACAACTGTCCGGTATGAATAAAACTAAACATAACAGCTGCTCTCACAACAGAAGCACCTGCACCTGTAAGCAGCACAAAAAACCAGATGAAGCCGAGTATTACAGTAAGTTTTATCAAGCGAACGGTCAAATTATTTTTCTTAAAAAAATTCAGAAAAAGCATCAAAATACCACTTACCAGACCAACATGCAGACCCGAAACAGCAAGAATGTGGATAGATCCGGTGTTGATGTAAGCGTTATTGAGTTCGTCGCTCAAGTCATTGCGGTAGCCGAGTAACAACGCGGCAGCTACAGAATTTTCCCCTTCGGGTTTTACATATTCTTTAATGAGAGCCACTAGCCGCAAACGGAGATTTGAAGCAAGGATTGACAGATTTATATCCTTATACCCGGTAACTGTCCATTCATCTTTTCTGGCAAATATTTCATACAATACATCCTTTCGGAACAGGTATTTTCTATAGTCAAAAGCTTCTGGATTCAAGGGTGGTGGCACCTCCATAAGCTTGCCGGATACACAGACAACATCACCAGGCAAGAGAGTAGCACTATCGCGGGCAGCAAATAGCAGGATTTTCCCGTTGCTTAGATGCCATACTTTATTGGAGTCAAGTGTACGAATGACGGTGCCATTAATTTTGAACCAATTATCGGAAGGATCAAGGTCATCAATACGGATAACAAGGCTGGCTTTTTGTAGTGGGGTAAAATGTTTAAAATATTGATCAGATAAGCCAGGGTCGTGTATTCGAATTGTAAATATACCAAGCAGAAAAAATAAAAAGTACAACAAAATGCCATCTGGCCAAGCTGCGGAAGGTCTTCTTTTAAAAAATTGAAATAAAAAAACTCCTGCTAAAGTAAGTAGAAATAAAATGAGTGAATAATAATAATTGGGAAAGAAAGAGATATCAGCAAGTACGACACCTGCAACAAATGGAAGCAATAATCGCACAAAGGGATACCGGCGCCATCTGATTTGTTTATGCATAAGTGTGCTGTTATGACAAAAATATGTATTAAACTAAATCGAAGTATCCATTGTTGGAAAAAAATTTCAATTGGCAGCCTTTTCAGCTACATAAGTGAAATTATATTCCGATAAAGGCCACATGCGGTAATTTGTATTATAAGGGCTAAAAATTATGTAAAAAAGCCTAACTTTGCTACATTAAGAATTAATAGAAAGAACAATATGTCAGATTTTCCACCTTGTCCACAGTGCAAATCCACTTATACTTACCAAATGGACGAATTATTTGTTTGTCCTGACTGCGCCCATGAATGGAATCCGGCAGAAGAACCTGCGGAAGAATCAGGCCTGGTAGTAAAAGATGCCAATGGTAATATCCTTCAAAACGGTGACTCGGTGATCGTAGTCAAAAACCTGCCGGTAAAAGGAATGGCACAAGGCATAAAAGCCGGAACCAAGGTTAGGAATATCAGGCTAGTGGATGGTGACCACAACATCGACTGCAAAATAGACGGATTCGGAGCGATGGGCTTAAAATCAGAATTTGTCAAAAAAGCATAATACTAACAAAACTTTGTTTCTATTAGTTTTCTTCGTCTTCGGGTGCTAGTTGTACACGGAGACCATTCATATTATCTGTAATTTTTAGCTGACAACCTAGACGGCTGTTCGACTTAACGAAAAAGGCTGTATCGAGAATGGCTTCTTCATCGGCGGTCATTTCAGGCAATTGCTGGTCAGACAGAACATAAACATGGCAAGTAGAACATAGTGCCATGCCACCGCATGTACCTTTTACCGGGAGTTCGTACGCCTTACATAGCTCCATCATGTTGAGGTTCATATCGGTAGGTGCTTCCAGCAGGTGTTCCTGCCCTTTTCTGTCAATAACGGTTATTTCTATCATAATCTGGCTTCTATACCTGTGACTGTAGTGTATTTGAAAGAAAGTTTTTGATCTGGGTGAATGATTTTAAAAGCACTCTGCACCATCAATGTAGCTTCGTGAAAGCCACAAAGAATGAGTTTGAGTTTGCCATCATAGGTATTAATATCGCCAATAGCAAAAATGCCGGGGACATTGGTTGAATAGTCAAAAGTGTTGACTTCGATAGCTTGTTTATCAATATTGAGGCCCCAGTTAGCAATTGGGCCGAGTTTTGGTGTTAGGCCGAACAGTGGAATAAAGTGATCAACATCTCTGGTGAGTGTGCCGAGCTTGTCATGCTCGATGTTAACCGTACGGAGTCTTCCATTTCCGCCTAAGCCTGTCACCTGAGACTCAGTTATAAGTTCGACGACACCTTGTTGAGCAAGGTATTTCACCTTATCGACAGAATCCGGTGCACCGCGAAAATCGTTTCTTCTGTGTACCATTATCACTTTTTCGGCAATATCAGCCAGGTAGATAGTCCAGTCGAGAGCAGAGTCACCGCCACCGGCTATCAGTACAGTTTTATCGGCATATATTTCAGGATCTTTGATGATATATTCAACACCTTTATCTTCGAACTCAGCGATATTGTCAATTGGTGGTTTGCGAGGCTCAAAACAACCCAGGCCACCGGCAATAGCAATAACGGGAGCTTTATGTCGGGTACCGCGGCTTGTGATAACCGTAAAACTGCCATCTTCGTTTTTTTCAATGATGTCTGCCCTTTCACCAAGCGTAAAGCCCGGTTTGAATGGTTGTATTTGTTCCATCAGGTTATCTACGAGTTCGCCGGCGAGTACTTCCGGAAAACCAGGTATATCATAGATTGGTTTTTTAGGATAAATTTCAGAAAGTTGGCCACCCGGCTGAGGCAAATAATCAATAAGGTGGCAACGCAGTTTGAGCAAACCTGCTTCAAAAACAGTAAATAATCCTGCCGGACCGGCACCAATAATAATAATATCTGTTTCGATCATTGTAACACATTAATCATTCAATCGCAAAGATAACACATCAATAACGATCAAAGTTCATGACTATAATCAGTAACAATTATGATTTTCTGAATTCGGGTGTTCTTTTTTCAAGAAATGCATTGATACCTTCTATTGATTCCGGTTGGCGGAACAGTGACCCAAAAATCCTTTGCTCGGCAGAGAAGCCATTTTCGGTGCCATTATAGAAGATATTCGTAAGTTCGATAACTTTAGCGACCGCCTTAGGGCCTTTGGTAGCAATTTTTTCAATGATTGAAATAGCTTTCGGTACTTCTTCACCGGCAGCAACAGCATGATTTGCTATTCCGAGCTTAGTGGCTTCCTCAGCTCCTATCATATCGGTAGTCATCAGCATTTCAAGAGCTTTTGCCTTGCCAATCAACTGATGAAGTCGTTGTGTACCAGCATAACCGGGCACCAACCCGAGATTAACCTCCGGCAGGCCAAACTTGGCTTTTTCGCCAGCTATACGAAGGTGACAGGCAAGGGCAAGTTCGAATCCTCCGCCGAGTGCAAAACCATTGACGGCTGCTATAACCGGCACGTGGAATCCTTCTATTGTGTCAAATACATCATGCCCCCTTTTAGAGAGAGCCTGTGCCTGCTCGGCAGTAAAATCCATAAATTCCTTAATGTCTGCGCCTGCGGCGAAAGCTTTAGTACCTGAACCGGTAATGACCACACCTTTGATGTGTGGAAAATCGAGATGGCCTTTTGTAAAAAAATAATCCAGATCATCAAACACCGACTTATTGAGTGCATTGAGAGAAGCTTCACGGTTGATGGTCAGGATAATGACATTATTCTGGTTTTCGATTAATATGGTAGAAAGATTCATGTTGATAAAATATTTCAGGCAAAAATAGTTAATTAAATCCAATCGGAAATAATACCGTGAGATTCTACTTCAATTTTAATAATTTCAAGGCTTTAGAGATTATGTTATCCAGAATTGAATTAACATCTTCAGATATTTTTGAAAAATAAATAGCAGGTACGAAAATTGCGGCAAGCAAAGCAGAATTGATGCAAAGATTGATAAAATGGTTTTCAAAATCAGGAACAAAATAAAGTAAGATATAAGCAGCAACAGATATAAGAATAAGTACAAAGGTCTTAACGGTAAACGGGTACATATTGAAAGCCCACTTTATATACACAAGTTTGACAAGATTAAAGATGACCGAAGCTATCATTGGCGAAATAGCGGCACCAAGCAGACCGTATTGGGGGATCAAAAGCAGATTGCCGACGATATTAAGTATAGCCAGCAACAACAGTGAATAAAAATTAAGCTTGTAGTGCCCCGAATAAGCTGTAATAGAATCATTAACACCCGTAGCCATGTCGAAAAGTTTGGCAACAGCAAGCAGTAAAACGATGTCTTTATGCGCAATCATTTCGTCATTATCCGGCATGAGTCCGAACAAGTCATCAAGATTAACCCAAACAAGTAAAAACAAGAAACAACCGGCTACCAACAAAGTGATGGATGATTTTTTGTATATTTTTTCGACTTCTTTCCAGTTATTGACAGAAATGGCTTGTGAAATGATAGGTGCAGAAATAGCTGTAACCGCATTGATAGGTATGCCGATATTGAGTGCCACAAGTGCAGCGATTGAATATATACCGGTGCGATTCAGGTCAATCATGGATGCCACCATAAACGTATCGATGCGGGTAGCGATGATGGCACCGGCACTACCAAGGGTAAAGTAAGCTGCATAGCGATAAAATTCTCTTTTCTCGATTCCCCATGTAGTTGTTTTGGGTAATTTTAGCTTAACGGCACCGGATTTCATCACATACCACAAAGACAAAGCCATTATGGTAAAGAGAAAAATACCAACACCCATTATTACCCAGTCAAGATGGATATAGTGCCAGTAATAAGCAAGAAACAAGGCCGGAAAAACGATTTTAATGGAGCCCTCCAAAGCTGAAGGCCACACTATCTTCCCGTAGTTGGCCACTATTTGCCTGCTAAGGCCAAAAACAGCATTGGCAAAAAGAAACGGTATAATAAACCAGAGATATTCAAGATACTGTCTTTCAGGTTTTTGACCATAATAATCAATAATTGGCTTTCGGAAAGCAAAAATTACAAGACATACCAATATAAAACCGATGAGTGCCAATTTATAAAGCTGTGTAATAAACTCGCCTTCCTTGTGTTTATTGCCTTTAAAAACCGGAAAAAATTTAACACTAAGAGCAGGTGTGCCGATTAATACAGCCGGTACAAGCAGGTAAGAAGTATCTATCAAAAACCTAAACAAGCCATAGACTTGCTTGTCAAGCGGATAAATAAACACCGTACTAATAACCCCAATCAGAACGGCTATATAATTGATGAAGCTGTACTTCAGACTTTGTTTGATAATGATTCCCATTTGGGTACTATATTGGTGTCAAAGATAAAAAATAGTGGATTGAGCAGAAAAATTATTTCCGTTAAAGGCAAATTGGGCTTTATTTACAACGAAATTTAATCTGAGTTATGCAATCGGGCATAATTCTTATCTGTAATAGACTCATTTTGACCAAGGTAATACTTATTTGAATTTCACCAATTTGGTTAATCTTCTCATAGAGTATAGTGCCAAGTCTGTCACTCCAATATGCATATTTCAGGTTAAACAAAAAATGGCAAAACGGAATAAGTGCACTATACAAGGAAGCGTCTGCTTCATATTCCAAAAAAATATCGTCCCTCAATACCGTACATCTTTTACATAAGGCAGTTTTTCCATCCGGTCCACTTCGAGGTTGGGGAATCCGAAGTCAAGGACAATCCGGCCACAGATATAATAAACGCCCCTTCCTTTGAACGGAAATTTCTTTAATGAATCGGGGAAATGGACTGTATCGAAAAACTGCCCTTTCGTATCTACCCATGTACCAAACTGCATCAGCTCGCGTTTAATGGTCGTCACGGGCTTGGTTGTCACATAATAGCCCAGCATATATACATGCCGACCGGCATGGCGTAGCATTTCTTCAGCTGCTATGTATTGTCGGGGCAGATTTTCTACCAGTTCAAAAGGAGAACACAAGGGGAAGCCAAGTAGCTCAATTTCGTCAAATGCCTGATCGAACGGCCCTTCTGCCAGCACCGGAAGCGTGTAAGTCTCAGCCTCTTCTCTGAAAAGTCTTATGCCCTCACACACCTTCACTTCGGGGTTGTACACAGCATTCTTTTCCCACATGAGCTCATACTTATTATAACCCGTAAAACGGAATGCGCCGATGCGTATGAGCAGATCGAGTTGGTCAGAGGCGATGTCCACCCTTGATGTAAAGTCTGCCAGACTTAGAAAATGTCCGTCTCTTTCGCGCTCATTTGTGATGGCTTGAGCAATTTTCCTTTCCATGCCGTTCAGATGTATGAAGCCCAGCCATATATCATTACCGTCAATGGTAGTCAGATAACGGCTGTGGTTAACGCAGGGTGCATGAATGTTGCCGCCCTGCATGCGAGCCTCATGTACATAGAGTTCAGTATGGTAAAATCCGCCAAAATTATTGATTACTGCTACCATAAACTCAAGTGGATAGTACGATTTCAGGAAAAGGCTCTGAAATGATTCTGCAGCATAGCTCGCTGAGTGTGCTTTACAAAAAGAATATCCGCTGAAGCTCTCTACCTGCCGCCATACTTCTTGTGCGAGCTCATCGGGGTACCCGCGCTGACGGCAGTTTTCGAAGTATTTGGTCATGAGGCGTTCGAATGTATCAGATGTTTTTTTCTTGCCGCTCATTATCCGTCTGAGTATATCCGATTCATCCAGGTCGAGCCCTGCAAAATGGTGTACGATCTTCATCACGTCTTCCTGATAAACCATTATACCGAAGGTCTCTCCCAGATGCTGCGCAAACACCGAGTGTATGTACTCAAAACTTTCGGGTCGGTGAAATCGTTGTATATATTCACGCATCATACCTGATTTTGCCACACCGGGGCGTATAATCGAGCTGGCGGCTACCAGGTGTGTGTAATTGTCACACCTGAGTTTTGAGAGAAGACCTCGCATGGCAGGTGATTCAATATAAAAGCAACCAATACACTGACCTGACCTCAGCTGTGCCTTTACTTTTTCATCTTCCTTAATCTTGGGCATATCATGAATATCCACAGTTTCATTGCGGTTTTGTCTTACGAGTTCGACAGTATCCCTGATGTGGCCAAGCCCTCGCTGACTCAGGATATCATATTTGTGAAATCCGAGATCTTCGGCGCCGTACATATCAAAATGTGTAATCGGGAAGCCCTTGGGCATCATTTGTAGTGCAGTGTGGTAATTTAACGGTCGCTCACTGATGAGCACACCACCCGCGTGTATAGAAAGGTAATTGGGGAATCCTTCAATCAGTTTTCCGTATTTAAAAATCGATTCTGCCAACGGATGATGTCTGTCGCGGGCAAGTGGCTGCTTTACCATCAGGTCTATTTCTGGTTTAGGCAATCCGGCCACTTTACCTATCTCGCGCAGTATAGATCTTCCTTTGAATGTATTGTAAGTGCCAAGGAGTGCAGTGTATTCCTTGCCATAGCGCTTGAATATATAGTCGGTAACATCATCGCGGTCAGACCATGAAAAGTCAATGTCAAAATCGGGTGGTGAAGTCCGGTATGGGTTAATAAACCGTTCGAAATAGAGGTCGAGCTCAAGCGGATCGACATCAGTAATATACAAGCAATATGCCACAATAGAGTTGGCACCACTACCCCGCCCTACATGGTTATAGCCGACCGACTGTCCGTAGCGGATGATGTCCCAGGTAATGAGAAAATACGGTGCAAAACCAAGTTGGGCAATCACGCCCAGTTCCTTTTGTATTCTCGCTACAGCCTTGGCCAGTACTTTGCCGCGATACCTTTTGGCTGCTCCGTTCTCAGTGAGTTTGGTCAGCAGACTCATGTCGCCGTTTTTACTTCCCGTAAAACTCTGTCTGTTATTCCTGTCGTCAGCAGGCATATCTATTGTACAAGTATCAAACAACCTTTGTGCATTTCTTAGCATATCCGGATATGCACCGTAGATTCTCTCCAGATCCTGTACGGTATAAAAATGCTCATCCTGTGTAGCAAGGTCTTCGGGCCCGAGCCGGCTGATGATGGTATTCAGGTCAATGGCACGCAAAATACGGTGCGTCTGGTAGCCTCTTTTATCCGGGAAAGTAACCGGACAGTATGCCACCATTTTATGGGTATGGCGTCTCCAAGGAGCCGAAAAAACCTTATTGACCATCCCCGGCCTGATGCCAATAAACTCGTACTCTGTAAAATCCTCAACCGGTCTGGGCGGTACAGTATATATAATATATACATGCTCCATCTGTGGTGGCACCTCGGGTAGTGGTTTATCATCGTGCGAATGTCGGGTAAGCAAACTGCACAACTCTCGAAATCCTTCGCTATTGCGTGCGATGCCGGTGTAAAGCAGCCTACCATTATTCCTGAACTCTATACCCAGCAATGGCCGTATATTGGCATTGCGGCATTTTACAATAAAATCAAATGCACAGGAAGTATTGTTGATATCCGTAAGCACAAGTGTATCTACACCATATCCGCCAGCACACTGTACCAGTTCGGCAGGCGAAAAAACACCGTATTTCAGGCTAAAATAAGTATGTGCAAAAAACATATCTCCAATATTTTATTCGGACACAAATAGTGTGTACACCGAACCACCACAGCCCGGTGTCACATAAAAAACAGTACATCGTATCTGCGACTTCAACATCGCAGAAGTTGGAAAAATAATAAGTCACAAAAAAACGCTCGTCATCCGACTATGCTATGCCACACCGGCTCAGCTACCTGCTGCATTATAAGAATACAGCAACAAATGTCAAAACACCGAAGCCGCCCTACCAATAGCCTTGCTACCAAACCTCGTCCTGATTCTGTCAAGTTGCTGGAGCAGACTGATATCCTCAGCCGTATCGTCAAACAGACTGATCTGGTAACATCCGCGCACCAGTCCGCTGAAGCGTACGCCCACCAACCGAATCAACTGTCTGCGCTGATACAGTTTATCAAAGAGCTCATGAGCATAAGCGATCAACTCCTTGTCTTGTGCAGTATAGGAAATCCGCTTCTGCATGGTGTAGGTATTAAAGTCGGTATAGCGTATCTTTACCGTTATGCAGGATGTCAGCTTCCCCGACTTGCGCAGATCAAAAGCCAGTGCCATAATCATGTTGGTGAGTACATTCTTTATTCGTTTCACATCAGTAGTATCTGTCTGGAAAGTACGTTCGGTTGACATCGATTTTTGCTCGTCGTAGGGCACTACCGGGCTGTCGTCGATGGCATTGGCTTTCTTCCAGAGGCTGGTACCGTGTTTGCCGAATTCACGTTCGAGCAGTTTGACGGGGATCTCGCGCAGTGTATGCACAGTACGCACACCCATAAAACTGAGCTTCTTATAGGTTTCCTTACCTATTGAAGGGATTTTGGCCGTTGACAATGGTGCCAGGAAGTCGCGTTCGGTACCCGGAGCTATGCGTATTGTTCCGTTGGGTTTTGCTTCACCTGTGCCTACTTTCGAAACCAGCTTGTTAACCGACAGGCCGAATGAGATGGGCAGACCGGTTTCGCGTGTCACTTTCTGCCTCAGCTCTCTTGCCCACTGATAGCAGCCCACATAGCGGTCCATACCGGTGAGATCGAGGTAAAACTCGTCAATGGATGATTTTTCGAATACCGGTGCATCCTGCCGGACAATCTCTGTAATCAGCTTTGAATACTGCGAGTAGGTTTCCATGTCGCCTCGCAGCACAATGGCATCCGGGCATAGTCTCAGAGCCATCTTCATGGGCATGGCCGAGCGTACACCATATCGCCTGGCTTCATAACTGCACGAAGCCACAACACCACGGTCACTGAGTCCGCCTATGATGAGCGGCTTACCCAAGAAGGCAGTGTTGCGCAGACATTCTACCGATACAAAAAACGAATCAAGGTCCATGTGCAAAATCGCTTTATCGTACATTTTTATTTGATTAAAATTTTATTTAAAACATTTTGTGTCAAATGTACGTACTTTTTATTTTATTTAAAACTTTTTGTTTATTTTATTTAAAAATATTTTTTTCAAAA
>JAIBCG010000001.1 GCA_019694295.1 Saprospiraceae bacterium
CCTCAAACAAATGTTGTTTTCACCTGGACACAAAACAACAGCACACAAAATGGATCAAGTTTCACAACAACCAAGGGTGGCCTTGTAACTCTCGTGGCCGTTGATACAGTAAGCAAATGTTCAGAATCAAATACCTTGCTCATTCAGGAACTTATTGAATACCCTATAGTAAATGTTGCTCAACCTGCAAAAATTACCTGTAAAAATCCGATTGTTATCATTGATGCTTCCGGCTCACAGCATGGTCCGAATATCACATATCAATGGCTTGATTCGAACAAAAATCCTATCCTTAACCAGACAGGTGATAAACTTTCTGTAGATAAACCGGGTAAATATTTTATTTCAGTAGAAGATGTCAACATTGGTTGTGTCAATTCGGATAGTGTTGTAGTAGAAAGTGATATTGTATTGCCGATAGTAAATGCAGGCGAAAATCACAATCTGCCTTGTTTTGTGTTCGAAACCAAACTGGATGGTACTGCTTCATCTGCAAGCAATAATTTTAACATTTACTGGACAACCCAAACCGGCAAAATACTTAACGGTGATAAAACATATACTCCACTTGTAAATGGTGAAGGATGGTATGTATTACACGTAACAGATCTAAATACAGGATGTGTTAATTCAGATTCAGTTTTTGTAAAAATTAATGCCGACGCTCCGGTTATATCTGGTGTTGTAGTTGATTCTGTAAAATGCTATGGCGAAAAGAATGGAAGTATAAGCATTACCCAAACATCTGGTGGCGTACCACCTATAGAATTCTATATTAATGGAAGTAAAAAACCGAATACTACCGGTATTTTCAGCCCACTATATGCAGGTGCTTATACCATTGTAGCTAAAGATGCAATCGGTTGCGAATCATCGACCACCTTTGTAGTTGGCGAAGGTTCTATACTCAATCTGTCTCTTGATCCAAGTATTATAGTAAGGCTCGGTGATTCAACATGGCTTGAAGCAGTAGTAAATGTACCTGTAGATGAACTCAGCAAAGTACTTTGGACACCAGCTAAAGATCTGAGTTGCGACTCTTGCCTGATTACTCAGGTCAAAACACTCAGCACACAACAGTACAGAATAACGGTACAGGATATACATGGCTGTGAAGCTACTGACTATATCATTGTGCTGATAGATAAAGATGTTAATATATTTATCCCGAATATTTTCTCTCCTAATGGAGATAATATCAACGACAGATTTACATTATTTGCAGATGACAGGGTTGTAAAAATACATGAACTCAAGATTTTTGACAGATGGGGAGAACTGATGTATCAAAATTATGATTTTGCACCAAATGATCCTAATCTGGGATGGGATGGTACATTCAGAGGAAAAACAGTCAATCCGGCGGTCTTTGTTTATTATTTTGTAGTAGAATATATTGATGGTAGCAAACAATTGTATAAAGGTGATATCACCCTGGTTAGGGAATAAGTATCATTCCACCATCTTGGTAGTGAATATTTTGTATCTTTAATCGTCTAATACTGATTAAATATGGTACAGAATTTCACTACCGGCGATGGCAGAAATGAATCGGTTTATTACCTCAAAGCAGTTGACTCAGATAAGACTTTACTTGTGTTTCACGAATGGTGGGGTCTTAATACCCACATTAAAGAGCTTGCTCATCAATTTGCCAACGACTTGCCCGGAGTGAATATTCTCGCCATTGATTTGTACCATGGACAGGTAACAGATAAAGATGAACATGCAGCAATTCTCAAGCGATCCATTTCACTAGAAACAGCAAATGAAACAATCGGTGCTGCCATAAGCACATTCGCAAATGGGCATTTGCTTGCATCCATTGGATATTGTATGGGTGGTACTTGGGCGCTTGAAGCAGCCTTACTTACCGGTACTCAAATGAAAGCCTGTGTTATCTATTACGGAATGCCTGAAATGAATGTAGAAATTTTAAAATCTCTTCAGGCACCGGTACTTGGTATCTTCGGGGAGTTCGATCCCTGGATTTCATCAGCAATTGTTAATAGATTTGCTGAGGCCATGAATACTGCCGGCAAAGACCTTCAATACTTTATTTTCCCTGCACAACACGCATTTTTTAATCCATCAAATGCCACTCATGACCCTGACTCAGCCCGCAAAGCTTATGCCTTAACGCTTGAATTCCTAAAGAAAAAACTGTTCTTGGAAAATTAAGTAAGTTCCTTTTTCAAAAATTCACCTGTATAACTACTCTTATTGGCTGCTACCTGTTCGGGAGTGCCGGTGCACACAATGCTTCCGCCTTTGTCTCCTCCTTCAGGTCCTATATCAATGATATAATCTACTGTTTTGATAACATCCATGTTGTGTTCTATGATGAGTACAGTATTGCCTTTGTCCACGAGCTTATTCAGTACACCCAACAGTAATTTTATATCTTCGAAATGCAGCCCTGTGGTAGGTTCGTCTAGTATATAAATGGTTTTTCCGGTATCTTTTTTTGACAATTCTTCTGAGAGTTTAACTCTCTGTGCTTCACCACCCGACAGTGTTGTGGCAGCCTGACCCAGCGAAATATAACTCAACCCGACATCCTGTAATGTCTTTATTTTCCGGTGAATGGAAGGGTAGCTGTCAAAAAACACTACTGCTTCTTCAACCGTCATGTTTAATACATCATTGATAGATTTGCCTTTGTACAATACTTCTAGAGTTTCTCGGTTGTACCTCCTACCCATACATACATCACATTCTACCTGCACATCAGGCAAGAAATTCATCTCAATGGTTTTCATGCCACCGCCCTGACATTCTTCACACCGGCCACCTTTAACATTAAATGAAAATCGCCCCGGTTTGTAACCCCTGATCTTCGACTCCGGCAACTCTGCAAAAATCTTTCTGATATCGCCAAATACATTGGTATAGGTCACCGGATTAGAACGCGGTGTTCTGCCTATAGGTGCCTGGTCTATCTCTATTACCTTATCAAGATTTTCGAGGCCGGTAATTTTTTTGTAAGCCAACGGCTCTTGTTTGCTTTTGTAAAAATATTTCCTCAGTATTGGGTATAGGGTATCATTAATCAAAGTCGATTTACCACTACCTGAAACACCCGTCACACAAACAAAAGTCCCTAGCGGGATTTTGATATTGACGTTTTTCAGATTATTGCCACTTGCACCTGCCAGTTCAAGAAAGTGCCCGTTGCCCTTCCTCCTTTTCTTCGGTACATCTATAGATTTAGAGTTAGATAGGTATTCTGATGTTAGTGTTCTGAGCGATAAGAATTTTTCGGGCGTTCCCTCTCCTACAAGCATTCCGCCGTGTTTACCTGCACCGGGGCCAAGGTCTATAATATAGTCAGCACACATCATGATGTCCTTATCATGCTCTACTACAAGGATGCTGTTACCTATATCAGTAAGCTCTCTCAATGCCTGAATGAGTTTCATATTATCGCGTTGGTGAAGCCCAATGCTCGGTTCATCGAGGATGTATGTAATACCTGTTAGTTGTGACCCAATCTGAGTAGCGAGCCTGATTCTCTGCGATTCGCCACCCGATAGTGTCCTTGATGGACGGTTAAGAGAAAGATATTCAAGACCTACATTCAACAGAAAACCCAAACGAAGACCAATTTCTTTAATGATTTCTGCAGCTATCTGCCGGTGTTTATTGTTTAATATTTCCGGCAATTTTCCAATCCAGTCGTGAAGCGATCTTACATCCATGTTGCATAGTTCGCCAATATTTCGGTCTGCGACCTTAAATGACAATGATTCCTTCCTTAGTCTTGTACCATTACAATCACTACATTGTACAATGGTCATGTATTCTTCCGCCCATGCGCGAATATTATCGGATGTAGAGTCGCGGTACCAACGTTGCAGCATATTCAACAGCCCTTCATGAGGCAGATTGAAGCTGCTAAATTCGTTCTTGCTAAGTGCTGCAGATGGTTTGTAGTCCTTGTCTCCTCCGTACAGTATATGCCTGAGCGCATCTTCAGGTATGTCTTTTACAGGAGTAGAAAAACTAAATCCTTTTAATTTGGCATATTGGCGAAGCTGTTCAAAAATATTGTTTTGCCTTACTTCACCTAAAGGTGCAATACCGATTTCGTTGATACTCTTGCTATCATCGGGTATTACACGGTCGATGTCTATCTGATTTAGCGTACCGAGCCCAATACAGCTAGTGCAGGCACCGTACGGTGAATTGAAAGAAAATGTATTGGGCGAAGGCTCTTCGTACGAAATTCCTGTCTCAGGATCCATCAGATATTTTGAATATGGAAATATCTGCTCTTTTTCATCCAGCACCATTACCATTCCACTTCCCGATTTGAGTGCAGTCTGCATAGATGTTCGGAGGCGGTCTTTGCTTTTTTCCAACACCTGTATCCGGTCAATGACTACTTCAATATCATGCGTCTTGAACCTTTCAAGCTGCATATTGGGAACGATTTCTTGCATCACACCATTGACACGCACCTTTAAAAAACCCTGCTTGCGTATCTGGTCAAATAATTCTCGATAGTGTCCTTTTCTTCCTCTTATAAGTGGAGCTAGTATGGTTATTTTTTGATCTGTAAAATGCTCATACACATGGTCTATCATCTGTACTTCAGAGTACCTAACCATCTTCTTGCCAGTCACGTATGAATGTGCTTCACCTATTCTAGCGAATAACAATCGTAGGAAGTCAAGTATTTCGGTAACAGTACCTACAGTAGATCTGGGATTTTTTGATGTGGTCTTTTGTTCTATAGAAATCACCGGGCTTAGACCGGAAATGTACTCAACATCGGGTTTTTCCATACTGCCGATAAACTGCCTTGCATAGGATGAAAAAGTATCCATATATCTGCGTTGACCTTCTGCGTATATTGTATCAAATGCTAAGGAAGATTTTCCGCTGCCACTGATACCCGTAATAACCACTAACTTATTTCTTGGAATCCTCAGATCAATATTTTGAAGATTATGCTCCCTTGCACCGGTTATCTCGATGTATTCTGGTTCTACTACCATATTATTTAATCAATGAACTGGATGATTTCTTTGAATATTTTTGCCAACTTTGGTTCTGTTTCATTAGCAACCGCAATGACCGACTCGTGTGTAGTTTCTTTTATAGCCGATAATGGGAAACATTTGTTTGAAACAACTGATACACCGAATACTCGCATTCCGCAATGTCTGGCTACCAGTACTTCAGGTACAGTTGACATACCTACAAGGTCACCACCGATGACATTGATAAAATTATATTCAGACGGTGTTTCGAGATTTGGTCCCTGCAATGCAACATAAACGCCTTGATGACAGCGAATATTATTTTTATTAGCTATTTCTACAGCTTTTTCAATCAGATTCTTATCATACGCATCTGACATATCCGGAAATCTTAGACCAAGACGTTCATCATTTGGCCCTCGCAGCGGATTTTCAGGCATCAAATTGATGTGGTCTTTGAGAAAGACAATGTCTCCGGCTTCATAAGCGGCATTGACACTACCGGCGGCGTTACTGATCAGTATTGTCTCTACCCCAAGTTCTTTCAGCACCCTTACAGGAAATGTCACTTGTTGCATGGTATAACCTTCGTAGTAATGAAATCTGCCTGCAAGAATCACAACATCTTTTTCTCCAAGTCTGCCAAATACCATTTCACCTTTGTGCGACGCTACAGTCGAATGGCTAAACCACGGTATAGCAGCATATCGGATTATCACTTCATCTTCAATTTCTGATGCTATATTACTTAGCCCCGTACCGAGCACCATCCCGATTTTCGGTTTCACGTTAAGGTGGGTGACTATGTAGTCTGCAGCTTCTTTTATCTGGTCAAACATTCGATCATTCATAAATGTAGGCTTAGTGTATTATGGGACTGAAAAATAATTTGTTGATTATTCAACTTGTAAAAATAGTATAAAACCTTGGTTTATGGATGGAAATTTATACAATAATGGACATTTGAAGCTATCTAAAAAGTAAATTTATGTTTTTTGAATAATGTATTGTAATAGTAAAAGTTAATCTAACATATTGTAGTTTTGAGCCTTGTTTTCTAAATTAAATGGTGAAATATTTTCTTTCGGTCTTATTTATTCTATCATTTTACGAGCTTAGGGCAGACTTTTTCAGAATTCTTGATGATGAAACAGAAGCTTTGCAGTGCCGGATAGATATGATTGAGCAGGCAAAAAGTGAAATCCTTCTGTCTTATTATATACTGAATGATGATCTGGTAGGCATGACCATCTTTTCTGCACTCGTGGAGGCAGCTAGAGACAGAAAAGTAAAAGTTTGTCTGATAGTGGACGCCGTAAATTCAAAAATAAGAAAACCGGTCATGCGTTATCTTCAAGACAACGGCATTGAAGTCAGGGTATTTAAACCAGGAAATATTTTACAACCCATATCGTATGCTAAACGAATGCACAGCAAACTTTTCCTTACCGATTCCGAAAACCTGATAGTAGGTGGCCGAAATATCAAACGGGAATATTACAGCTTGGGCAAGGATTTTAATTTTCTTGACCGCGACGTATTTGTAAAAAGCAGATCAGCCACCGAAACTGCCAGAAAACATTTCTATTCGATCTGGGATAATGAAAAAATTGCAAAGCACAAAGATCTGAAACCCATTAGTGTCGATGAAAAGTTGGAAATAGAAAATAAACTGAGACTGGCAAGAATAAAAATCCAGGATCTTAAGAATATTAAATTCGCCACATCTACAGACTGGACACTCAACCAAAAACAAACAGATAATCCACCTGTATTCGAACACGATAACTATCACATATATAAAGGCGGTAAAAAAATTGAACTCGACTATAAGGATACAGATGAAGGCAGTACCAAAAGCCTTCTCAAAATAATTAACCAAGCTCATAAGAGTATCCTGATGGAAAATGCGTATGTGATACCTACCTTAAAATGGCGTAAAGCCCTGAAGAAAGCAATAGACCGTGGTGTTAAGGTTAGAATACTGACCAATTCGGCCCAAACAAGTGACCTTATGATAGCTCAGGCTGCATACCGCAATGCCCGAAAAAAATTATTGAAAATGGGCATCGAAATCTGGGAATACCAGGGCCCCAAAACCTTGCATACCAAATCAACGGTTATTGACGACTCTATATCGATAGTCAGTAGTTATAACCTGGTCGCTTTCTCTGAGCGCTGGAGTACTGAGGTGGCAGTTTGGGTGGCCGATACTACCATAGCCAGATACCATACTCGCATCATGGAGCAAAACCTACAGCATGCACTACGGATAGACAAAAACAACAATCAGGTAAAACACCGTATGCCCGATGACACAAAAAAACTCACTTGCCGTAAGCGTACCAGCCTGTTCATCAACCGATATTCCATTGCCTGGACAATGACCCTTCTGTAAAAATAATTTCTTAAGACCATTAAACCATACTGCATTTTTCTTGTCAAAAGAACAAATCGGATAATCAAGATGGCTGAAGTAAAATTTAGTGAAGACCATGAAATTCTCAGACTGCTGAGAAATCAAGATACATCCGATAAAGGTTTCAGACTATTGATGGGTACATATAAGGAACGTCTCTATTATCACATCAGGCAAATGGTAGGAAACCACGAAGATGCAGATGATGTTTTGCAGAATGTATTCATAAAAGTGTACAGAAATGTTCAAAACTTCCAGGAAAAATCAAGCTTGTTCACCTGGTTGTATAGGATAGCTACAAACGAAGCCTTAAATTTTCTGAACAGTAATAAAACAAAACAAACAGTAGCACTGGATGAAGTGGCATTCAACATTACAAACAATGGTTCAGAAGAATTTCAGGATGAAAATGAAATACAAATGAAGCTACTACAAGCTGTAAACATATTGCCCGATAAACAAAAACAGGTTTTTAACCTCAGATACAACGAAGAAATGTCTTATGAAGAAATATCACAAATACTAGAAACTTCTGTGGGTGCACTTAAAGCATCATACCACCATGCAGTTAAAAAAATTGAATCATATATTAAAGGAACTATATAAATTATGAAAAAGGAAATAAAAGACGAACTGAAGGAAATCTCATCTTTTCTTTCGGAAATACAAAAACCACCAGTACCAAAGGTACCGGAGCAATATTTCGAAGGCTTTGAAGCCAGAATGATGCGTCGTATTGAAAGTGAAAAATCTCCATCTGAGCAAAGAAGTAAAGAAAGTTGGTTTTCTACTATTTTTACCTATTTCACCAAACCGGCCATAGCCTTATCTTTCGGAGTACTTGCCTTGTTATTGATTATGACAAAATATATCTCAACTGACACTGCCACACGTGATATATACGCCGATGAGCTGGCACAGGTAGATAAGCAGGAGTTACTCAGTTATATTGATAGCCACATAGACCAGTATGATACAGAAATATTACTTGATGATAACACAGATTTGATTGAAAATTTTGACACACCATACCCGGATGATATACCCGATACATTATAATTATTATTAGACGAAAAAAATTGTTAACCTTTAATTTTAAAACAGAAATGAAGAATTTATTGATAGTAGCCATGTTGTTTTTCTCAACACAGTACATACTGGCACAAGATAACAACCCGCCTCAGCAAGGAAAAAGAGGAGAAAAAATAGAATCGCTGCGAATAGCTTTTATCACAGACAAGCTGCAGTTAACACCTGAGGAATCAAAACAGTTTTGGCCGGTGTACACACAGTACACCAAAGACTTAGAACAATTGCGCAGTGAGGCCAAACGGGCCAAAGCTGAAGTCGGAATGTCAGATGCAGAAGCAGAGAACATGGTTAAAGACAGATTTTCAAGACAAGAACGAAGACTCGAACTCGACAGAAAGTATTACCAGGAGTTTAGAAAAGTATTGCCAGCTACCAAAGTTGCTTTGTTTTTTGATTCTATCAATCAGTTTAACCAGAAGGTACTCAAAGCCTACAAAGAGAAAAAGAGAGAAGGCAACAGACCACCAAGGCGACGTTTCTAAGGCAGATTAAAGCCCAAACACTTCAAAAAACAGATGGGTTTTGTAATTTTGCTAAACTTTGGAAAGAAATACTTTAGCCCACTTGTCCTTGTTTTCAGTTGCGTTCATTTATGCAGCCAATTTTAGTATTGCAAAAATAGTAATGGGAGGTGGTTATGTGCCACCTTCCACTTTTATATTGTGCAGAATAACTTCAGCACTCGTATTGTTTACAGTTTACCACTACTTATTCGTTAAGGAAAAAATACAGCCTGACGACAAGAAGCCTATGATTTGGTTGGCATTTTTCGGAGTTGCCGCCAACCAGCTTTTGTTTTTTATGGGTCTCGCACTTACTACGCCCATACATGCAGCATTGATTATGACCATCACACCCATATCGGTAGTGATAGTAGAATCCGTACTCCGCGAATCTCCTCTTACTTTCAATAAAGTGTTTGGCGTTTTAATTGCTTTCACTGGTGCTATATTCATTATTTTGTCAGGTAGTGATATCAGTTTTGATGGTCAAACAATGTTAGGTGATTTTTTTGTATTTGCCAATGCTGTATTTTATAGTATATATCTGGTGAAAGTAAAACCTCTTGTGCGCAAATATCATCCTATCACCATCAATAGGGTCACATTTCTATATGGATTTTTTATGGTTTTGCCTTTTGGCTTCCCAAATATTACAGGCATACAATGGGGCGCCTTCGACACTCGTATCTGGCTTTCTTTCTTATATGTACTTATTTTTACAACATTTTTTGCCTATTATCTCAATTCTTGGGCAATGCTGATAGTTAAACCATCGGTTGTGGGCGTGTATATATATCTTCAGCCATTGCTCACAATCATTATTGCTATAATTATTGGTACAGACAAACCAGATATTAATATCATTCTTGCCGGATTATTAATCTTTACAGGTGTATTTTTAACAAGTTATACAAAAAATATTAAGAAAGACACATAGTAATATAACATACTTACAAGATATCTACGAATTATCAATAGAACTTAATAAGCATAATAACTATTCAAATATTTAAATAATTTTGCCATTAATCGCTGACGAACAATGATTTATGTATGCCTAAGGTTTTTTGATAATATAAGAACAACTAGAAATTTTTTTTAAAATTAGCTTCAAAAATATTCGGATACTTCATCAAATTACCCATATATTTGTTCGATAAGAGCATATTGACATAACATGAAAAGGAAAGGGCAGAGATCTGAACAGACACCAAGCCAATTGGTATCGGATTATACTATAATGCTGGAAAACGGCGAAATCGATTTTATTAAGGAAGATGATTGGCAAAGTCTGATTGATTATTTTGTAATTAATAACAGATTGTCAGACGCACTTGAAGTCTCACAGAAAGCCATCGAACAGCACAATTTCTCAATAGAGCTTCATATCAATCATGCAAGAATGCTGCTAGCCAATGAATTTTATCGTGAGGCGGTCCTTTTTGTAGAAGAAAAATCTTACTTGTCACCCAATGATCCGGAATTTATCCTCGTAAAAGCACAAGGTATGTTGAACCTGGGTGAAGAAGACTGCTGTCAGGAGCTCATTTCTTCTATTAAGAAAGATGCAGACAACGACTTGCTAACAGATATTTTGCTCACCGAAACCGATTTGTATGAGCGTGCACAAGAATTTGATCTTATGTTTGATGCATTACAGAATATTCTGCTCATCCACCCGGACAATACTGAAGCCCTAGAACGTATCTGGCTTTGTACAGAATTGTCAGGCCGGTACGAAGATAGTATTTTGCTACACCAGAAGATAATCGAAAATGACTCTTACTCATTTCAGGCATGGTATAACCTTGGGCAGGCATATTTTAGCATGGAACAATATGACCAAGCAGCTGATGCATTCGAATATGCTTATTTGATAAATGAAGACTTCGAATTTGCCTATCGCGACAGAGGCGAGTCGCTCTTGTTGCTTACACATTATGAACTAGCACTCAATTGTTATCAGGAAGTAAAAGAAAGATTTGTGCCGGATGCCGACCTGTATTGTAAAATCGGCCAATGTTATGCATTTCTTGAGCAACCCGAACTGGCTATAGATCATTTCAGTGTTTCTCTGCAGATGGGTAATACCACCGGTGAAGTTCATTTTCACTTGGGTGTATGCCTGGTAACGCTCGAAAAATTTATAGGCGCCGAACAATCATTGCGAAAAGCAGTAGAACTTGAACCAGAACGAGAGGAATATCATCTGGCACTGGCCGATTTGTATTTTCAACAAGAAAATTATGAACTAGCATCTATTTCTTACCAAAAGGCTGTCGATCTTGCTCCTGAAAATTACCTTATCTGGTGTCAATATGCGGGTTTCTTGTTATTGACTCATGGCGATGAAGCTGCTATGGAAGCTATTGATGAGGCATTATTCTACAGTGATTCTGCCGAGTTGCACTATCTAAAGGTGGTGTGTATGCTCTCAGCAGGCAAAAGACAGGAAGCCATCATTAATCTTATGAAATTAATGGATACTTATCCTGAGCATGCGGATTATGTTTATGAAGTAATGCCCGACTTAAAGGACGATGCAGAGGTTACGGCCATCATTGCAGGCCTGTAGTCCACCAAGAGCATTCATTTAATCATTATTTACTACACGTATTTTCATCCAGACATCTTGTTCGGGTCTGTCACCCGGTAAAGTCTTTACGGCAGCTATTTTGTCTATAATATCCAAGCCTTTGATAACTTCGCCAAATACTGTATAATCCATATCAAGAAATGGTGTGCCGCCAAGTCTCTCGTATTTTTCTACTATATCTTTTGGATAATTAAAACCCTTAGCTGCTTCTGTTCTCTGCAAGCTTCTTGGGTCAACTGGTCTACCCTGCACAATATAAAACTGTGAGCCCGAAGAACGCTTGTCAGGATTTACAGCATCTGACATGCGAGCTGCTGCTAATGCCCCTTTAGTATGCGCTAGAGATGAATTAAATTCTGCCGGAATGGTATAGCCTGGGCCACCACTTCCAAGTGGTACTCCTGCTGATGCCCCCTTTGAAGTAGGGTCACCTCCCTGAATCATAAAACCATTGATAACACGATGAAATAGCAGACTGTCATAAAATCCCTGCCCGGCAAGTTTTAGAAAATTGTCTCTATGGTGTGGTGTCTGATCGTACAATACTGCAGTCATCGTACCGAATGGTGTTTCTATCTCTACAGTGCAATGTTCTGGTGCAGAAATTTCTAAAGTCATGGTTTTGTTGTTTTGTTTTTTACCTTTAATAGCAGTAAGCGTAACAGTATAAGTGCCTGCAGACGCATATTGATGGGTTGGGCTCACCTCAGTGGAGCTTCTGCCATCTCCAAAATCCCAACTGTACGATTTGGCTTTTTTTGATGTATTTTTAAAATAAATATTACTGAATGCTTTTTTGTTAGTACTGGTACATTCGAAGTCAGCCTGTTGGGCCAATATGCTAAATGAAGCAGTAGTCAATAACAGAAGAAAGATGCTTTTAAGATTCATACTCAGAAAGAATAATTAATTGATGAGCGAATAAGAAACGTAAATAATGCAGAAAAGTTGTAGTTGAATCATGACTATCATTTTGTGTAAAACATACACTTACCACGAGTTTTCTTTTGCCAGAACATCAAAATACTTGATTGCCTCAGCCTTCAAGAGTTTTTCCTGATTGTCCACACCTTCTGCCGACACTTTTCTTAGTTGTTTGAAATGTGGCCATCCGTCTTCATCACGACCTATGAATTCGTAATAACCATCGTGACTGAGCAGACTACATACACCTATGTGCATCAGATCTTGTTTTTCTTCTTTTGTCCATTTCTTCCGCGGCATACCAAGCTCTTGAATGCCTATAAGTATAAGTACAGTATTCATATCGGGTAGCCTGTCGTTACCAAGCTGATCTTTGATAAGGTGCTGGATTCTAAGCCAGTCAAAATCTAATTGCCAGTCTTCCATTTTTTATATTTACCCTTTATTTTCTCTAATTACTATACAAATATTTTAGGAAATCGTTTTTACTTGTTTCACAAATATTTTTATTTCAATACCCTATTTTCAATCACCATATTTAAAAAGTGTCGATGAACGAGAGGCCATTTTTGCCGGAAAATAAGATGCCAGAAAACCAATCATCGAAACAATAATAAGAATAGCTGCTATATCTGTTATTTCCATTTGTACCGGGTACACATTCACTGCAAAGCCTTCAGGTACACCTACTATCCCTACTGTTTTTTGGAGAATATACAGTATTACTGCTACAGCCAGACCCACTAGAAAACCAACAACAGATAACAACATACCAAGGTTGAGAAAAATACTGAATACCTGTTTGTCTTTCATGCCGAGTGATTTGAGTGTTGCCAGGTCAGATTTTTTTTCTAATACCAGCATCCACAATGCACATGTCATGTTGAATGCTACTAGTAGCAGAGTAAGTGAAAGTATAGCAAAACTTACCCATTTTTCGATGTTCATGAGTTTTAGAAAAGCTTCTTCCTGCTGATATCTGTTTTTCACATCAAATTTTTCTCCTACAACTGCCTGTATATTCTTCTGTAAGGTCTTGACATTTTTTTTGTTGTCTATCTTCAGTTCAATGGCACTTAAACTATTCGGTTTGTTGAGTAGTTCTTCCACAAACTCAAGTGAAGTGATCACATATTCATAATCCACATCTTGTTGTATCGAAAACAATGCTCCCGGATACAAAAAGCGCCTGGTAAATGGTTGCGATATTATTCCTGCTTCATCTTCATTTGGCGAATACACCGAAATCGGTTCTGACAACTGCGAAGGCATTGTACCAAGTTTATTAGCAAGCCCAAAACCGATAATGCCATAATCCGTTTTATCCTTCGTAAGCATGTATTCTCCTTCAAGTATTGCCGAATCAAGTGATGCTACCTGCCTGAAATGCTTGTCAACACCTTTTAATGTACCAAAATCCTGAACTTTTTCACTTTCGAACAAGGCTTTTTCTTCCAGAACTTTTGAAACCGCCAATACGCCTTCTGTGTTTTCAAGTTTCTTAATCATCACTGAATCACGTTCGAAAAATTTTCCCTCACGTGGTGTTATTTTGATATCAGGATTGAACTGATTGAGCATTTTGGTTATCAGTCCTTCAAAACCATTAAAGACTGACAATACCAGAATAAGTGCCGCAGTACCTATCGATATACCAAGTATAGAAATGGTACTGATGTAATGTATGGCATTCGCCGAGCGCTTGCTGTAAAAATATTTCCTTGAAAATATAAAGGACAGAGTTCTGTTCATGTCAGAGTAATGATTCGTATATGGCAGTGTGCATCCGTTCGCGATAATCTTCTTTGACGAGTTTACGATTGTTCATAGTAGGGAAAGTCCTGTTTGACAAGAATACAAAGATGATGTCATTTTCAGGATCAGCCCAAACACAAGTACCGGTAAATCCGGTATGACCGAATGTTTTATCTGATGCCAGTTTTGACATATTTGAAGGGGTCTGCCTGTCGGTAACACCAAGGTCAAACCCAAGCCCGCGCCGGTTGCATCCATCACATCGCGAAGTGAATAACCTTACTATCTGCGGTGTCAGATATTCTTTTCCGCCATAAGAACCTTTATTTATTAGCATCTGCATAATAACCGCCAGATCACGCGAATTTGAAAAAAGTCCGGCATGACCGCTAACTCCTCCAAGCATGGCAGCACCCATATCGTGTACGTATCCCTGTATTTTCCTAAATCTGAAGTAATTGTCCATCTCAGACGGCACAATCCTCGATTTGTGAAAACGGTTGATTGGTCTGTACCCGGTGGTCTGCAATGCCAGTGAATGGTAGAAAGATTTGTCAGCAAATTTGTCAATAGTAGTTCCGGTAATCCGGGTGATGGCCTCTGCAAGTAGGTAAAATCCTAGATCACTATAGCGGTAGTGACCAACATTGGGCAACTCACTATTCACTATTTCATTATACATAACTTCGCGGTAGCTATTCTTCATGTAAAGGCTGTCCGTCACTTTTATTGAAAACACACTGGTTCGTTTTCTTGAATATACCTCAGGCGATGGAAATGATTTATTACCTACACGCACCAATGTTTTTTCATAAAATGGTATCCATGACCTAAGACCTGCCCGGTGAGTCATGATATCTTTGATAAGCAAATATTCCTTATTAGAATAACACAATTCGTCAAGATAAGAAGACAGTGGCTCGTAAATGCTGATTTTGCCTTCTTGCTGCAATTTCATAACGGAGAGTGTAGTGGCGGCTATCTTAGTGATAGAAGCAATGTCGTATATGCTGCGTGCAGTCACTGCAGTTGTTTTGTCATAAGTCGTATAACCAAAAGATTTGTCAAACACAATTTTACCATCCTTGGCTACCAGTACCTGACAACCCGGAGTTGATTTTATATTGATAGCATCATTGGCAAGCAAATCAATAGCATTGAGCTTTATTGAACTGAGTCCGACACGTTCTGGCAAATCATATCCTATTCTGATTGGTTTATTGATGTTGAGGCCTAATCCGTACCTGCTTTTGAACGAAGATGTTACCGGTAGCTTCCCTTTGCAGGTAGCACCACCCAATAATACCTGTGCTGCCAAATCCTGAAAATCTGGTGTGTCTTCATAAGCTTGAAGAAGGTATGGTATCTGGTCAAAATTTTTTAGGATATAGGGCGAACCAAAATTGACAAGAATCACTTTCGATACAGCTGCAATATCTCTCACCAGATCTATTTCGTTAGCGGTCAGGTTGTACTTGTTCTTCGGATTGTTGGTAAGACCATGAAGGCTTACTATGACATATTGTTTATTGCGACAATGGTTGATGATTTGTTTTTTTCTGTCTTCACCGTCTGTTTTACCAAATGTGTAATAAGAGCATTTTACGTATTTGTCTATTGTGTTTTGGAATGTTTGGACCGACTTTGTACCTACAGCTACGGATGTGAGTTTCAGATCTTCGATATTCTTGAGCGGAATTTTATCCGACGGATTCCTGACAAGAGTGAGAGCATTTTCTATTAAGGTACGGTTGAGTGCGATGGCTTTTTCTGAATTAAGATCATATGCAAGGTTAAATAAGTTGATTGGCTGATAGTTTGACAAACCAAAACGGTATTTTGCCTCAAGTACCTTTCTTACTTTATTGTTGATGTCTTCTTCTTTCAGTTTTCCATTTTCTATATATTCCTTGATGGTTTTTAATGCCTGTGGTACACTTTCGGGCAGTAGCAATACATCATTTCCTGCCAGCAATGCCTCTGCTTCCACTTCACCCGATTCGTAATTTTTTGTAACGCCTTTCATCTCAAGACCATCCGTAAAGATTAAACCCCGAAAACCCATTGTTTTGACCAAAAGATTATTGATGGCTTTTGCTGAAAGGCTCACAGGTACTTTCGGATTGTTTTCTATTGCTCTTACATTAAGATGGCCGGTCATTACAGATTGTACACCCTGACTGATGAGCGTTTTGAATGGGAACAACTCCAGTGTATCGAGCCGCGCCATTGGTTGTGTGAGTACCGGTAGGTCGTAGTGTGAATCAACATCCGTGTCACCGTGTCCAGGAAAGTGCTTAGCGCATGCCATGATTCCATTATCCTGCAATCCTTTCATATAGGCAGTTGCTTTAACGGCTACGTTTTCGCGGTTTTCGCCAAAAGAGCGGAAATTAATGACCGGATTGTCGGGATTGTTGTTGATGTCGGCTACCGGGGCAAAATTGATGTGTACGCCCAGACGCTTCAACTGAAGGGCTATCTCTTTGCCCATGTCGTTTATCAGTTTTTCATCTCTTATGGCTCCTAATGTCAGTGATTTTGGAAAACTCATGACAGAATCAGTTAGTCGCATACCGAGCCCCCATTCAGCATCCATGCTTACCATCAAAGGAATGTTGGCAAGTGACTGATAATAATTGGTGAGGTTGGCCTGCTTGCCGGGTGTACCCTGGAAAAAACACAATCCACCAACCTGGTAATTTTTAATCAGATTGGCAACATCCTGTTCGTATTCAGGTGTTTTGTTACTGTGTGCACGTACCATCATCAGCTGGCAGATTTTTTGGTCGAGCGTTAGTGTGTTCATCAGTGAATCTACCCAGACATCCGATTTCTGAACATTGTAGGGCATTTTGTTGAATACAATAGAATTCGACTTTGGACTGATACATAGAAATCCGATTAGTAACAGTGCAGATAATATTTTCTTTCTTTTCTTCAACATTTTATCTGATAGGTTTACAGGCATTATTTGCTTTCTTGCCCTTTTGATGCAAGTGCGGCATATTTATCACCATTGACTTTATCACCGGCATTATAGTAAGCATGGCTTAAATTATTAAACGCTTCGGATACCGGATTAATTTCAGCAGCACGGACAAAATATTCGAGCGCCTTTTGATGTTGACCACTGATGCCATTGGCTACCCCAAGCAAACGGTTGGTGTCATAGTCCTGTGGGTTCAATTCGTACGCCTTGTTGAGGTATTCAAGTGCGGTCTTCAGGTCACCCTTTTTTTCTCCGAAATATTTGCCTGCTTCCCTGTATGCAAGGTGCAGGTTTGTCAGGGCATCCTTGTTATTCGGATAAAGCGCGAGGCATTTATCGTATTGTTTGATTGCTTCATCGTATTTTTCCGATAAAAAGTAAGCATTGCCTAGCAGGAGATATGCATTGTGGTATGTAGGGTGGATAGAAATGGCTTTTTCCAGATGCCCAATTGCTTCATTTATCAGTCGTGTTTTCTCGGCAGTACCTTTTGTTTTTCCTGCTTTGGCAATGAGCTCACCACCGGCTGAATTTTGTAGCTTGGCGCTATTGACAGAAGTAAGTACATCGGTAATGAATAAGGTATAGTTATCTTTCCAAACTGTATTGCGTGTAAAAGTCTTGAAACTATATAGCAGACAGATGATACCGGTAATGGCCAATGCGGCATTATAATTAAGGGATTTTGGATTTTTATTGAAAAACCTGGAAGCAAGTTGATGAATGCCGTATCCGGCAAAAATGCAAAAACCTACCGAAGGCATGAATAAAAACCGCTCGGACATATTAGTACCAATGGGAAACACGATGTTCGTAACAATGGATATTGTTATCAGATAATACAATATGCCAAATGCATATAGGATGTGTTCCTTTATTTTTTTGAATACAAAAACAAGCATCGCAAGATAAATCAAACCGGATAAGATAACCCCGATATCTCCAAAACTCATTATGTCAATGTGTCTTGGATAATAATCATGCGTAAGCGGATGTGGAATAAAAAGCAATTTGACATACAAGCCCAGTGTAAATAAAATGGTAGCAAATTTTTCGCCAGTCGTAAAAGCTATGTATTGATTACCGGATAATTTCAGAAAAGGATTGTTCATCAGTTCCATTGGTTCGTTGCCGAATGCCAAACCAATGGCTTTGGTACGGAGCATGAAAAATATTGCTACAGAAAGAATCAATGGCCATATCCGGTATATACCGGTACTTGGTTTTTCATCATAAAATACAAAAAAACACAAAGGAATAACTGCCAGAAAGGTAATGGCATTTTCTTTAGATAACAATGCAAGCAAAAAAACAGTAATGGCAGCAAGCACATCTTTAAGTTTCTTAGCTTCTTTATATTTTATTAAAAAGCATAGAGTAAGCAGGCTGCCGAGTAATGCTAGTATCTCATCTACCCCCTTGATGTTGGCTACCGCTTCGGTATGTATTGGGTGGCCTGTAAATAATACTGCGCTGATGAATGCAATGATTAGTGCCTGCGAAGATTTAAATCTTCTTGAAAAAAGCCAGTTTAACACATTGAACAATACTACACAAGTGATGCTGAATAACATTACAGTGAATAAGTGAAAGCCAAACGGATTGTTACCAAAAAATTCATACAATACAGCAAAGACTATCAATGAAAATGGTCTGTAACGGCCTCCTGCCACCAAGTTGGCTTTTCCGGCTTCTTTAAAAAAACCATAAAATGTATCGTACTCAAGTATGCCCGGGATACCCTTTATACCTTGGGTGGTGTACATATTGTCGTAGATAACAATGGCATCATCCTGAGTAAAATCGTAACTCAGAGTGTTAGCGTACAACAAAAAACCCAACATAAAAATGATAACCCTTAGTGTACGGATATTCATCCAAGCCGGCAATTCTGTCATTGACCCCATTGTAGTATTTGCGATACTTTTTGCCATTCAATTTGTGTATTAAAAGCTTTGTTTATGTAAGCATCGGGCAAAATAACTCAATTTTTTTTAATTTTTGTAGTAAATATTGTACTGATATTACTTTGTATTTGATTCATATTGAGTATCAAGGATATATTTGTGTGCATTTAAAGGCCAAATAGTTTAACTTTGTACTTTAAAACTTAAAGATGTCAACACCCGGTTCAGTAGCATTTCACACATTAGGCTGTAAATTAAATTTTGCTGAAACCTCTTCTATCAGTAGGTCATTTAAGGATATTGGTTTTTCAATCAGGAATTTTGAAGAACAGGCAGATTTTTATGTAATCAATACATGTTCTGTTACAGATTTTGCGGATCGTAAATGCCGTCAGGTAGTCAGGCAAGCACTGAAACGTAACCCGGATGCAAAAATCATTGTCATCGGTTGCTATGCTCAGCTCAAACCTCAAGAAATAGCAGAAATGGAAGGTGTTGACCTTGTGTTGGGTGCTGCTGAGAAGTTTAACGTTGTACAGTACATAGACATGTTGCAGACATCTACTCAAAAAGGACTGGTGTTTGCGAGTGAAGTGAATGCGGCCAATACTTTCATCTCTTCCTTTTCTTTCGGTGACCGCACACGCACTTTCCTTAAGGTACAGGATGGTTGCAACTACAAATGTACATATTGTACCATACCTCAGGCCCGTGGCGAATCGCGCAGTGATACTATTGATAATGTCCTGAAAAACGTTGATGATATTGCAGCTAAAGGCTGTAAGGAAATTGTACTCACCGGAGTAAACCTGGGTGATTTCGGCAATGGTACGGAAGTAATAGAAGGTACCAGACCTCAGAAAGAAGCAATGTTTTATGATCTGGTAAAGGAGCTCGATAAATGCCAGGGAATAGAGCGTTTCAGAATTTCTTCCATTGAGCCCAACCTGCTTACCGGCGAAATAATTGATTTTGTAGCAGCCTCAACCAAGTTTGTACCTCATTTTCATATTCCGCTGCAGTCAGGAAGCAATAAGATACTCCGGCTAATGCGCAGACGCTATCTGCGAGAGTTGTACGCAAACAAGGTTGCTGAAATCAGGAATAAAATACCCGATGCATGTATAGGTGTTGATGTTATTGTGGGTTTTCCGGGCGAAACAAACGATGATTTTCTCGAAACCTACCAGTTTATTAAAGATTTGGATGTTTCGTATCTGCATGTATTCACTTTTTCAGAAAGAGAAAATACATTGGCTGCCGAAATGGAAGGTGTAGTATCTGTGGAAGAGAGACGTAGACGGAATGAAATGCTCCGAATATTGTCCGAAAAGAAAAAAAGAGCTTTTTACGACCGATTTGTAGGCAAAGAAAAAGATGTATTGTTCGAAGCACACAAAGACAAACGAAAACTGACAGGCTTTACAGATAATTATCTGAAAGTAGAGTTGGAGTATCAAGATAATCTTATCAATACCATAGGTAAAGTCAAACTCATAAGTCTGAATAATGAAGGTGACTTCATTGCTGAACGAGTTCTACAACAAAAGTTATCAGTTGCAACTGACACAATATCAGAACATGCATAGGTTATTCATTATTTTTATTCTAGCGCTTAATACTTATGCTCATGCACAGATTTATGTGACACCAACCCTATTGGGCAAACTTTCGGATGACCTGAAAGAATCATCAGGGTTGCTGATACAGAGTGCCGATACCTTATGGAGCCATAATGATTCGGGCAATAGTGCAAAAGTATTTGCATTCGACAAAACAGGCAAAAAAATAAAAGACAGAAAATTTACCAAAATATCTAAAGAAGACTGGGAAGATATATGCAGAGACGAAAACGGTTATGTGTACGTAGGCGACATTGGCAATAATGATAACAATCGAAAAAATCTGCTTATACTTCGTTTCTCTTCGGGGTTTTATGATAAAGATGAACCACTCGTAGTTGATTCATTGCAGTTTCAATACGAAGACCAAACACTCTTTCCGCCACCATCTTCATCATTAAATTTTGATTGCGAAGCATTCGTTGTAATGAATGACACCGTATTTTTATTTACGAAAGACCGTACGAAACCATACATCTCGCAGACATTATTGTATAAATTTCCTGCTACACCCGGACAACATACCGCTAAGTATGTATCTAAGTTTATGACCGATGTGCCACTGTATCTTCAGGGTTCTGTAACCGGTGCAGGTCTGAGTCCTGACGGAAAAAAACTTTTGTTAACCGGATATTTAAGAATGTGGCTGTTCACAGATTTTGAAGGGAGTAATTTTTTCGATGGAAAGCTTACAGTCATGCAGTATAATGAATATTCCCAAAAAGAAAGTGTTGCATTTGTGGATGAATGTACTGTACTCATGACCGATGAGTACAATGCTGAACTGAATAACGGCGGCAACCTATATTCGCTCAATATTTGTACCACCGTAGCAGTTGATGAAGCTACAACCTCAGCGTCGCCTGTTGTATATTTCAATCACGCCCAAGGTATTCTGACAGTGAGTAGGGTGAGTGCTGCCTGCGAACTGATACTCTACAGTGTTAACGGCAAGACAGTGGCTAGGGAAAAAATTCCTGTCGGATCTGAAAATATTCAGATTAAGACTTTGAACTCTTTAGCACCCGGCATGTATGTCTATACAATAAAGGAAAAATCAGGTTTTTATTCCGGCAAATTAATGGTCTATTAATGCCCTTTTCTGAAACTGTCAATATCTGTGGAAAGGCTCAGGTGATGTGCCTTGCCTGTAAGATGGTATATGGTCATTCCATAATCAAACCTGAATTTGCTAATCTTAAATCCGAGGCCTCCGCTGAAGCCTGCCAAGCTTCGATAATTATTGACGCTGAGCTCTTTTCTAAGCAAGTGGTTATAACCAATACGAAGTCGAAGATTTTCCTTCTTACCAATTAAGAATTCTCCATTGAACACAAAATGTCTGAACAGATTATCTATAAATATAGAGGCATCACTTCGTTGTGCGTTTTGGTTCGTGAATATATCATTTTCTTTCACTTGTTCAGGATCATCATACAACACATTCCAACGTTGAAGATTGGTATAAACTATTGAAAATCTGAAAGGTAAGTGGGCAAGTCTTTTACTGATACCAGCCTGAAGCTCGTAGGGTAGTCGTTCGGGTTTGTCATTGAAGTCCGTAAGCTGCGTGCCTATGTTGCGGCATACAAGGGCGATAGTAAAGTTTTTATTCGGGATAAAGTAACTTGCTCCGATATCGGCTGCCAGGCCTGTTGAACTATAGCTTTCTAATTGTGAAGTGATGAATTTTAGGTTAACACCAAGTGAGAGATTTTCGTACAGGTTTCGTGATGCGCCTACTATGAGAGCGTAATCAGCGGCTTTGAACGAACCGGTGATGTTGCCATACTCATCAGCTTGTGTAAAATTGCCATAGTTGGCGTATTGTACACCCGCATGAAAATGGTAAGGGATGGATTTTGGAGAAAAAGCGTAGGTAAATGTACCATCTTGTAGCCCAGAATAGAAAAATCTGTGGTTGAAACTCAGTTTGTCGTTCGAATTTTCGTTTAGCAAAGAAGGATTTTGCATAGCAAGAGCAGCATCATCATCGCGTATGGCAATACCGTTGCCGGCAAGAGCAGTTATGTGGGCATCAGGAGGGTTCCATAGGAATTTGTAAACACCTACACCACCTAACTGAGCAGATACAGTTGAAGCACGACAAACAATGAATGTCAAAATTAAGCATTGAACCAAATTACCTCTTAAAATCTTCATAAGCTTTTTTTACCCAGATTGTATTGCACTCGCCCATTTTACAATCCAGTTTTTTTATTAATTCGCCCTCCTCATTATATACCTTCATTTCACCATCTTCATGGTCGCCATCTTTGTAAGTTCCTTCGTATTTTATTTTTCCGTTTTTGTGGTATTCCTTAAATGGGCCATTTTCATTATTTGCTACCATGGTTACTTCTTCTTTCAGTTCACCGGTATCATAGTAAGTTTTCCAGATACCATTCATGGCATTGTGGGAGTAATGACCTTCCTGAAACAATTTTCCATTTTGATGAAATTCTTTGAATGTACCCTCATACGACCCGTTTACAAAGTTTTCTTCTGTTCGAGGTTTGCCATCTGCGAAGTAAGTATATCGCTTGCCGTCTTGTACTCCGTTTCTTATTTCTCCCCTTTCGGTGACTATACCGTTTGCGTTTTTATCTTCATAAACACCATCGGGTCTTGAAGTGTCGTGGATAAGGGATGAATCAATGTCCGGATCCGGTTGTACTTCTGTGGCAGATAAAGTGTCGTTAACCGTTGGGTTATCGGGTTGCCGACCGATATTCTTACAACCAAAGGTAAAAGCCGTAAATATGATAAGTAAAAAGTACTGAAATTTCATAAAAACAAAAGCTTTCTATTCAGAACGAAAAAATTTTTACCAATTGTATAAAAAACGTTAATTTATATCAAATAATCTCTCTGCCGATGCTTTCGTAATGGAATCCTGTTTCGGCCATTTGTTCGAGTTCATAAACATTTCTGCCGTCGAATATTATTTTATCAGCCATAAGTGAGGCGAGTCGTTCGAAATCTGGATTGCGAAACTCTGACCATTCTGTGATAATAGCCAATGCATTAGCATCTTTTGCTGCTGCGTAGGCATTGTCGGTATAGCTAAGTTTGTCTCCGTATATTTTTTTAACATTGTCCATTGCCTCAGGATCAAATACAGAGATGTGTGCACCAGCATTCAACAAAGCATCAATAACGTAGAGTGCCGGAGCTTCGCGGATATCATCCGTATTGGGCTTAAAGGCCAGCCCCCATACTGCGATTTTTAATCCTTTGAGATTGTGGTTAAAATAAGTGGATATTTTTTCAAATAAGACGAATTTCTGTTTTTCATTCACAGCCATTACAGACTTAAGGATTCTGAAGTCATATTTGTATTGTTCGGCCGTGTGGTACAATGCAAGAACATCTTTAGGAAAGCAGCTACCGCCATAACCTACACCCGGAAACAGAAAGCGTTTACCAATCCGGCTATCGCTACCCATACCCATGCGCACCATATCAACATTGGCACCGACTCTCTCACAAAGATTAGCTATTTCGTTCATAAAAGAGATTCTGGTAGCCAGGTAGGCATTGGCTGCATATTTGGTTATTTCGGCTGACCTTTCATCCATATAGAATATCGGATTACCTTGTCTTACGAATGGTCTGTACAACTGGTCCATGTATTTGCGGGCTTTGTCAGATGATGTACCGATGACGACTCTGTCGGGTTTCATGAAATCCTCCACAGCAAGACCCTCACGCAAGAACTCGGGATTGGAAACAACGTCGAACAAATCTGGTGACGTGTTTTTGGCTATAGCCGCATGAACCAATTCGGCAGTGCCTACAGGTACAGTACTTTTATCAACAATGATTTTGTAAGTATCAATCATTGTTGACAAATCATTTGCTACACCAAGTATGTATGACAAGTCTGCAGAACCATCTTCGTCCGGTGGTGTGGGCAATGCAAGGAAAATAACGCTTGACTGTTCTACTGCCGATTTTAGGTCCGATGTAAATTTCAGTCTGCCTTCTTCTACATTCCTGTTAAACAAAACATCAAGTCCGGGTTCGAAAATTGGTATATTCCCTTCTTTGAGACTTTCAAGCTTATTGAGGTTGTTATCCACGCAAATGACTTGATTGCCTGTTTCTGCAAAACAAGTGCCGGTCACAAGACCAACATATCCGGTACCAACTACTGCGATATTCATATATTGTATTAATAAATAAATGCAAAAATATTAATTTAATACGTTTGCTGAAAAAAATAAATAAAAAACGAAAGGCTGCCCAAAACATTTGAGCAGCCTTTTGGCGAAAGCCAACCGAATTTTAGTTGAAGAACTTGTAACGGTTGTCCTTGATTTTGTATGTTTTTCTTAGTGCTTCCATTACTTTAGGCGCCACAAGTGATGCATATTGGCTGCTGGTAGAATTTTTAATAAGAGCCATATTGGGTGGTACTGCACCAGGCGTTTTACTTATTGGGTTGATGACAAATACACCACTATTACCGATTATAGGGTCAGATGTGGTATTGACACCAAGTTTGAAGGCTTTGGCGAGAACTTTTGGTTCATTACCAATACCTGCTACAAATGGTGCTGCAAAATTAACACCCGTAGCAGAATCAACTTTGGTAGTGAAGTTTGCGGCGATGGCATTCAAATCTTTGGTAGTAATTTTCGCTTTAATCATCTCACCTTTCTTGCGGTTTATCACTTGGGTCTTGATATCGTCTTTTACAGCAGCTACATCAGGCATACCGGCTTTTTGAATTCCTGAAAGACCAGCTACTACATATTTGTCTATATAAAACTCTTGTGCATTTTTGAATGAATATACATTCGGAGCGATATCGCCTATTTTAGCTTCACCGGTAAATGCCCATTTGATGATAGAATAAGAAGCCTCACCGGCACCCAAAACACCTAGACTGTAGTCGTTTGCTTTCAGCGGAATAGACTTGATTAGTTCTATCTCTTTCGAGCCTGCAGTTGACTTTTTCATATCATCAACAGATTTATTTTCTGCTAAGAATTTGTTTGCTTTGTCTTCTGCTGCGGCCTGAGTTTCTTCGCTTGGTACAAGTGCCTCTCTAAATAATGAGAACTTGACACCAGGCTTGTTATCTACGAATTTCTGCCCGGTTACTTCTACTAGATGAACACCGAACTGAGTTTTTACAGTATAGAGTTTGTTAGGTACAGCTTTATTAAAAATAAGATCGTTGAACTCCGGCACCATTTGGCCTTGTGCCACGTAACCCAAGTCACCGCCTTTGTCTCTTGATGCATCTTGACCAAAACGCAAAGCCAAAGAATCAAAACTGTTTTTGCCTGTCTCAATTACTACTTTTAGAGAATCTATTGTTTTCTGAGCCTTGGCGATATCACCAGGGGTAGAAGCCTGTAATAGAATGTGTCTTGACTTTACAGAGTCAGGAAGAGATTTTTTATCAATTATTTTAAATGCATAGTAAGCATTGTTTTCAATATATGGTCCGAAGATAGTACCTACGGGAAGGCTAGCTGCAGTATCTTTCAGCATACCTTCGAGCTCGGCTTTCTTGACATATATCGAAGTCATCTGACCGTTGTTTTTAGGTACAAATACGCTGTCAGGTTCTGTAGAAGTTTTGTAAGCGTTGATGATTGCCTCTATTTTACCTCTTACATCTGCTGAGTCTTTTGCAGTTGGTTTAACATCGAATACCACAAATGATACTCTTCTGGTTTCCTGGTCTGACGTGTATGCACCTTTGTTTTCCTTAAGGTAAGCTGCATAATCACTGTCTTCAAGCTTTACTTGATCATCATTAATAGTTTCGAAAGGAACCTTTACATAAGTGAGGTCAACCATGTCGTCTCTTTCCTTTTGGAGTGCTTCGGCCATGAAGTTTGGTGTATAAATACCTTTGACAACAAGGTTTGAGAATTTTTCCTGAAGTTTTTCTTTGAATATTTCTCGTTCTACCTCTGCCCATGCTCTTCTTCCTTCTTCAGGTAGTGTATTGTTTTCGATAGCTTTCTTTACTTCATTCAGTTGGGTTCTGTCTATTCTGCCAGTCTGTTGGTCAGCGAACTGCTGTTGGATGACAGGACTTAAGTTGTTGCCGAATGCCAAGTCTTTCATTTCATCTGTGCTTACGCCAAGCCCTAATTTATCAGCTTCCTTGGTTACCAATACTTTGTCAACCAAATATTCCCATAAGAAAGATCTTCGTGCGTATGGTTCTGCGGTCGAATTTTTAAACAGAGCTTCTTCAACGTTTTGAAACTCCATATAATCTATGTTTTCGCCAGCTACGGTTCCAAGAGTACTGCCTGTGCCTGCTATGCTTCGGTTGCCTTGAATATCCATTAGAATAAAGCCAAAAACACCTAAAGCAATGAGTGCAATAATGAGGCTTGAGCGTTTCCTGATTTGAGTAATAAGTGCCATTTAGTTGCTAATTTACTGATTTCTGTTAATAGTATTGCAGTGTAATATTTTATATATAGATAAAAATAGTATAATTTTAATTATTGCACCTTGATTAAAAATTTTTGCAAAAGTAAACTGTTTCGTACTTAAAATCAAAAAAATCTTATGGTGTTACGGAAATGATCCTCCATTGGTTTCAATTCTGATCCATTTGTCTGTCATTATTTCTTGATATAAGCAGCAAATGCTTCCAATTCGTTATAGAATTCTTCTCCATATTTTCTGATTATTCCTTGCTTAATAAATTTATGGAGCGGTATCTGTTCTTTTTTTCCTTTAGCACAGGCGGCATTGCAAATATGCCAACGATGGTAGCTCAGTATTTCAAACCCGGTATGTGGATCGTGATCTATACGCACCGGGTAAAGATGGCAGGAAACCGGTTTTAAAAAATCTGATTTATCGTCATAATATGCTTTTTCAATGGCACAATATGCTACACCATTTTCTCTTTTTAAAAACACACAATCGCCATTGGCTTTAAGGCTTGTACCCAACGTGTTGATGTCTTTATAATATGTTGAATACCCTTCTGTATCAATGATAGAATTACTCTCTTGGTCGAGGTATTGTTGGATGGAAGTAAGGTTGCTATCAATCTGGTCGATTTCATCGTTTTCTATCGGGGCACCATAATCGCCTTCCCAGCAACAGGCACCTTTGCAGGCATTGAGGTCGCAAGCAAAATAAGACTGCAGGACATTATCGTTTACCAGTTTATCTTGTATTATCAGCATTGGTTTGGTTAAATTTGGATACAAATGTGAAAAATATTTTTTTGAAAGACTAATTTTTCGTTTTTTTGTGTTCTTATATATTTTAAACCTATTAGAAATATGAAAAAATTATTTATACTGATGTTTATCTGTTCATTTGCAAGTGGTCTGTTTGCCCAGTCAACCAACAGCACCAGAGAAGAAGCAAAAAGAACAACCGACATACTGAAAGCAAAATACAATCTTGACGCAATGCAGGAAATGCAAATGCAGAAAATTCAGGAGCGCAGAGTCGAAAATGCGCGCGAATTCGAATATTTAAAGAATACAGATGAAAACCTGTATTATAAGAAAAAGAGGTCAAATATAGAAGGTACGAATGCTTCAATAAAAAGAATGCTGACTTCTGATCAAATAAAAATTTATCAGCAAGACCAACTCGAGTTAAGAAAAAAGCGTGCAGAAAAGTCAAAAGAACTAAAATCTAAAGGCATTTCCGGCTTTGAGCTAGAAAAAGCACTGATAGATATTGAATAGTTGAAAAAAAAATATGAAATTTGCGCCCGGTTTGAGAAACATTGTTTTACAGACCGGGTTTATTATTTATTACTAAAGAGATAAAATCGTGATACAAGATCCACTAAAAATGAAGTTTTTTGAGAAAGCTCAAATTGCTTCAGAAAACCTTAAAAAATTAGCAAAAGATAATGGTGACCTTAAACTCGACGAAGTAACCGTCTCGCAAATGATAGGCGGAATGCGGGGCGTGAAGTCACTACTTTGGGAAACATCAGAACTCGATGCCGAACTCGGAATAAAATTCCGCGGATACGATATCTTCCAGCTACGTGAGCTGTTACCAAAATTCAACGGAGGCACAGAACCACTTCCTGAATCATTGTTCTGGCTTATGCTTGTAGATGAAATACCTACTCAAGCTGAAGCACTTTGGCTTACCGACCAGTGGGTGAGAAGAAGCCTGATTCCCGAACACGTTTTCAAGGCACTTGATGCATTGCCTACTTCAACACACCCGATGACTCAGTTCAGCATTGGTATTTCGGCTCTACAGACAGAAAGTATTTTTGCAAGAAGGCATGCAGAAGGTATGAATAAAAACGAATACTGGAATGCTACTTATGAAGATACCATGAACCTGTTAGCCAAATTGCCACGGCTGGCCGCTTATATCTACCGTAGATCATTTCACAATGGCAAACACATCAGCCCTGATATCACATTGGACTGGGCAGGTAACTTTGCACACATGTTGGGCATTTCAAATCCTGAGTTTAAGGAGTTGATGCGACTGTACCTAACCATACATGGTGACCACGAAGGCGGTAATGCCTCAGCACATACTACCCATCTTGTAGGTTCAACGCTTAGTGATTCTTACCTTTCACTGGCTGGTGGTATGAATGCACTTGCCGGCCCACTTCACGGTTTGGCCAACCAGGAAGTAATTTCATGGATTATTAAAATGATGGATATACTTGGTACTGAGACACCTTCAGACAAGCAAGTAGAAGAATACATAAAGGCGACCTTGGCTGGCGGACGTGTAGTACCTGGTTATGGTCATGCCGTACTTCGAAAACCAGACCCAAGATTCTTGGTACAAAAACAGTTTGCAGAAGAATACGGACTAAAGTCGAATCTGCTCAATGTGGTTTGGCAATTGTTCAGGTTAGCACCACCTATGCTTGAATCAACCGGTAAAGTTAAGAATCCTTGGCCTAATGTCGATGCACATTCGGGTGCGTCTTTGGTTTATTATGGCTTGAAAGAGCACAACTTCTATACAGTACTGTTTGGAGTATCAAGATCTCTCGGTGTGTTGGCTTCATTATGTTGGAGCAGAGCATTAAGCCTGGGACTCGAACGGCCAAAATCAGTATCTACAAAGTGGTTACATACTTTTGTTGCTAATCAATTGGCTACAAAATCGTAATAAAGGAGTCTAATGTTTTACAAATATTATTCAACATTATTCTGATATTTAGTTAGCTTTGCTGAGTTAAAAAATTATTAATTATATCATCAATTAAAACATAAGATATGACTTTTCCAGCCGAACTGAAATACACGCAAGAACACGAGTGGATACGTATTGAAGGCGATTTCGCTTTCATAGGTATTACAGAATTTGCACAAAGTGAATTGGGCGATATCGTTTATGTCGAGGTTGAAACCGTAGGAGAGGTCGTCAACAGCGGAGATGTATTCGGAACAATAGAAGCTGTAAAAACAACATCAGATCTGTTCATGCCGATAACTGGAGAAGTCTTGGAGCTCAATGAAGCAATAAGTGAAGCAGGTGGTGATGATCCTGCTTTAATCAATTCAGACCCTTATGGTGAAGGCTGGATTATCAAAGTAAAAATATCGGATAAGTCAGAGATTGACGGCTTACTTGATGCTGATGCTTATGCAGCATTGGTCAATTAATTACTTTGCAGCTTAAAAGTTTTCAAACAAATAAATTGATACTGTTTTGGTTACCAAATGGGTTATTTGTTTGGTTCTGTGATAAGACATTGTTAAAATACAACTTTTAGCATGGTTGTTGCGTTGTACGATGAATAAGTATGTCATTCTGAAAATGCGTTATTTCATCATATTTTTCTTTTTATTGGTTTCATTAGGGCTACAAGCTCAGGAAGTAAAACTCGCTCAGCAATATTACAGCACCGGTGAGTACGAAAAAGCTGCTACCCTTTACCAAAAATTGCTTTCGCAGAACGAAAACAATGAATATTATTTCAATAAGTACATCGAATGTCTGATGGCCTTACAGGATTTCGAGTCTGGTGAAAAAGCCATCCGCAAACAAATAAAAAAATTTCCTAAGGAAGTCTCATATTATGTGAGTCTTGGCAAATTGCTCGAAAGACAAAACAGAAAAGAAGAAGCTGAGGCACAATATACCAAAGCTGTTGAAGAGCTTCCTGCAGACCAAGGCAGCATCATCAAACTTGCCAATGCTTTTGTTACACTTGCCAACTACGATAAAGCCATAGAAACATACGAGAAAGGAAGTAAACTGCTCAACAACAAGAGCATCTTTTCCTATAGCCTTGCAGATTTGTATTTCCGCAAGGGTGATACAGCCAAAATGATTCAGTATTATCTGTATGCCTTGTCGCTTGACACCAATCTGAAGGTTTCGCTCCAAACATTTTTTCAGAATTCGTTTACCGACAAAGAATATGATGAGCTGCAGGCACAGTTGCTGGAAAAAATACAGGAAAATCCTGATAATCTTGACTATGTTGAAATGCTCGTATGGCAGTATATGCAGCGGAAGAACTACGCAAGTGCTCTGCGCTATACCAAATCCATTGACAAAAGGCTTCAGGGCAATGGATCGAAAATATACCAGCTGGGCAGTACTGCACTTTTGCAAAAAGATTACGACGCCGCTATTGATGCATTTACCTACATCATTACAGAGAAAGGTAAGATTAGCCCTTATTATATTGAAGCAAAGAAAGAACAACTTAAAGCAAGAAGGTTAAAAATAACGGATACATATAATTACACCCAGGAAGATCTGAAACAGATAGAGGCAGACTATGAAAATTTTATTGAAACTTCGGGTAAAAATTTTCAGACAAGTCAGATTATGCTAGAATGGGCTACAATGGAAGGATTATATCTCAATAATCTGCCAAAGGCTATCAGCATATTGAATGAAATGATTAATCTGCAGGGCATCAACAGGAACATTCAGGCAGAAGCTAAGCTACAACTAGGCGATTTTTATCTCATGACAGGTGAAGTGTGGGAAGCAACCTTGCTCTATTCGCAGGTAGATAAAGATTTTGGTGAAGATGTACTAGGGCACGAAGCCAGATTCCGGAATGCAAAATTATCATATTACAATGGTGATTTTGACTGGGCTCAGGCCCAATTCGATGTGTTGAAAGCATCGACTTCAAAACTCATTTCAAATGATGCAATAGACTTGTCGGTCTTTATCCTTGACAATGTTGGTCTTGACTCTATTACCAAACCGCTCGCCATGTATGCCCAAGCTGAGCTTCTCGTATTTCAGAATAAGATAGATGAGGCATTCAGCAAACTTGATTCTATTAGTACTAATTATCCAGAACATGGCTTGCTCGATGATATTGCCTATTTGAAAGCAAAGATTTATACCAAGCGAAAAGATTATACCAAGGCTATAGAAATGTACAGTTATGTGGTAGAAAAATTCCCTGAAGACATAAGGGCAGACAATGCACTGTTCGAAATGGCCGATCTGTATGAAAATGCACTCAATGATAAGGAAAAAGCCAAGGAATTGTACGAAAAACTCTTTATGAATTATTCGAACAGCATACTCGCTACTGATGCTCGTAAGCGCTTCAGACAATTGAGGGGTGATAAAATATTTCAATAAACCAATCAAAACTTAAGCTATTAAATAAATGTACATCTATAACGTAACGTTAAAAGTGGACCCGTCGATAGAAGAAGACTGGCTTATCTGGATGAAAGACATCCACATACCGGAGGTGTTGAGTTGCGGGATATTCAAGGACTATAAAATGCTGTTGCTTACCAATTCTCCTTTCTATGACGAATCACCTGGCAGTACTTTTATAGTGCAGTATTTTTTTGACAATATGGATGAGTATGAAAGATATCAGGCCGAATATGCTCCGACATACCAACGCGAACACATACAGCGCTATGGCGAGAAAGTTCTTGCATTCAGAACAGTGATGCGTTATCTTTGATGTCAGGACTACTTACGTAGTTCGGGTTTTAGGCGGTAGGCTTCCTCCAGTATTTCATTTCCTTTTTTTGGGTTTCCTCCATCACGGTAAGCAGAACCCATAAAAAACAAGATATCTGCATTATTGGGGTCATACTCCAACGCCTTTTCAAACTCTTTGATGGCATTTGGGAAGTCACGGTTGATAGCCATCAAGCAGCCAAGGTTTCTACGAGCATCTACAAATCTCGGGTCGAGTTCTACAGCCTTTTTGTAATATTCCATTGCCTTTTTATTATCTCCTGTTTCTGAGTAAAGTGTACCCATGTTGCTGAACATTTTTGCATCTTTAGCACCCAGTTTTATGGCTTCGGTATAATTATTAATGGCTTTTGAGTAGTCTTTCAGGTGATAATACATAAGACCAAGGTGAGCAAAAACGTCATTATACTTAGGGAATATCTCGAGCGCTTTGGTATCTTGGGCAATTGCCATTAATCGCCATTCTTTTTGTTTTGCAGCATCTGTTTCTTCCATTGCTTTCTTGCCTGTCTCGAGAGCAAAGTGGTATCTCATTTTGGCACTATTGGGTGCGTGTTCGATATCTGTTTTATAAAGAGTATAACTGTCGTACCAAGCTGCATTTCTTGAAAATGTTTTACTTGCAAACAGAACCGAAACAACGATAAGTGGCCATTTGTAACCAGGTGCCAGATGGTTGAAAGATGTCTCTTGTTTGTTTCTTAAAAAATACTCGTACAATGCGGCACACACAAATATCATAAGCCCAAGACCAGGAGTATAAAACAGTCGGTCGCCGTAGCTGGTACCAATGGTGATAAATATGTTGCTCACTATACTCATCGTTATGATATAAAACAGCAAACCATAAACACTAAGCCGCTTTTGTTTTATATATCTCAATATGTACCAAACCATAGCAACATGCACCAGCAAGCTGAGTAAGAACCGCCAATCGGTGATACCTGCCATAGCTATCTGATTAAATCCGTATTCATGACTGAGTGTTAGTGGAAATAAAAAGGATTTGATATAATAACCAAGCATCATCACAGCGCTCGTCATTCTGGTAAAAGGATTGTCGGCTGCCATCAAAAAATTGTCTAATACAGAAGTTTGTTCGAGACTGATATTACTACCAATAATACTTTGGCGAACGATAAGATAGATGACAACCGGAAGAACGAGTGGCCATGATTTTTTCAGAATATCCTGCCAGCCTGCATTGGTAAAGAAATAAGCAGTAATTGGAAAAACAGCAAGAAATGTTACCGCACTTTCTTTTGAGAACATAGCTAATAGATACAGTACAAACCCAAGTAAGGAATACTTGATACCACGATGCGAATAACTCAACATGTAATAATATAGTGCACCCAAACTGCACAGCAGCCCCAGGATCTCGTCTCTACTCTTGATATTGGCAACTACCTCAGCATGCATGGGATGCGTAGCGAACAGCAGACAAATACCCGCACTAAGCCATACTGAGGATTGGGTCAGGTAATTTTTCATTAAATAAAACAAGACAAAAATCGTGAGCCCGAATAATGCCACATTAACAAAATGCCCGATAAACGGAGAATCGGGGGCCAGAGCCCATTCGATGGCAAACATGATCTGCGAAAGAGGTCTGTAAAGAGTACCACCGCTAACCCAATAACCATAGCGGTAATCGGTAGTGAGAATGGTAGGGATACCGGCGAGACCTTGTTTAGTGACAAAATTATCCTTTATGACAGAAAAATCATCAAGGGTAAACAAGTGCCCAAGTGTGTTAAAATAACACAACATACCTATAAATGCCAGCACCACAGCCGCTAAACGGGAAGATGGAAGTTGTACATTTATTTTAGTTTTTGGTTTATTGTTTAGTGCTTTTGCCATATTTCATCAAGATTTGTCATTTGCAAAACAAACACAGAGATCGTTAAAATTATTATTGTTAATAAGCGTTAATACACATGATTTTTTGGTTAATCAACCGTTAAATCAGAAACCGGAGACGACTTTTTTACAAAGAAAAGCATTAATTCGTATATAGTATTGAGAGAATGGTCTCAATCTTATGGAAAAATCTTATTTTTACACCGATTTTTAAAATCAAAAAATTTAAAGTTATGAAGTGGTTTTTTGCATTCCTTTTTACAGCGGTCATCAGCACCGGATTGTCAGCACAAAAATTTGCCTATGTTGACATAGATAAAATACTCAACAGCATGAATGAATATCAAGCTGCCCAAACTGAACTGGACAATATAGCTTCTAAATGGAAACAAGAGATTGCTCAAGAGTATGATAAAATAAAAGGTATGTACAACAAGTACCAGGCAGAGCAAGTATTATTGAGCGAAGACGCCAAAAAACAAAGAGAGGAAGAGATAACACAGAAAGAGAAGGAAGTAAGGGATCTCCAAAAGCAAAAATTTGGTACAGACGGAGCATTGTTTCAAAAAAGACAAGAACTCGTAAAACCGATACAGGAGAAAGTTTACAATGCCATCGAAAAATATGCCGGTGAGAAGGGATATGATTTTATTTTTGATAAAGGCACAGCAGGTATTGTTTTTTCAGGAGCAAAATTTGATCTCACAGACGACATTGTTAAAGCATTGCAGCGTTAATCAAATCATTATAATATTTTTATTAAACGAACAAACAGTAGAATGAAGAGGATAACAGGTTTATTGGTTTTTAGCTTGATATTAATGGGAACCCAATTGGTACAGGCACAAAAGTTTGGTTTTGTCAATTCAGCGGCACTACTTACTGAACTTCCTGAGGTAAAGGCAGCTGACTCTGAGCTGAACGTGTTGCAAAATCAGCTTAAAAAGAAGGGTGAAGAAATGGTTACAGCATTTCAGCAAAAATATGCCGAACTGGCTACTAAAGAAAAGAATGGTGAGTATTCTCCAAAACAACTGGAGATGGAATCACAAAAGCTAAAAGATGATGAAGCCAAAATAACACAGTTCGAGCAGGAATCAACCCAGGCAATGTCAAAAAAGAGAGAAGAGCTCCTTCAGCCTATTCTTGACAAGGTGAATAAAGCAATAAATGATGTGGCAAAGGAGAGTGGCTATGCTTATGTGTTTGATGCAAGCACCAATGTGTTATTATACGCTGACCCATCTGCTGATGTGACAGCACTTGTTAAGAAAAAATTAGGTCTGTAAACAACTTGATATTTAATAACCAACCGATAGGTATATTTGATAGCGGCATTGGCGGCCTTACAGTTGCCAGTGCCGTTATGCGTTTATTACCTGAAGAAAATATAGTATATTTTGGTGATACGGGTCACATGCCCTATGGCGATAAATCAATAGAATTAATTAGGAAATATGCAGTACGAATAGCACGCTTTCTGATAGAAGATCAGCATTGTAAAGCCATCGTCATTGCATGCAATACTGCATCAGCTGCAGCCTATGAATATCTTAGAGATGAACTACGCGGACAAATACCTGTGATCAATGTTATTGACCCGATGATAGAAAGAGTGGTTGATGACAGTAGTATTCACAACGTAGGTATCATTGCCACAAAGACTACTGTTGCTTCGGGCGTTTATCAGGAAAAATTTACAAGACGAAAACCTGAGCTGAAATATGCTGCAGTGGCCACACCATTGCTTGCCCCTATGATTGAAGAAGGCTTTTATGATAATTCAATCAGTCATGCAGTACTTGAAAACTATTTACTTCTACCGCAACTCCGCGAAATAGACGCCCTGATACTTGCTTGTACACATTATCCGCTCATCAAACACCAGATAGCCTCATTTTATTCTGATGATGTGCAGATACTCGACTCAGCCGAAGTGGTAGCTCTTAAGTTAAAGCGGATACTGCAAAAGGAAAAAATAATGGCTCTGGAAAAACCTGAAAAGAACGATAAATTTTTTGTCTCTGACTATACCACTTCATTTGAAAAGACTGCCACTATATTTTTCCCGGATGAAATAAAGCTAATAAAATCAGACATTTGGGAGTCACAAGTCTGAGAATATTATTTCACCAGACTTTGGTCATTTTTTGATTGTCCACCCATTTGCTCCAATCTTTATTGTAGGTGTGTATCTTTGATGTAGGCTTTTCATTATAGTCATACAGTGTCAATCCTCGGTTGGTCCACTCGAATATACTTCCGTAGAGGTTTTTTACATTTTTATACCCAAGCTTGATAAGTTTTTGACAAATTTTTTCGCTTCGGTATCCTACTGAGCAATAGACGACAATAGCAGCATCTTTAGGAATATTTTTTAAAATTCCTAAATCAAATTTGTCGTATCCTGTGTGTATAGCACCTTGGATGTGCGAAACATCATATTCTGATTTTTCACGTGCATCGAGTAATGTGTAGTGAGACAGATGCGCAGATACTTCTTCTACACCTATTATAGGCACGTTGAATGAAAGAAGTGATTTGAGCTTATTGTCAAAATCACGGTTCTTAACCAAAAAACCTGTGTCAGGTCTTTGTGACTGACAGGCAAAGTTGAAAAACATGGTGAATACAAAAACAATACGAGTGATCAATTTATCCAATAGTTTTTTCATTATAACGCAAAAAGCCTCTCCAAAGTTGAAGAGGCTTTTTGTTATTATTAATAGTGAAAGAGGATTAGTTTGTTTTTACTAATTCAAATTCTACACGTCTGTTTGCTTGCTTTCCGGCTTTTGTTTTGTTGGTGGCAATAGGTTTAGTTTCGCCATAACCCTTAGCGGTAAGCCTTGATGCCGCTATTCCTTTTGAAGTAAGGAATTCGACACATTTGTTAGCTCTTTTTTCAGATAACATTAGGTTTGCCTTATCATTTCCATCAGAATCAGTATGACCGGAGATGTTAACATTATAGTTAGGGTATTGAGCCAGTATTTCTGCCAGCTGAGTAACTACAGGTACAGATTCAGCTCTTAACACATCTGAGTTGGTTTCGAACTGGATATTCTTAACGGCCAGGTTGATAGCTTGTACTACTTCTTGCTTCATCTCAGGACAGCCGTTGTTGGCTTTTGTACCTGCGATAGTAGGGCACTTATCGTCTTTGTCAGGAATACCATCACCGTCTGTATCCGGGCAACCATTGAACTGTGCAATACCTTTAACTGTAGGGCAAGCATCGTCCTTGTCAGGAATACCGTCACCGTCTGTATCCGGGCATCCCTTGAACTGTGCAATACCTTTAACCGTAGGACAAGCATCGTCCTTATCAGGAATACCGTCACCATCTGTATCCGGGCAACCGTTGAATTGTGCAATACCTGCTACATCCGGGCAAGCATCATCTTTGTCGGCAATACCATCACCATCTTTGTCAGGACAACCATTGAATTGTGCCAGACCTGCTACGTTAGGGCAAGCATCAGAGATATCAGCTATGCCATCTCCGTCTGTATCCGGGCAACCATTGAACTGTGCCAGACCTGGTACTAATGGGCACGCATCCTTCTTGTCGATGATACCGTCTTTGTCTGTATCTTTTTGACCAAAACGATAAGAGAGGTTGAGTCCAAGTGAACTATACCAGTCATCATCTGTGTTATTGCCTCCTTCTTTGATGCCATCAAGGTAATCATCGAAAACTGGTCTCAGACCATATTCTGCACCAAGTACCCACTGACGTGAGAGATCAATTCTGACACCTGCACCAAATGGAACGGTAAAATCTACAGATGGCTTTGTGGCGGCTTGATCTTTGGCTATTCCTGCCAGATTAGGTCTGTTCGGGTAATCAGGGTCGCCACCGGGAGTGTTCGGATGTCCATAATTAACCTCTGGCAATCCGACAAATGCAGCACCTACTCCTGCAAACAGGTATGGACTGAATCTTTTGCGGAATGTTCCATCCTCGCGGTATCTGCTCTTACCTAAAATATCCCAGTCAAGTAATAGAGACAACTCATTTACGGAAGTTTTTGCTTTAAGTGCTCTTGTTTTTCTTTCAGCATTCCATTTAGTGTCATCACCTGCTACCTGACCACCAAGGTAATTTAATTTTAGACCTATTGTTTTGCTGAAGTTTCTCTTCAAAAATAGGCCATAATCCAGCTTCAAAGTATTGAAATCCATGTATTTATTTGGGTTTAGGTCTCCCTGATAACCCATTACGCCTACTTGTCCGCCAAGTTCCCATTTTGCCTGAGCATTGGCAAAGGCTAAGGTAAACACAGTTAATAAAGTCAACAATAATGTTTTCATAATTGATAAATTAAGTAATAGAATAAGAATAATTGTTTAATTGCACAAAGATAACGGTTAATTAATACAAAAGATGCAAATTTATTATGTAAAATTTATGCTATCATACTTTCGGACCCAATCCAACCTTGTCATTTATTATATTTCCATTGCAATATTGAGACAATTCATTTTGGATAAAGTCACTCATTATCTCAGTATAATTTTCCGGAAATAATAAATGGACATTTGGTCCGGCATCTAAGGTGAAGTATGCAGGGATATTGGTGGACATCCTGAAAGTTCTTAATTTTTCAATAATAGAGAGGGTTCCTGATCGCATCAACAAGTATGAAGGGTTGGATGTCATCATCAGGGCGTGAAGTGTAAGTGCTTCATCTTCAAGTATTTTACCGAATGTTTCGAGGTCGCCTGATTTTAAAGCCGGCATCAGAAAATGTAATCTTGATTTAGCCTGTTGGTATCTGCTATCGGCATATATGTTACCGTCCATCAAAGCATGCCCTATAGTACTCGATACGGACTTCTCTTCTGCACTTACTATCAGAATGTGATCTTGGAATGACTGGAATACGGGATGGAGCAAATCCTGTACCGGGATGGCATACTCGTCGGATGAATCTTTGATATCGGCAAATTCGCCCCACAAAGCCGCAACCGGATATACCGAACGGGAAGCGCTGCCCGACCCTACGCGGGCAATGTAAGAAGCCTTTCTGTAAAATTCGTTTTTGGGCATAGAGGTACCGAAAAGTTTCTCTTCGAGTGTACAAAGACACAGTGCGAGTGCACCCATTGACGATGCAGAAGATGCAATGCCGGTACTGTGTGGAAATGAATTTGTACTTTCTATAGTAAGATGTAATTGTTTCAGGAAAGGAAAAATAACGGATATTCTTTCCAGAAAAGTTTGGATTTTTGGTTTAAAATCATCTCTCCGGCTATTGTTAAAAATAAAGTCAAAAGATATGCGGTTGTCATTACTAGCCACATAGGATACACTTGTAGTAGTGACGGCATTGTCAAGTGTAAAACTTATGCTCGGATTTTTGGGTAATTGGAGGCCGTGTTTGCCCCAATATTTGATAAGTGCAATATTTGACGGACAGGTCCAATGTACTTTTCCTTCTTTAATATTAGCCGATTCGAGAATCAGACTTGGGTTTTGATACCTTTGCATGATCGTGCATTGAAGTGCAAAGCTAATAAAAAAATAAACACTGCCTGCTGTACCTATCTTGGTCGAACATTATTTTGTACTAAAATTCTCTTCTTGTCGGATGGTATAGTCAATATCAAAATCATCCAGGACCAGATCAAGTATAGGATCGGCACCTACTATATAACCATCTTTAAGGTGATACCCGTAAAACGAACCGGACATATTCCAATAAAAGGCAGAAAAACCACCTCGCAGATCCTTAACCAGAGAATACATTGGTGTGTCAAGTTCTTTTTCTATCATTTTAATTAAAATCTTGCCCTGTGTTTTTGACAGGTTTTTCAAAGGTTTTTCGAATTCTTTCTGCAACTCTTTGTCAAGGTTCTTAATGTACTTCTTTTTTTCTTTGGAAGTCATATATTTTGTATCATTTTCCATAGCGCGGAAAACTTTAATTGCTTTGACTGCATAAGGAAACACTGCAATGGCATATCGTTTGTACCGTTTATACAGAAATTCGTCTGATACATTATTGAATATATGAGGTGCTTTTACATGTACTTCTTTAAGATCGAATATCATCATAGTGTCACCGTCTGATATAAGAACCGGAACGCTTTTACCGTTAATCTCAATGTTCATCAATTTGTCTTGAGACCATAATGGAAAAGTCCAAACAACAAAAGCAAATAACAGAAGTCGAGTCATGTAGTTAATTTTAATATTACAAACGAAAATCTTTATTGATAAATTCGTTTAACAAAGTCATTAATGCTTTGTTAACATTTATTCAAGGTTGTATTTTTTTCGATAAATACTATTGAGTACCTTTTGTTTGTTGCTGAGGTCGATTTTGCGGCCCTGAATAAAACCCATCGAAACTTTGCTGCTCATCATGTCAAAAATATCACCCTCTGAGATAAGTAAGGTAGCATCTTTCCCAACTTCGAGAGATCCGGTACTTCTGTCGATGCCCAGAATCTTTGCGGCATTGATGGTTATGCAGTTGAGAGCAGTCTCTTTGTCAAGTCCGTAAGGTATCGCCTGACCAACCTGGAAGGGCAGATTTCTTACTTGCCAGAATCCATCTACTGATATTGAAAACAGAATAGAATTGTCGGCAAGTATTGCAGGTGTTTTAAAAGGTTGTGCGATATTATCATCTTCATACATAGGCAGTCTGTGTGTTTCACTTAATACTACCGGTATATTTTTTTCTTTTAGAAAATCTGTAATTTTCCAGGCTTCCTGAGCGCCTACGATCACAGGTTTGATGCTATATGGTTCGAAAAACTGTACAGCCGACTGTATTTCAATGACATCATGTGCACGAACCCAGATTTTTCGCTCACCTTTGAATACCGGAATCAATGATTCGAATTTCAGGTTTCGAGGTTGTGGGTTGATTTTTGCCGAATAGGCATAAGCTTGGTCAAAGAAGGACTTTAATTCACGTATCTTATTTTCGAACTGTTCTGTTGGATTTTGCTTGGCGGCATCGTTGTTGCTTCCTCTTGAAGGACTGTTAAGATATGGCCAGTACATAAAGATTGCATCATCTGCTTTATAGACAGCATCTTCCCAGTTCCAGCCGTCAAGCATCATCACAGAAGACATGCCAGAGATAACACCACCTACCGGAGCTGTTTGTGTTAGAAATATGCCGTTGCTCCTGACTGTAGGTGTAACTCTTGAATCAGTATTGTATGCCACCAGTGCTCTCACTTCTGGATTGTAAGAGCCTATTTCAGAAAAATCATTGGTAGCCTTTATAGACTCTATTTCACTTAGCCCTAATTGTGTATTCAGGGCAATGAGTCCGGGGTAAATATGCTTACCGGTAGCATCTATCCATTCATATTTATCTTGATTGAGGATTTTGCTTGAGCGCATATCCTCAAGTATGGTTATTTTTCCGGCTTCGAACGCGATGACGCCCGATTGTATTGTCTTACCATTGGCACAATGAATGGTAGCACCTTTGATGGCTACAGGCATACGTTGGGGCAAAGCACCTACATTTTGTGTATAGGAGCACAATGATTGTCCGATGAAAAGCAGCAATATTAGTATTGATTTCACTTGATATTATATTTCTTCAATGGTTTTCGATTGATTCTTCTTTTCCTTCGCCTATAGTATCACAATGGTACTGTATCTTTTTAGCTGATGTAAACAATTCGGTTTTGCCGCCCGATTTTTTAAAAGCCAACATTTTTTGTATCAAGGCATTTCTTTCTTCATCTATCAGTTTTTTCTGTTGTTCCATTTCATTCCGGTCAAAGAATTTAATGCCATCAACAAAAGTAATTTCGGCAATAGCATATATACTCAATGGTGAAGCAGACCAGATAACGATGTCGGCATCTTTTCCTTCCTTGATACTTCCCATTCTAGCATCGAGGTGCAGAAGTTTTGCCGGGTTGATGGTTACCATTTTCAGGGCTTCAGTTGGTGACATTTCACTGTATTTTATGGCTTTGGCTGCTTCCTGATTGAGACGCCTGGCCATTTCGGCATCATCCGAATTTATTGCTGTAGTAATACCCATGTCATGCAGAATGCCACTGTTGTGTGGAATGGCATCTATCACTTCATATTTATAAGCCCACCAATCGGCGAAGGTGGATGCTCCTGCCTGATGTTTTTTCATTTTATCTGCTACTTTGTAACCTTCGAGTATGTGAGTAAAAGTATTGACTTTAAATCCGAAGTCATCGGCTACATGCATGAGCATATTTATTTCAGACTGAACATAGGAATGGCAGGTGATGAAGCGTTTACTTGTAAGAATCTCGACAAGTGTTTCGAGCTCAATATCTTTTCTTTGGCTGGCCAAAAGTGTGTTATTCTTTTTGGCTGCAAGGTATTCCTGTGCACGGGTGAAGGCATCACGGTAAATCTGTTCGACACCCATTCTAGTATCAGGATAACGTGTATTAAAAGAAGATCGCGAATTTTTAACATTTTCTCCTAATGCAAATTTTATAAACCCGTCAGCATTTTCTATTTTCATTTTTTCTGGTGCATATCCCCACCTGAGCTTGATGATGGCGGATTGTCCACCGATAGGATTGCACGAACCATGAAGTAATTGTGCTGCCACTACACCACCTGAAAGCTGCCTGTAAATATTGACATCGTCACAGTTGACAACATCACCTATACGCACTTCAGCAGTATTGGGCTGGGTACATTCGTTGACACCACCCTGTATGGCAATGTGTGAATGCTCATCTATGATACCCGGACTTACATGTTTGCCACTTGCATCGATTTCAATAGCGCCTTTGAAGCTCAGATTTTTGCCAATTTTATCAATTTTTCCGTTTTTTATCAATAAATCATAACCTTTGAGTACCTCTTCTTTTTCGCAGGTCCAGATGGTTGCATTTTTGATTAGATAATCTTTTTGCACTGGTTTTTCCTTCCATCCATATCCATCCCATGGATAGACAATGGTAGAAACCAGCACGTTGTTGGTTGTATCGGTTACCGATGGTTTAGTTGATTTTTCTATATCTGAAATGAAATCAGCCTTCCAGTTAATGGCGTTTCCTGTAATGTCATAGCCTGAGCCGATGAGTTTGTCAGGGTAAGCTGTTCCGTTGAGCCTTATGAATTTTTTGGTTTTCTGATCAGGTACGAAGCTCAAGGTGATAATATTACGGTTGATGGTATTGTTCACATTTATTTTGCTTGTGTCATTTACCTGTATAAATGATTTGTATTTCAAGCCATCTTTTTCAAAAACCAGAATCCGTATGGGGTCGTTATTTATACTTAGCTTGTATTTGCCGGGTCTTATGGCATCTGTAGTTTCAGAAAAGACGGTAGGTTCGCCATTAGACCAGGTCTGCAGTATTTTGGAGTTTTTATCAAAATAGTCCCCATCACAGATGAAAAAATTGGCTAATTTGCCGGCATCCAGGGCTCCGATTTTGTCAAGTGCACCAAGCCAGCTGGCAGGATTGTAGGTAATGGCTTTTAGTATGGCTTCTTTGCTCATTCCCCTATTCAGGCATTCCAGAATTTTGGATTTGAATGATGAAATTTTATCCAAACCTGATGTTGTCAATGTGATTTCGATACCTGCATCCGATACTATTTTCGGATTGGACGGTGCCAACTCCCAATGCCGCATATCTGTGAGGTTTATTCTGTCGGCAATGTTCGGGTCTTCCACATCATAGGCATCAGGGAAATTAACAGGCAGAATGATTTGTGTTGCTTTGCCTTTTAGTTCATCAATACGTTGATACTCGTTGCCGCCACCTTTGAGAATGTATGATTTGTTGTATTCTTCAGCTATTTTTAGGGCTCGAAGTTCATTCAGTTTATCATTACATTCTATTATCTGAGGTAGTTTCTGCAGATCATTCCATGAGGCCAGTGTAAGATTGTATTGTTCTTTGTAGCCTGACCTGGCGTACCATTCTCCATCAAGGTATGTTTGTCGTAGTACAGCAATGATTCCCATTAGTGAGCCCGGATAAGCTTGAGTGCTTGAGCCTTTGCTGAACGACAGATGGTGTGCTGTTTTATCTTTGATGATCAGCAGATTTTCTCTTTGGTCTGCAAGAGAAACCAGGGCAGATGAACCACGCGATATGCCATCCATACGGTGTGTATTGACAGCACAGAAGCCTGCTTCGAGGTATTGCTTAGCTTTACCGACATCTGTGGTGAAATGATCGATTGCTGAGAATTCACACTTTAGTGCATCATTGCCGGCATAGGCGCCCTTTCTGTCAGGCAACAGATTAGAATTTCTTCCATATTCAAAACCCTTTGAGGGCTTTGACTCTGGCATACCATAGGAAGTATAAATATCGATAAAACCGGGATATATTGTTTTAAAACCAAGATCGACCACCACAGCATCATTAGGAACATTCAGATTTTTACCAACTGACACGATTTTCCCTTTACGAATAATGAGTGTAGCCGAATCTATGAAGGTATTATAAGATTTGTATATCCGGGCATTAGTAAAGGCATAATAATTTTCTCTTTCGTCCGAAATGCCGTTTATTGGAAAAGTCTGTTGAGCATTTGATGAAATGTGAAACAGCAATAACAAAAGTACACCAGCAACATGTCGTGATTTCATTCCGGTAATTTTTATAAAGCATCAAATGTATAAAATTCTTTGGAAAATCCAACCATGCAAACAGGAAGCCGATTTGGTTTTTTGGTGTCAATTGAACTAATTGCTATTGGGGAGCAAACGATATTTTTCTGAAAAGAACAACATTTGTGAATTGAAATTATCGGGGTACAGGATTTGGACGTCAACGATTTGACCATTGGCATTTTTGATTGGCTCGAAAACAGGCTGTATGAAAGCCGGATGGAAAGAAAAACCTATAGAGTTGATTCTGGCGTTTACTTCTGCCATCAACTGTTGGTCTGCTGTGGTCCCGTATTTTTCTACCAATATTGAGCGGAGCGCTCCATTATCATCACTTATATTGTTCAGATCTTTTAACAACTGTCCAAATATTTGTCTCAGACCTTTATAATTATTTATCCTGAAGTATGTCTTTCCGTTTATTTTTTCTTTTACAATGATGTTTTTACTTTGTCCTTTTTCAAAAGCCATGGTTGCGACCAACTGTTTTGCTCTCAACTCGGGGTTTGTAATGTTTTTGCCGGGTTCTGTGTCATGAAGCTGCACCAACAGACTTTTGGTGATGTAATGGTCGTACATGGTGCGGGCAGCCTGTTCATCACCCAACAATCGTCGTTTGAAAATCATTGGATCAAATATCATATACAACGCCTGAAGATCGGCTTTGGCATAATCGATGATGTTGAGATTTTCCCACTCTGGTTTGGTTGAAATATTTTGATTGTCAGGCAAAAAAATATTCCTGATCCACTGAAAAAATTTCGAGGCTTCGGCAGTATATTTCACTAATCCTGAGTATATTTCCGGGCTTGGAGCAAATTCTCTGGCCAGCGATTTGCTTTCGGTATATACAATGGCTTTATTGATGTTTGTAAAATAGTTGGGTAGCTGATTTTTTCGCCAAGCCGGGGCATAGCTTCCTCCGGCACTTAACAGTTCAAATGAATTATCCACGCCCTTTGTCTGCAGGTCTTGAGCCGGAAGTGCTAAAGCAGCAAAATCTTTAAAGAATTGAATACTGTCACGGAGCATTTTTATCTGTCGTGCAGATATGTCATCTTTGATATAAACTAGAGTCACAAACCCTGCCTTCAGTTTAAGCGGATCATGGGAAATATCATTGAATCCGATTTGGAAATCAATTTTATTATTGTCTATAGCGGCACGAGCTTTTTCATATTTTTCTAACACGCCCGGATCAGCAGTTTTGAAATACTCGATCAAAAGGCGGAAGGAATGCTCTTGTTGTTTATTTTCGGCAATTGCTGCAGCTTTTTCAAGCCAATAAATTATTTGCCGAATGGCACCAGCATACATACCACCAGTTTTCCAGAATATTTCTTTGACGAACCCATCCGTACTGAGTGTCAGTTTACCATTTTTATTTTTGTGTTCATTATTTCTGTAATATACTTCGATATCAGCCTCAGTAAGCTCGTGGTTATAGAAATTGACAGCAGAAGTGCGTATCTGATCGGCTGCAGGGTCGTTGTTGCACAGTAGAGCATCTTTTCTTGGGTCAAACATGATGCTTACCAATTCTGGTGAAAGGCTTTCATGGCTTTCGGACATTAGATTGGTAAAATATTCTTTTGTAAAAAGTGGCTGAATTTTCACACCCGTGAATGCATCATGAATGCCATTTGAAACCCAAATTTGTTTGAGATAGCGTTCGTAGTTTTTCCAGTCTTTTGTATCTTTATTCCCTTTGTGGTTTAGGTAAATTTTTTCAAGAACTCGTGTAAGCACAAGGTTGAATTGATAATTTTGGTCGTAAATTATATCGCGACCACTAAGCCCGGCTTGTACCAAATAATATGCCAGGAGTCGTTGATTGGGAGTGAGTCTGTCGAATGCAGGACATTGGTATTTGATTATCCTGGTATCAGCGAATGAATCAATATTTTGGTAGAAGACATCATCTGATATAGTATTAGCAGGAGGAAGTCCGCTACGACTTTTACACGAACAAATTGATGTCAACAACAGAGTCAACAAAAAGAGTTTGGTGTAAAAAATGACCGGAACTCCTGTCATATCTTATTTAACAGAAACCAGCTCGATGGTAAAGACCAGAATAGATTTTGGCGGAATCAATTCATTTCCTGTATGATCTTTTACGGACTTATTTTCGTAACCTAAGAACGCAGGAAGCACAAAGAGGCCCTTGCCACCGGGTTTGAGTGACATAACGGCTGCATCAAAGCCGGGAATCATTTTACCTACTTGATAAGTAAGTGGTTTGCCGGTTTTGAATGTAGAGTCGAATTCTTTATCATCCATAAGCCTTCCTTCATAATTGACTACTACTTGGTCATCAAGCTGAGGCGACTTACCATTTCCTTCTGATTTCATTTGATAAAGAAAACCTCTTGGGTCAAACTGAAATGAACCCAGTGTACGGTCATCAAAATATTTCATCATCTTAGACAGGTCATCCTGAGTAAGCCGAGGGTCAAATTCGCCCGGGGCAAATGCGGTTTTATTGCCCGGAGAAGCTGACATTGAATTTTCGTTTTGCATTGGAAGATTAGAGCCACCGGAGCTTGCGCTATCATTTCCTTTACTATCCTGCTTGCATGCAGACAGTATCATTAATGAACATAAGCCTAACAGTATAATTAATCTCATATATCCCAGTTTTTGAAATTATTTTACAAAGATAGAGCTTTATAGAGGAGAGTTGCAACCCTTACAGGCAATATTCATCATATTACCAAGCCACCATCAACACTGATGACAGTACCCGATATAAAAGAAGCTTCCTCTGATGCCAGAAAAGCATATACGTTAGCCACTTCGGATGGATTGCCAAGTCGGGCAAGAGGAGTTTTGTCCTTGAAGCCCTGTAGTACATTTTCAGGAATGGTAAGCATCATTTCAGTAGCTATAAATCCGGGTGCTATTGCATTGACGGTTATGTTTTTGCGGCCAAGTTCTCTTGCCCAGGTTTTGGTCATGCCTATTACACCGGCCTTAGTAGCCACATAATTGGTCTGACCGAAGTTGCCATACAGAGCTACTACAGACGCGGCATTTATTATTCGGCCATAATTATTGGCTACCATGTGTGGCATTACAGCTTTTGCACAGTTAAAAACACCCTTGAGGTTGACATTGATGACAAGGTCCCATTGTTCTTCGGTCATGTTTTTGAGAGTAGCATCACGTGTTACACCTGCATTGTTGACCAAGATATCCAGACGACCATATTTGTCAGCAACAGTCTGAGCTGCCTGTTGTACATTTTCGAATGATGTAGTATCTACCTTCATGAACTCAATTGAACTGCCATCCTGGGCAAGTTCTTTTACAGTTTCCAGAGCTTTTTGTTCGGCTACATCCCAGATGATGACTTTGGCACCTTCCTGTAGAAACTTAATACTAGTAGCTTTTCCAATCCCGGATGCACCACCTGTTACGATTGCTATTTTGTTTTCGAGTCTTTTCATTTTATGATTTACGCATTAAGAGGCGCAAATTTAAAAGCATTGTCATGTTAAAACCCAAATCTTTTGATAATAAGTAGGTTGACAATTTCAAAATATATCATTAAAAAAAATATAAATACCTGTAAAATAACATATTATACAGTAACAATATTGGGTTGACGGATATTTAAACCTTTAGCCTAAAACCAACACCGTGTATGTTTTCGAGCGTAATGGACGTGTCTTCTGACAGATATTTACGCAGTCGACTGATGAACACATCAAGGCTTCTGCCCAGAAAATAATCGTCTTCGCCCCATATATTTTCAAGAATCGCAGACCGTTTGATGACTGTATTTTTATTAATAATGAAATATCTAAGCACATCTGCTTCCTTTTGGGTGAGTGTTCTGGATTTTTGAGGTGATACAAGAGAGAGGTTATTAAAATCAAAATTGTACAAGCCTATGTTAAAGATAGATTCAGTTTTTTCGGATTTATACACTTTACTTCGTTTGAGGAATATTTCGATTTTGAGCTGAAGCTCTTCAATACTGAATGGCTTGGTGATATAATCATCTGCCCCAATGCGCAAACCGTGTAGTTTGTCATCTTTGAGTGATTTGGCTGTCAGGAAAATGATGGGTATTTCAGTATTTTTCTTTCTCATGAAGGCTGCCACATCAAATCCGTCCACCTCTGGCATCATTACATCCAGAATACACAAATCGAATTTTGATTGATCAAAAACATCCATAGCGATTTTCCCGTTTTCGCAATGTGTAACAGAATAGCCTTGCATCTCAAGATTATCTTTGGTGACAAAGCTTAAAGTAGGGTCATCTTCTACGTATAGAATGCTTGGTTTCATATTACTTTGTTTTCTTTTTTTTGAATGAAATGGTAAATGTGGTGCCTTTTCCTTTTTCACTTTCTACGGTCAAAGGCCAGCCATGCGCTTTACAAATACTGTGTACATAGTATAATCCGAGGCCAAAACCTTTCACATCATGTACATTGCCGGTAGATACTCTGTAAAATTTTTCAAATATTTTCTTTTGGTCTTCTTTTGAAATACCAATACCGTTGTCTTTTACTTGTAAATATAGGACACGGTCATTTTCTCCGGTTAGAACGTCAATTCTTACATTTTCTTTTGAATATTTGATAGCATTATCAAGCAGACTGTTGAGCATATTGATAAGATGAAGCGAGTCGGCATAGATGTTAGGGTCGGCTGCGGCTAAATGTAGTTCGAGTGAGCCTCCTGTATTTTGTATCCGGAGTTCGAAACTTTCAGCTACCGAAAGTATGAGGTTGTGTAGATTGATGGTACGTGTGTCGAGATCAACGCTTGATTTATCAAGTTTTGCTACTTGAAGTACTTTTTCTACCTGTTCATTCAACCTACTGCTTTGTTCTACTATTATCTTGGCGTATCTTTCCAGCCTTGTGTCTTGTTTGATATAATCATTATTAAGAAAAACTTCCCCAGATATTTTAATTGTTGAGATTGGTGTTTTGAATTCATGCGTCATGTTATTGACAAAATCTTTCTGCATTTGTGATAGTCTTCTTTGACGCAGTATAAAGATAAGAGTGTAAGAAAATACTAAAAGAATGAAAATAAGAACCGAAGTAAAAATAACCGGCAGCTGAATGCTCGAAAGTATGTATTTATTGGTAGAATGGAATCTGACACTGAAGTAATAGAGTAGTTTGCTGTATTTGGGCAGTTTTTTTAATTTGTTGGATTGGGCAGAATTTTTTGAAAGAAAAACCGTGTTACCATAAACTACTTCGTTGGTATTACAATCATGAACCGTATATTCAAAATCAAGTTTCAGTCCTTTGTTCGTGAGTTCTTTTCTTAGAAAAAACTCTAGAAGTCCGGCATCTATGACATCATTTATGTTTACCTGATAGGTATTGCCACCTCGTAACTGAATAGGAGTGTTAGCTGGCATTTCTGCTTTACGTGAGCGAGCCAGGTCCTTGGCTACTTGTATCAATGCAATACGGATGCTTTGGTCAAGTTCTTGTTTTCTGAACTGCAACAAGCTTGTGATCCAAAAAACCTGCATAGCAAGAATACCGATAATGGCTATAACGCCTAATATCACCAGCCTATTTATTGCTTTATTCTCCATGTTTTATTACAACGAATAGTTAAAGATAAATACATATTACTGTAAAACAAAAAATTAACTTTGCACTTCAATATTGATGCTGATGTCTAAACCGACAATCATCTTATTATCTTTGTTCCTGAGTTTGTGTTTTACCATCCCTGAGGGTAGGACACAGAATCCGTTTGATTTTGCTTACAGACTGCCTAAGACCGTACAAGACAGTCTCAATAAGAATGTCAATCCTTTTGATATACCTAACAAAAGAGAGGTAAAACCAAAAATCAGTCTTGTAGGTGGTACCAAGATTAAAAAAGCAGTCAGCCTGCATTTCAACAAATCACAAGTGCCGTCACAGGATCTGTTCTGGATATATTTTGGAGCTGCGTTATTTGTAGCCGTTATCACATCATTGTCACGAAGTGTATTCACAAAAATCAGCAGATCTGTCTGGAATATGAAACAGATGAATATTTTTTACAGAGAGGTCAGCAATTTTTATCTGGCACCGATGATATTGCTATATATATTCTGGATATTTAATCTTTCAATATTTACCTATTTTTTCTGTCATTATTACTCGGTTCCATTGATTTCAGCAAGTGTTACTGCACAGATTTTCGCTATTTTTGGAGTGCTTACAGGTGTATTTGTATTAAAACATTTAGCTTGGTCCTTTGTAGCTTGGGTATTCCCGATCGAAAAAGAAATGAATCAATACCAGTTTCTTCTAATTAATTATCATATTATTATTGGTATTATCCTTATGCTGATCAATCTGATACTTGGTTATATACCTACTCAATACGTACAGTTTTTCCTTGTTATAGGCACCATACTTGTACTGTCAATATTTCTTGTAAGACTCGTGGCAGGCACAATTATTGGCAGTAAATATATTTTTTCATCTCTTTTTCATTTTTTATTGTACCTTTGCACCATCGAAATAGCACCAATATTGGTTTTGTGGAAATTAATTATAGTGTTAACAGGATATTAGCAACTAACCATTATGGATTCGACTTTAAAAACAAAAGAAGTGTTAGAGACCTATAAGCCGGTAAAAACCATTCTAATTACTCAGCCACCGCCAGCAAATGCGAAAAATCCATATTCAGAAATTGTTGAAAAATATGGAATTCAAATTGACTGGCGAGAGTTTACGCAGGTAGAACCCATTGATATAAAGGAGTTCAGACGACAAAGAATACGCCCTGACGAATTCGGTGCCGTTATTTTTACCAGCAAAAACTCCATAGATCATTTCTTCAGAATCTGCGAAGAGACAAGAATAAAAATGCCGCTCGATACAAGATATTTCTGCATAACGGAGGCAATATCCAATTATCTGCAGAAATTTATCGTGTACCGAAAACGAAAAGTTTTTACAGGTGAAAAATCTATCCACGACCTTAAAAATTTTCTGATTAAGTTCCGGGAGACTGAAAAATTTTTGGTTCCTACCTCCAATCTTGGTGCAAGGGAACTACTCTCATATCTTGATGAGCTGAAAATCAACTATCAGGAGTCACTCATAAGTAACACTGTATCATCCGATCTTTCTGATTTGAAAGATATTACTTATGATATGCTCGTATTCTTTAGTCCGCTGGCTGTCAAGTCGCTTTATGATAATTTCCCGGATTTTAAGCAAAATGCTACACGTTTGGCAGCTTACGGCAATAGTACCATTCAAGCAATACTCGATCAGGGCCTTCACCTCAACCTCAAGGCTCCTGAGCCCGAAACACCTTCGATGCACATGGCAATATTGAAATATCTTCAACAGTCAAATACCGAAAATTCCTGATATTAAACCATATTCAGTGCACGTAAGTTAAGTATTAAAATCATACGAATTTGCTTGATCAGGATTTCATCAACAGATTGGAGTTAGCCATTTTAAAACAGAAGCCCGGAAGAGAAGCTCAAATACTGATGGCAAACCCAGGTAGGAGTATGGCTGAACCAATACATGCAAGATCTGCTTCAGTATTGTTATTGTTAGTTTCAAAAAACGCCTCACCACACATTGTGTTGACAAAGCGTACAGCAAAATATCCTGACGACAAACATAGTGGCCAGATAAGTTTTCCTGGCGGGAGCCTAGATCCTACAGATGCGAATCTGCAGATGACAGCCATTCGTGAAACGTATGAAGAAATAGGTGTAGAACCCGAAAAACTTCAAATAATCGGCTATTTGACCAATTTGTATATTCCGGTCAGCAATTTTCTGGTTCATCCTTTTGTTGGGTACCTCCGACAAGAAGCCATTTATAAAATACAACCTGACGAAGTTGATGAAATAATTGAAGTGCCCGTAAGCATGTTGATGGATGACAACAACATAAAAAAGAAAAATATCAGAATTTTTAATGGCATCACACTTAAGGATGTACCGTATTTTGACTTCTATGGCAATACTGTTTGGGGTGCTACCGCAATGATTCTTAGTGAATTTAGGCAACTTGTCAGCAATATTCAGGGAAAATAATGTATTTTTGCGTATCAAGTAATTATTTTGCTTTTAAATTTTGCCTTAATGGAAACAATTGCCACTTACCAACCCAAAAACAAGATAAGATTAGTAACTGCAGCCTCTTTATTTGATGGCCATGATGCTGCCATAAACGTTATGCGCAGAATATTACAATCATCCGGTGCTGAAATCATCCACTTGGGGCATAACAGATCTGTACAGGAGATTGTCAACACAGCTATACAAGAAGATGTACAGGGCATTGCCATTACATCATATCAAGGCGGACACAACGAATTCTTCAAATACATGTATGACCTGCTGAAAGAAAAAGGTGCAGCTCAGATTAAGATTTTCGGTGGAGGTGGAGGTACCATACTGCCCACAGAAATTGAAGAACTGCATAAATATGGCATTGCACGTATTTACAGCCCCGATGACGGCCGCCACATGGGCCTGCAAGGTATGATTAATGATTTGTTGGAGCAATGTGATTTCGCTGTTGGTCAAAATCTAAACGGTGAAATAAAGGAAATTTCATCGAAGAATCCTAAAGCCATTGCAAGACTCATCTCAGCTGTCGAAAATTTTCCTGAACAAAATACTACACTCGTTACAGACCTACAAAAAGAAAATACACCAAAACACATTCCTGTACTTGGTATTACCGGTACAGGCGGAGCCGGAAAATCAAGCCTTGTTGACGAACTCGTCAGGAGATTCCTTATTGACTTCAAAGATAAAACAATAGCCATCCTGTCAGTTGACCCATCCAAACGTAAAACCGGAGGAGCTTTGCTTGGCGACAGAATACGGATGAACTCCATCAATGATGGCCGGGTATATATGCGCAGTCTTGCCACACGCCAATCAAATATTTCACTGTCTAAACATGTGCATTCGGCTATCGAAGTATTAAAAGCAGCCAATTATGACCTTATCATTCTCGAAACATCAGGTATCGGTCAGTCTGATACAGAAATAACAGATTATTCTGACGTGGCATTGTATGTCATGACACCAGAATATGGAGCAGCCTCACAGCTCGAAAAGATTGATATGCTTGATTTTGCCGACATTATTGCCATCAACAAATTTGACAAAAAAGGAGCAATGGATGCTCTGCGTGATGTGAGAAAGCAATATCAGCGCAACCACAAATTATTTGACAAAAAGCCGGAAGAAATGCCTGTGCTGGGTACTATCGCTTCTCAGTTCAATGACCCGGGAATGAATGCACTTTACAAAAAAATAATTCAAACGCTGGCAGAAAAAACACATACCGGGCTATTGTCACAAACCGAACTGGAAGGAGGCATAAGTGAAAAAATATACATCATTCCACCGGCCCGGGTGCGGTATCTGTCAGAAATAACGGACAACAACCGACATTATTCACAGTGGGTGCTACAGCAGGCAGATATTGCACGTACCTTATTCAGTATTAAAAATACAATAGAGGCAGTTAAAAAGCAAAACCTACCCAACAAAGATAAGATACTCGAAGACCTTGAGAAAACTTATCATGAAACTGACATAAAATTTGACGGTACCTGCCGAAGAATTATCCAGGAATGGGAAGCAAAAAAAGCATCGTATGCTGCAGATGAATATATCTACAAAGTCAGAGACAAAGAATTTCGGCAGGCGACATTCACAAATTCTCTTTCGCACACAAAAATCCCAAAAGTAGTATTGCCCCGATTTAAAGACTGGGGAGAAATACTGAGATGGGTGCTTGAAGAAAACGTGCCGGGCGAATTTCCTTATACAGCAGGTGTTTTTCCATTCAAAAGAACAGAAGAAGACCCTACAAGAATGTTTGCCGGAGAAGGTGGACCGGAGCGAACCAACACACGTTTTCACTATTTATCAGTTGATATGCCGGCCAATAGACTCTCCACGGCTTTTGACAGTGTTACACTCTATGGCGAAAACCCTGATTTCAGACCAGACATTTATGGTAAAATCGGTAACTCAGGTGTATCGGTTTGTTGTCTTGATGACGCCAAAAAACTTTATTCGGGATTTGACCTTTGTGACCCGAAAACTTCAGTTTCTATGACCATCAATGGTCCGGCAGCTACTATTTGCTCATTCTTTATGAATGCTGCTATTGACCAACAATGTGAGAAATACATCTACGAGCATAAACTTGAACATCTTGTAGAAGAAAAACTACTCGAACTTTACGAAAACAAAGGATTAAAAAGGCCAAAATATAATGGAGACCTGCCTGAAGGTCATAACGGACTCGGGCTGATGCTACTCGGCATTACGGGTGATAAGGTATTGCCTGCTGATGTATATAACCAACTTAAAGCAAAGGCCCTAGCAGCAGTGAGGGGCACAGTCCAGGCCGATATTCTTAAAGAAGACCAGGCACAGAATACTTGTATATTCTCCACTGAGTTTTCACTAAAGCTGATGGGCGATGTGCAGCAATATTTTATAAACAACAATATCAAAAACTTCTATTCTGTATCCATTTCCGGATATCATATTGCTGAGGCAGGCGCTAACCCTATCACACAACTCGCATTTACTCTGTCCAATGGATTTACACTTGTAGAGTATTACCTGTCGAGAGGAATGGATGTTGATAGTTTTGCACCGAATTTTTCTTTTTTCTTTTCAAATGGGGTTGATCCTGAGTATTCTGTGATAGGCCGTGTGGCAAGAAAAATATGGGCTAAAGCCATGAAGGAAAAATACAAGGCCAATGACCGAAGTCAGAAGTTAAAATATCATATACAGACATCGGGTAGGTCATTGCACGCTCAAGAGATATCATTTAACGATATACGCACCACACTTCAGGCATTGTATGCAATATACGACAATTGCAACTCGCTGCATACCAATGCTTATGATGAAGCCATAACTACACCTACTGAAGAAAGTGTAAGACGTGCAGTAGCTATACAAATGATCATTAATCATGAACTGGGGCTTGCCAAAAATGAGAATCCACTTCAGGGTGCTTTCATTATTGAAGAACTGACAGACTTAGTAGAAGAAGCCGTTTATAAAATATTTGATGAAATAACAGATCGTGGCGGTGTTTTGGGCGCAATGGAAACAATGTACCAAAGAAGCCGCATTCAGGAAGAGAGCCTTTACTATGAATCTTTAAAACACTCAGGAGAATATCCGATAGTAGGTGTCAACATGTATTTGTCAAGAGACGGTTCGCCTACTATTATCCCGAAAGAAGTAATACGTGCTACTGAGGAGGAAAAAAAGAACCAAATAGCATCGCTTGAAGCATTGCATGACGCAAAAAAAGATATCTCTGCTGATGTACTTCATAATCTGCAAAAAGCAGCTCTCAATAACGAAAACATATTTAGTCATCTGATGGAAGCATCCAAAACCTGCAGCCTTGGTCAAATAACCGATGCATTGTACAGGGTAGGTGGGCAGTACAGAAGAAATATGTAGAAAGGCCAAATACATGATAATTGTAGGAAAAGTGAAATGAATTCATTTTTCAAAAAAACATTAACTCTACAAAAATGATAAAAGCAAACGACCCGACAAGAATATCCTGGGTGCAATATGACGGTTCTACTGATTTTCCTGTACAGAATATTCCATTCGGCATTATGATAGCAGGCGGTAAGCACAAGGTATGTTCCAGGATTGGTGATTATATTATTGACATAGCAGCTTTATATGAGCTTGGTTTTTTGAATGGTATAGATCTTGGACTACAGCATCTAGAGAATGAATTTCTGAATGATTTTATTTCTCTTGGCAAGGAAGTGACGAATGCTGTTCGGGACCGATTGGCCGATGTGTTGGATGATAAAAATACACTGGGTGCAAAAGCTAAAAGCGAAAAATTTTTACGCCCGGCACTTGAGACGGTAATGAGTATGCCTGTCAGAATTGGTGATTATACAGATTTTTACTCGAGCCGTGAGCATGCTTTCAATGTTGGCTGCATGTTCAGAGACCCTAAGAATGCACTCATGCCCAACTGGCTTCATCTTCCTGTCGGTTATCATGGTCGTGCTTCGTCAATCATACTATCTGACTGCGATGTCAAGAGACCTAAAGGACAACAACTACCACCTGATAGTGAAGTACCGGTATTTGGCCCCTGCAAACAGCTCGATTTTGAGCTTGAGGTGGCTTTCATTGTAGGAAAAAGCAACCATCTTGGCGAAACAATATCAACCGCTAATGCAGAAGAATACATTTTTGGTTTGTGTCTGTTTAATGATTGGAGTGCCAGGGATATCCAACGTTGGGAATATGTGCCGCTTGGACCGTTTTTATCCAAAAATTTTGCTTCCACCCTGTCACCATGGATAGTCACCTTGGAAGCTCTCGAGCCATTCAAGACAGTCGGTCCTGTTCAGGAAACGAAAATTTTGCCTTACTTGGAGTATAGCGGAGAGAAGAATTACGATATACATCTGCAAGTGAGCATCAAACCGGAGGGCTCAGACCCGGTAGTAGTGTCAAGGTCTAATTTTAAATACATGTACTGGAACATGGTACAGCAAGTAGCCCATCATACAGTGAATGGCTGTAATCTGAGGGTAGGAGATCTGTGTGCATCTGGCACAATTAGCGGCCCTACACCGGACAGTTATGGATCAATGCTGGAAATTGCCTGGAAAGGCACCAAACCGGTAAACATGAATGACGGTACAACAAGGTCATTTATACTGGATGGCGATGAAGTAGCCCTTACCGGATATGCCGAAAAAAATGGTGTGCGTATCGGGTTTGGTGATTGTAAAGCAAAAATTCTGCCGGCAGATTGATGACATTTTACAATTACATCCATTTAAAGGGTAGGTTGAGCTCAATAATTATCCTTACATCTTTGCTCTTTTTATCGATTGATACTGTGCTGGGGCAAAATGCGCTTCAGCAGACTATATATAATATAGCACTTGATGAGGATTTCAGGCATGGTTCTCTGAGTATATGTATCATCGACTTGCAAAATGATTCAATGGTAGCCTCTTACCAGCCAAATACTAGTCTGGTACCGGCATCAACTGTTAAAATTTTTACCACCTATGCCGCTCTTGCAATACTTGGACAGGATTTTCGGTTCAAGACTGAGTTACAGTATGGTGGCGAATTTGTTGACTCTACACTTAATGGTAGTGTCTTTATTAAAGGCTGGGGCGATCCAACACTTGGTTCGGCAAGGTTCCCGCGTGTGGATAATATTAAGGCACTTAACCGAAAGTTTATTAAGGCTCTGCAAAAGGAATGTATATACAAAATCAACGGTTATATCGTATCAGACGGCAGTTATTACGAACCGTCGCCTGTGCCTAGTACCTGGCAGTATGATGACATTGGCAACTATTACGGGGCAGGGTCATTTGGCCTCAATTTTCATGACAATGAATATACGCTTTACTTCAAGCAAAATCCTGAAATGTGGAGCAGGCCGGTAATAGAGAGAACCTTCCCAACGATGCCAGAACAAAAATTTATTAATAACGTATCGTCGGCTTCACCTCGCTCAGGTGACAATACCTATATATTTGGTGATCCGTATAGCAATGTACGTTTGGTTACAGGTACCATACCTTCCGGAAAAGGTCATTTTGCAGTACGTGGCTCCATTCCTAATCCACCTCTTACATGCGCCAATCGGTTGGTAAAAGATTTTTCGACGATTGATTCAAGTAGTGTGACAAAGGGAGCAATTGATATTGAAGAATATATCAAAACAATAGGTGCGCCGTTATTCAGACATACATTTTATACACATTATTCGCCAAGGCTTTCAGATATCATTTTACAGACTAACCACCGCAGTGTTAATCTATATGCAGAGACACTTTTGCGCGAGCTCGGGAAAACCTTGCATGCTCAAGGAACAGTAGATGCTGGCATCAAGGTATTGTATCAGTTCTGGAAAGATGCAGGTCTCAATACCCACGGATTGTTTTTTGAAGACGGTAGTGGACTCTCAGCAAGAAATGGAGTGTCAGCCTGGCATTTTACACAAGCCCTCTCCATAGCCAGAAAAGATAGCCTTAACTTCCAGACCTACTACAACTCACTACCCGTTGCAGGAAAGGAAGGCACAGTAAGGCGTTTGCTCAATGGTTATAAAGGTAAAGCAGAAGTGAGAGTGAAAAGTGGTACTATGCGTAGAGTAAAAAGTTATTGCGGCTATGCAAAGGCAGAAGATGGCAAAGAATACGCTTTTGCATTTATTGCCAATAACTATTCATGTTCGTCGGGTAAAGTGAGGGATCAGGTCGAAAATATTCTGAGGGCACTCATCATATCACCAAAAAAAGATTGACGGAAAAAGTTTTTCTTTATTTTTGTCGGTGATAACTCAACCACATGTATTGTAGATTGTTATTATTAGTTTGTATCATTTCGTTTGTTGCATGCCGCAATGAACAATCAAACCATAAGAACGCAGAATATCCTAATGTTGCTGATTCGACTGTTTCAGAAAATTTGCAAGAATCAAAGGATCGGGATATTTGGCAAAACCCTGACTACATCATAGGTACATTCGGTGACCTGACAGACAAGACAGTAGCTGACCTTGGTGCCGGTTCCGGATATTTTTCATTCAAACTTTTAGAAAAGGCAGGAAAAGTCATTGCACTTGATATAGATAAGCATTTTATACAGTACATGAATCAAAAGGCTGCAGAATTGCCTCCCGTGTTGAGAAATAAATTTGAAGCAAGACTCGTAGATACCAATGACCCAAAACTCAAAGAAAATGAAGCACAGATAGTATTATTGTCTAATACTTATATCTACATTCAGGACAGAATCAATTATTTTAAACGGCTTCGCAATTCTCTGTCGCCTGGCGGGAAATTGTTTGTAGTAGAATTCAAAAAGGAAAAACTTCCTGTCGGGCCACCAGAATCCATCAAACTGTCTGCCGGGCAAGTTTCAGAAGAACTCACACAGGCAGGCTTTAGTAATATTAAAGCAGACAGTAGCAGGCTAAGGTACCAGTACATCGTAATGGCAGAAAACCTGAAGTAAAGAACATTGTTGATGAAAGATAGATTTCTGCCCGAAATTTTAAGTTTTTAATAACTATATTGCTTACGGGTCATTCGTTATAACACTAGAAAATATAATTATGAAATATTTATTGACATTGATAATTGTAATGGTTCTGGGAACTGTGAGCTTGATAGCACAGGCAAAAAAAGGCACCTACAAGATGAATTCCGAAACATCCAAGTCTAAGTCGGCTTCAAAACTTTATGAACGAGGCAGTACCATCAAAGATGTTAGTCTCCTTACGCAGCTCAGCAATACAAATTCGAAATTTTATATTGCCCCGTACGAGCATGGTTATGTTTATTCTGAAGAAAAGAAAAAGTCAAATTCCCAGGCAGCTGATTATAGTTTTTATTTTGTTGGTGTAAGCGGAAATCGTTTTGACAAACCGAAGACATTTGCTCTAAATGCGCCGACAGGGTTGAAGCCTGTGGCAGTCAGCTTCAGCAACGACAGGCTTACGATGTTCGCTACCTGTCTTAAGCCCGGATCAAAGACCAGCTACACCATATATCAGGCAAATAAACAGAATAATGTTTGGTCAGGCTGGCAGGAGCTCGAAATAGCAAAGCCATTTGAAAGTGCCGGTTTTGCGGTAGTGAATACTGCAGGCAACAAGATGTACCTATGTGCCAAATCTAAAATTTATAAAACAGGATATGATATTTATACATCAGAATACAATGATGGGTGGCAAAAAGCAATATTAGTACAAGGTGATATTAACTCGGACGGTGATGATATGTTCCCGACATTGTTTAATGATGTACTGTTTTATTCATCTGGTGCAAAGGGTGGCGAAGGCGGTAAGGACATTATTTTCGTAAATCTAAAAGACAATAACCGAGAGTGTTTTAATGCAGGCAATAAGATTAATACCAATGCGGGTGAGCAAATGATGATTCTGAACGAAGACAATAAAAGCGGTCTGCTGATAAGAAATGCGCCAATCGCTACAAAAGCTGAAGTTTTCAGGATTGTGGCAGATGATTTATTTATAAAATAACGAGCAAGTGAGACCTATTTTACGATAAGGCTTTCGCGTTCGGGCCCTGTAGATATCATTGCAAATTTAATACCCAGACTTTCTTCAAGTGTATCGATATAGGCTGCAGCTTGTTGGGGCAGTTGTTCGTATTCTTTGATGCCGGCTGTTGAAGATTGCCATCCGGAGTATGTTTTGGTTATGGGGGCGATGGCTACATCATTTATTTCATACGGTATTTCGGTAGTCACTTTTCCTTCAATATTATAAGCATCACAAACTTCGATTTGTTCCAGACCCTGCAAAACGTCTATTTTGGTCATAACGAGCTTAGTGACGCCATTGAGCATAATGGTATATTTGAGCTGTACGAGGTCTATCCAGCCACAACGTCTGGCACGACCTGTTGTAGCTCCGAATTCTCCTCCTTTTTGTCTAAGCCATTCACCTTGTTCGTTGTCGAGCTCGGTCGGGAATGGGCCACTACCTACTCTTGTGCAATAGGCTTTGGTGATACCGATTACATCACCTATACTTGATGGCGCTATACCCAGACCAATACAGACACCAGATGTGAGTGTATTGGACGAAGTAACAAAAGGATAGGTGCCAAAATCAATATCCAGCATAGAACCTTGTGCACCTTCGGCAAGTATTTTTTTACCTTGGTTGAGCTGTTCGTTAATATAATATTCACCATTGACAAAACGAAATCTCTTAAGGAATTCTATACTCGAAAACCATTTCTTTTCTTCAGTTTCCAGGTCAAAATCCACTGCCGGGAAAGATTTGAGTAAATCGATGTGTTTCTTTTTCAGGATTTCATATTTATCCTTAAAATCGGCTGAGAATATGTCACCTGCACGCAGACCATTTCGTCCGGTCTTATCCATATATGCCGGGCCGATGCCTTTGAGTGTAGAACCAATTTTGTTTTTTCCCTTTGAGAGCTCCGAAGCTGCATCCAGATATCTGTGAGAAGGAAGTATCAGGTGGGCTTTTTTGGATATAAGCAGACGCGATACGTAGTCAATTCCTGCATCATCAAGAGTTGTAGCCTCGCGCTCGAGTGTTATGGGGTCTATTACAACACCATTACCTATCAGGTTAATCAATCCGGGTCTGAATATTCCGGAAGGTATAGTATGGAGCACGAATTGTTTATTATCGAATTTGAGCGTATGGCCTGCATTTGGTCCACCCTGGAATCTGGCTACCAAATCATATTGAGGGGCAAGGAAATCAACAATTTTTCCTTTACCTTCATCGCCCCATTGAAGGCCTAGTATTACATCTACTTTCATGTATGTTTGTTAATGGAATGCAAAAATAACAAAACCCTGCTTATTGTATTCATAAACAGGGCATTGAAATCATAAATGAGAGTATTTTCAGGCTGTAACAGCCATTGAAGCTTCTTCTAAGCCGTTGGTGAACTTAAAAAACGGCTTTAGTTTTGTAATTTCAAATAATTTAATCACCTGAGGAGAGACACCTGAAAGTGAAAACTGGCCTCCGACTTTTTGGGTCTTGTGTTGAATGGACAACAGACAGTTGAGTCCGGCACTGTTGATGTAAGGTACTTTTGAAAGATCGATGATAAAGTTAATTTGGCCATTTTCAATAAGCTCAGATACAGATGTAATAATCTGTTTGTTCTCCAATTCGTTAAACAGTTGGTCAACGAATAAGACCTTGGCGTTACCGCGCTCCGAGAAGTGGTAGTTAGTGTTCATGGAATTAAAAATTTTTCGGTTTTTAGAAATTTGTGATATGTTCAATATTTAGTTCATGCTGTATTATTTTTTTTTATTTTCGGATGTTTTCTTGTGTTCACAGTCACCTGTACATTCTCCGTACAAGGTAAGCGAATGATGAATCACCCGAAATTTTAATAATTCGCCCATCATATCTTTTATCTGCTGAATCCGAGGGTCACAAAATTCAAGGACTTTGTTGCAGTTGATACAGATGAGGTGATCGTGCTGTTTGTACCCGTACGACTTTTCGTATTGGGCTAGATTTTTACCAAACTGATGCTTTTTGACAAGATCACATGATACCAGTAACTCCAATGAATTATAAACAGTGGCCCTGCTTACTCTGTAGTGTTTGGTTTTCATGTGTATGTATAAAGCCTCAGCATCAAAATGGTCTGTACGCTTATATATCTCTTCTAATATTGCGTATCTCTCAGGAGTTTTTCTAAGCCCTTGTTTTTCAAGATGTGCTGAGAAAATTGATTTTACTTCTTCGAGAATTTTTTCGCTAAACGGTTGTTCAGACATTTATTACTTGTTATTTCAACTGTTACGCTCAGACAAAGTTAGTCTAAAGCAAATTAATTTTCCACAATTTTTATGTATATTTTATTTTTTAATACATTTCTCTATATAAACCATTGTGTAGTACAGTGGATAAAAGCTTAATTATCAGGCTTCTGCCTTATAAACCGATGAAATACCGTCCAAACCTTTTAATGCTTTGATAGCCATTACCAGATAATTTTCAGACGGAACAACGATGCTTATCCTTCCTTCGAAGTATCCTTCATTGCCATCTATATAAAATGAGCGGATATTAAGACCTAACTTTCCTGAAATATTCTGGGTCAGTCTTTCTATTACACCCGGGCCACTGTCTATTCCGGTAATAACCAATTCAGCAACGAAGCCTTTATTGCTAATGTTTATCCATTCTGCTTTCATAATCCGATACCCGTAGTTGGCGAACAGATTTGGAGCGTTGGCACAGGATTGTCGGTGTATCTTAAGCCCTGCATTTGATGTAAGGTAGGCAAATACCTTGTCACCTGGCAACGGACTACAACAGGTAGCAAATGAAAAATCGTAATGATCTGCACTTTCTCCACCAATAAGCAGCTTCATTTTGTCTGTGTCCTTGGCTTCAACTTTTGGCAATTCGAGATTGTCAACTGTATGTGACACTAACCCCTGTTCTGTCACTGGTGTTATGAGAACAATTTTGTTGTTTTCAATTTTAAAATTCTTGAATTCGGATAGCTTAATTTCATCAGACGCTATGGCTGAGTAAAGGTCGAGGCGTGTCTTGAAGCCATAATATTTAATAAGAGTATCGATGTTGGATTCAAAATCGACCTTTAGATTATTGAGTTTTCGTTCTACTGCTTCTTTACCAAATTCGGCTTGTTTTTTCTTTTCCTCCTTCAAGGCAGAGCGAATTTTAGATCTGGCCTTACCGGTTATTACCATTTTCAGCCAGCTCTCATTGGGCTTTTGCGATTTGTTGGTTGTTACATGTACCTGGTCACCGTTTTTAAGCTTGTAGCCCATAGGTACGAGCTTATTGTTTACCTTAATGGCTACAGCATGATAACCCAGGTCACTGTGTATGCTGAAGGCAAAATCCAGTGCCGAACTGCCTTTGGGCAATATCTGAAGATCACCCTTAGGAGTATAAATATAGACTTCTTCCGCAAAAAGGTTGGTCTTGAAGTCGTTGATGAATTCAAGGGCGTCTGCTTCAGGATTTTCCATCAGGTCGCGTACGCTATCGAGCCAACTTTCATACACATCATGCTGGTTTGACATTCCTTTATACTTCCAGTGTGCTGCATAGCCACGTTCTGCAATTTCGTCCATCCGTTCTGACCTTATCTGTACTTCTACAAACCTACCTCCCGGACCAATTACACTCGTGTGGAGTGATTCATAGCCGTTAGACTTTGGGGTAGTTATCCAGTCTTTGAGTCGTTCGGGGATGGTACTATATACATCTGTCACTACAGAATATACCTGCCAGCATGCTGATTTTTCTTTTTTGATGGGTACATCTACTATTATTCTTATAGCAAACAAGTCGTATATTTCTTCAAAAGATACCTTTTTTGTTTTTATCTTATTATAGATTGAATAAATAGATTTTGGTCTGCCAGTGATGCGGTATGGAATATTAAGATCGTCAAGCTCACCTTTTAACGGCTTGATAAAATCTTCAATATAATTGGTTCTTGATTTTTTTGTTTCCTTTAGTTTTCGGGCTATTTCATGGTAATTTTCAGGGTCAGTAATCTTCATACACAGGTCCTGAAATTCTGTTTTGATATTGTACAGACCGAGCCGGTGTGCCAAAGGTGCATATATATATGTAGTCTCAGCAGCTATTTTAAGTTGTTTGTGTTTAAGCATACTGCCTAAGGTACGCATGTTGTGTAGGCGGTCAGCCATTTTTATCAATACTACCCGAACATCTTCAACCAGGGTGGACAATACTTTTTTAAAATTTTCTGCCTGAGGTACGTCCACATTGTATGCGCTATCGAGTTTTGTAAGGCCATCAACTATCTTAGCTATTCTTTCTCCAAATGTTTCCTCAATTTCCTTAAGTGTAATATCTGTATCTTCGACCACGTCATGCAATAATGCACAAATAACAGCAGTAGGACCGAGACCTATTTCCTCAACACATATCTGCGCTACCGCGATAGGATGAAGTATGTAAGGTTCTCCGGATTTTCTGCGTTGTGCAGAATGCGCTTTTACAGCCATTTCATAAGCCAGGCGTATATTGTCTTGGTCTTCCTGGCTCAGTGTCCCTTTAATGCACTTCAGTAAATTCCTATATGCCCGTTGAATGATTATTCTATCATCATCCATAGCTTTAATGTCTAAGTCAGATTGCATAGTGTTTCGTTTTACTTCGTTAATTACCTTACTACAAAAATAAAGGAAAAAAATTTAAAAATAAATTCTTTGTGAATGTGTAGCTTTTTTAATTGGAATGTGCGTATATTTGCACTCTCTTTATAACACATGAAAGTTTGTGTTTGTTCCATGCGGGTGTGGCGAAATTGGTAGACGCACTAGACTTAGGATCTAGCGCTGCGAGGCATGGGGGTTCGAGTCCCTCCACCCGCACATCGAACAAATGTTTTACTGTTGATAACAGTGACGGATTTTCTTGAAAAATTTTCCCAAAGTATTTATTCTTCAATTACTATTATTTCGACCCTACGGTTGAGTTGCCTGCCTTCTTCTGTTTTGTTGGTAGCTGCCGGCTGAGAGTAGCTCATTGCTACTACTTTTAACCTATCTTCATCTACAGCATTTTCTATCAAAAACTCTCTCACTGCATTAGCACGGTTTCTTGACAGCCAGATGTTGTAGTTTGAATGACCAATGATGTCTGTATGCCCGGTGATGTGAACCTTCATACTCGGACGATCACCCAATACACGCAATAATTTATTTAATTCAATATAAGATTCGGGCCTGAGTACACTTTTGTCAAAATCAAAATAAATGTTGTGTAGCTGAATGGTGTCACCCTTTTTTATACAACAAGCATCAAAAGTTCCTTCCTCTGAGGGCGCTTCAGTAAATGGAGGAATTTTGTAAACAGATATTTCATCAAAATAATAATAAGCAAAATTCAGAGGGTACTTTCCTCCCGGAAGCATTGTTTTTGTCTTATCATCAGCAAAAAAATTGCCAAGTACAATATATTTGGCAGCAGTACTGGCTGTAAAAATTCCCTCGATGTGAATCCACTCATTTTTTTCCGGACTTATGATGTCCCTTGCATTTAATTGTGGCTTACATTTTAACTGTACATCGAGCTCTTTCTTGATTTCGAAAACCGAAAAAAATGCTCCTATATTATTACAAAGCATGGATTTTTTCAATGGCTTTACCCAAAAGTCAATATAATATTTCTGCCCTATGATTAATGGTTCTTTTAACATTGACTGTATGTATTCTCTGCAGTGTGGTTTACCATGTTCGCACCCATAAAGTGTAAGTCCAACCATATTTCTGCCTTTATAAGGGCGGGCATCCCCGAAGCCCTTCTCGGCCCAGCCTTCAGGTACTTTAGTAGATGGTGTATATACATCGGGTGATGAAAGAGTAGGTGATACCCATTTGTTCATAATGAGGTTGAAGTCTTCACCATTGTAGTACCATTTGGTAGGAATCCTCTTTATGTCTTCAAAACCATTGTTGACCACCAACTGTGGCCCGAGCTCCGGTGGCCTGATTGACTGAGTATTAGCTATAAACGGAGCAAAGCTTATCCAGAATATTATTAAGCGGTACAATGTTTCAGATCCTTTCAAAATGAATCCTGTTTTTAATTAATTTAAACCGAAAGCTACTGATGTCATCGATATCGACCCCATCATTGTCTTGTCATTGAAGAAATAAGCCGTTTCGTTCTTGTCGCGCATACCAAGTACATAAAGCAAAGGTAAGTAATGTTCGGGTGTTGGTACAGCATTTTGTACAGCCTTACCTAGTTTTGAATATTGAGTCAAAGCTACATGGTCTTGCTTATTAATGAGTTCTTTAAATTTTTCATTTGCCTCAACAGCCCAGTCATAACCACCCGAGCCCTCAGTCCAGTTCAGGGCTCTGAGATTGTGAACCATATTGCCACTTCCTACTATCAGCACACCTTTTCTTCTGAGTTCGGTTAGTTTTTTTGCCAGTTGGTAATGGTATTCCGGATCTTTTCTATAATCTAGGCTGAGTTGTAGAACGGGCACATTCGCTTTAGGGAAAATATGCATAAGTACACTCCAACAACCATGATCAAGCCCCCAATCATGATCAATGAGTATGTGATCTTTGAAGTGTTGTTGGATTTCCATAGCAAGCTCCGGGTCGCCGGGTGCCGGATATTGTACATCATATAATACCTGAGGAAAACCACCAAAATCATGAATGGTCTTCGGCAATTTCATTCCTGTAATATAAGTACCTTTTGTTTTCCAGTGAGCAGATACGCACAATATTGCTTTTACATTTTCAAGATGTTCTGCCAGATGACTCCACCCATCTGTAAATTCGTTTTTTTCAATGGCATTCATAGGGCTACCATGACCTAAAAAGATGATAGGTAATGGTTTTTCAATTTTATGGTCTGTTACCAGATTGAATAAAGAGTTTAAAGACATCATCTGCGAAGATATTGAAAGGAGTGAAACAGACTTAATGAATGTTTTTCTATCCATTATTCGATTATTTAAATATAAAACGAAACCCAGACTTAAGTGTTGTAGTTATGTTGAAATCAAATTTACTTAACTTTGCACCCTTAAATAATAAACAGAATGGAATTTCTAAAGAAACTCGGACTTAAAAAGAGAAATGCGGGCACATGGACCGGCATTGAATCATCAACCAGCACACTTAAATATCTCAACTCTTTTTCACCTGTTGATGGCCAGCTGATAGGTAGTGTATCAAGAACTTCAAAGGAAGAATACGAGAATGTAATCAAGAAAGCTGAAGAAGCTTTTAAATACTGGAGGATGATACCGGCACCCAAAAGAGGTGAAATTGTAAGACAATACGGTGACGAACTCCGAAAAAACAAGGACCATCTAGGCCGCTTAGTATCATACGAAATGGGTAAAAGTCTTCAGGAAGGTTGGGGCGAAGTACAGGAAATGATCGATATCTGTGATTTTGCAGTTGGTCTGTCAAGACAGCTATATGGTCTAACAATGCACTCTGAACGACCATCGCACAGAATGTACGAACAATGGCATCCGCTTGGTATAGTAGGGGTGATATCGGCATTCAACTTCCCTGTGGCAGTGTGGTCATGGAATGCCATGATAGCCCTTGTTTGTGGAGATGTTGTTGTTTGGAAACCATCAGAAAAGGCACCGATGTGTGGTGTGGCATGTATGAATATTCTACACAAAGTACTAAAAGACAATAGCTTGCCAGAAGGGATTTGTGGCCTTATAAATGGTGATTATAAAGTTGGTGAATACATGACCAAAGACGAACGTGTAGCATTGATTTCGGCTACCGGCAGTACGCGAATGGGTCGGATAGTAGGCTCTACAGTAGCACAAAGATTCGGTAAAACCATTCTCGAACTTGGAGGGAACAATGCTATCATCATCACTCCAGACGCAGATGCCGATATCTATCTTACGGCAGCAGTATTTGGAGCAGTTGGTACTGCAGGACAGCGATGTACTACTACTCGCCGTCTGATTATTCATGATTCTATCTATGATGATGTTAAGAAAAAATTGGCACACGCATACAAGCAACTTCGAATAGGCAATCCGCTTGATCCTTCTAATCATGTTGGCCCGCTCATCGATACAGACGCTGTCAAGAATTACCTCAACGCTATCAGTCAGGCTAAAGAAGAAGGTGGAAAAATACTCGTAGAAGGTGGTGTGTTGTCAGGTGAAGGATATGAAACCGGCTGCTATGTCAAGCCATGTATTATAGAAGCAAAAAATGATTACGCAGTTGTACAAAAGGAGACCTTTGCCCCAATATTATACATCATGAAGTACAAAACAATCGATGAGGCAATCGATATGCAAAATGGTGTACCCCAAGGTTTATCTTCATCTATCGTTACCAATAATCTTCGCGAAGCCGAACAATTCCTTAGTTGTGCGGGTTCTGACTGTGGTATAGCTAATGTCAATATCGGAACAAGCGGAGCTGAAATAGGTGGCGCATTCGGTGGAGAGAAAGAAACAGGTGGTGGCAGAGAAAGTGGTTCTGACTCCTGGAAAGCTTACATGCGCAGACAAACAAATACTATCAATTATAGTAAAAGTCTGCCGCTGGCTCAAGGAATAAAGTTCGATCTCGATTAGTAAATTCAAAAGCTGTTGTATCTTCAATCGTCAAACAACAATTGAATACTATGTTCAATCCTGATACTGATTGGAGAAGAGTAACAGCTGCAATTTATAAAAAGCCTACAGATTCGAAAATATTCGGTTCAGTAGAGCTTGATGTTACACATCTTGAAGAATTCCTTAATAAGAACAGGGTGAATGGCACAAAGTTGACATTTACCCATTTTTTTGCTTTCGCCATAGCAATGGGCATTCATACCAAAGTGCCTCAGCTGAATACTTTTGTAAGACGAGGGAGAATAGTGTCAAGACCATCGATTGATGTAGGTGTAAGTGTACTCAACCACGACCAGACGGAGATGAACGCTGTGGTGGTAAGAGATGCAATCAACTACAACTTGCATAGCTTCACTCATCAACTCAATGAACTGATAGCTCAAAGCAAGTCTGGAGCTGGTGTCAATACGAAAGGCAAATACCTACTAGCTAAAGTCCCTTGGCCGTTCAGAAACTGGTTTTTTAGATTGGTTAGGTTTGTTACGGTTGGTCTAGGGCTCTTTAGCTCCTCACCGGCAGGCATTACCAACAGATTTGGTTCATTCATACTGTCCAATATAGGTAGTGTAGGGCTTGATGTCGGGTATGCTGCCTTGTTGCCTGCATCCAATGTGTCAGCCGTTTTTACACTAGGTACTGTGGAGACCTTGCCACGATATATCAATGGTCAACTCACACCAAGACGTATTATAAAACTGGCTGTAACGCTTGATCACCGGCTGGTTGACGGGCTCCACGGCGGCTTGCTTTTCAGGTATCTGAAACAGGTAGTGAGAAATCCTGATTTACTGGAAAAATAATATAATCGTTAATTGTAGATATTTGATAAATACTTTACTTAGGATGATTTTCTGAAAAATAATCAGAAATACTTGGAATTAGCTCACCTGATATATTTAAGCTTTTCATTTCTTTTAATAAGAAACTAATACATAAATTTAATTTATCGTTAATCGTAGAAATAGGATAAAGTAAAATTTAGTATTCAATATTTAAAATTGGGCTTAATGGACAAAATTAATGCTAAAAACGCTCAAAAGCCTTAAAATCATTAGCTTTGAAGCCAATCAAAGGTTATGAATAAAAAAGTGCTTTTACTGTGGTAGCTCAATCACAAAGAAAAATGGTTTTGTAAACAAGATTCAACGCTACAAATGTTATGCTTGTGGCAAGCAATTTTTAGGAGGAATCAGGATAAACAACCAACAACTATGGAAAGAATATCAAGAAGGGAAACAAACGTATGTCCAACTTGCCCAAAAATACCATTGTTCTATAAAGACTATTCAGCGGCGAATAGACACAGTCCAAGTTAAACCCAATAGTAAAAGCCCAAGAAATGTAATTGTTCTGATGGACACAACGTATTGGGGGCGAGGTTTTGGAGTAATGTTGTTTAAGGATAGTTTGACAAAGGAAAATCTATTGAAGTATTATATCAAAACTGAAACAAACGCCTTGTATATTCAGGGGATAAAAGAATTAAAGTCTATGGGTTTCAGATTAGTGCTATCGTTTGCGATGGCAGAAAATGTCTTATCCAATCGTTTGAAAATATTCCGGTTCAAATGTGTCAGTTCCATCAATCGGCAATTATCCGTAGATATTTAACCAAGAAGCCCAAATTAAAGGCTGCTCAAGAATTAATGGAGGTTGTTGATTTGATGAAGCGGACAGATAAAGAATCTTTTGTGGGAGCATTGCAATTATGGTTCGATAAATGGGAGTATTTCCTGAATGAGCGAACCATCAATCCGATCAATGGGAAGTCCTTTTATACACACAAAAGATTGCGTAGTGCATACAGAAGTTTAAAAAATAACCTGTCTTGGCTGTTTACCTGGTATGATCATTTCGAGCTTAATATTCCTAATACGACCAATGCTATTGATGGTCATTTTGCTGACTTGAAAAACAAACTTCGCAATTATAACGGCTTGTCTATACAAAGGAAAAGGAAATTTATCGATGGGTTTTTAAAGGCATAAAGTTCTCTAAAAATATCAAAGAGCTACGTAGGGTAGCTCCTTGAAAATGACATTTTCGTCGAACATCTGCCCTATCCCTGACAAGTTGCTCCCCAGCAGAGCTTGTTTCCGTTTAGACAGATAAAGCAAAAGTCTGTAAAAAATTCTTTGGTTGCAACAAAGCGATAAAAATAAACAGCATTAAAAATGTCCATTAGAACACATCGTCTAAAAAATAGCATTAATTTTGTCCATTACTCCTAAAATTGATATTTTTACTAACCGTTTTGTGGCCATCATAAAAATATTATCAATAATAAATTGGGTTATATAGAATGTTTTTTGTATATTTGAAGATATTCAACCAATAATTCCAAAATACCAGTACAATATGAAAAAGCATGATTTATTATTTTTGCTTTTTGGTTTGGTACAAGTAGTTGTACACGCACAGGAAGCAACAATACCTCCAGACAAACCCGGCGCGATTTCAGGAGAGAGATGTATAGGTACACAAACAGAGGTAACAGGCGAAAACCATTTTTCAACCGAAAAAAACTGGAATTTCCTCCTCAACAGCGATTTGCAAGTAATACGGCATAGTGATCCTGAAGTTAGTAAGATAAAGGAGTATTTAACCCAGAATAAGAAAAAAACTATCGCAGCACAGACTGAAAATGCGCGTACTGCTGAAGATCCGGAAATACTGTTGAAATTCGAGGGCCCGTGGATGGTGAAAGGTACACCACCAGATTTGTCATTCGCGGTATCCACTACAGGCAATATAGTAGCCCTAAATAACGATGGCATTGAATACTACAATACAGCAGGTAGTTATCTTGGGGGCGAATACTGGTCCGATTTTTATTCTGCTTCTGAGTTATCAAGTAAAAAGTATGACCCACGCATATTGTTTGACAGTGAAAGCAACAGATTTGTCATGGTATTGCTACATGGAAGCAAACCCGATGTATCGAAGGTGCTGTTGGCTATATCCTATTCTGACAACCCTAAGGAAGATGGTTGGTACTATTATACAATCAAAGGAGATCTTACAAACAGTAACCTATGGTTCGATTATCCTAATCTGGGTATGTCAGCTAATGATATTTTCATCACGGGCAACCTATATGATTCTGCTGGGAAATTCAGCAGAGTAATGCTAATGCAGATTGATAAAAGTTCTGTTTATGCAAAAGACCCGATCAAATATTTTTATTATACCAACCTGAGTTCTGAACCTTTTGGAGCCTTTACTTTGTTTCCTTTGTCGTACGGTTTGAAGGGAAACTATGGTCCCGGTATGTATTTGGTAAGCAATCGGTCTTCAGGCTCTGACAAATTGCGTCTGTGGTATATTGACAAGCCTTATTCAAGTGGCAATCCGACCTTGTACAGCTACCCCATAACAGTAAAGGAATACAGTGTAGGTGGCAATGCCGGCCAATATGGTACAAGCGAATTGCTCGACGTGGGCGATTGCAGAATATTGAGCGGATTTTATCTGAATGGCACCATTCATGTAGTGCACAATACAAGTATTGACAATGGCTGGAGTGCAATAGATTATCACCGGATTAATGTGAAGTCTCAGACAGCAGAATCAACAGATTTTGGTCTGTCGGGTAGTTATGATTATGCTTACCCTGCTGTTGGTTCGTATGCAAATAACCCGAACGATAAATCGGTCATTATTGCTTTTCTCAGAAGTGGTGACGACATTTACCCGCAGTGCAGAGTAGTACACGTCGATAATAATATGGACTGGTCGGGCTCAACACTCGTGCAAGCGGGCGATACTTATGTTGATTTGGTAACATCTACTACCGAACGCTGGGGCGACTACATAACAGTGTGCCGTCAGTTTGTCAATAATGCACAATATCCTGTACTATGGATGACCGGCATGTATGGAGGCAATGTTAGTTCACCGAGTACTAAAAATACGTTCAGGAGTAAAATTGCAAAGATTTTTGCCTTAAAAACAGCATCAAATGAGCCAACCCTGACAGAAGCCCCTACGAAAACTTATCCTGTACCGATTAAAGATATTTTTAACCATGAGTTTCAATTGGCAGATGCTCAGTGGATTACTATTGAGTTGGTCGATTTGGAAGGGAAGATGATAAGGGAGCTATTTAAGGATTTTTTGAAGGCAGGTAAGCATAAATTGTCATTTACTGTCAATAATCTTACAGCCGGTACTTATATTCTTACTATACTTGGAGATAATAATTATAAAAATGAAGTCAAAGTTGTTGTTGTTGAATAAAAGCCTATTGGTAGTTGCAATACTCATTGTTACAGGCATTGTGGCGTGTAGCCGGCAAAAAAATATTTCAAAAGATAAAATAACTGAGGCACCAAGTCACAATGCCCCCGATCAGGATAAGATAGACAGCATTAAAGCATCGTACAATAAGAAAAAGTAATGATTTCTACTTGTCAGCAACCATAAGCCAACAGCAGATTATGATATTACTTCGGTATCCTAATGAGATATTGTTTTTTGTCCTTGTTGGTTAGGCTATAAGATACCAACCAAGGATTATACACTTTCAGCATTCTGTAAGATGTATTGTATTTGTTGGCAAAGTCGCCCAAGTTGCTTATTGTTGTGTCCACACTCAGTTCGTAATAGTTATCGAGTGGTTTATAAAGCGGACCGTCATCAGTAGCGAAACCATAACGTGCGGGGTCTTCAAATATTTCTTTAATGGCAATAAGCCGTAGTACATACCGCAGGGTTTCGTTGCTGAGGTTGAGGTCGTAGTATGTAGAGGCTCGTTGGTTGTCCATTTCTCTGGCCAGACCATTGCCACCCATATTGTATGCTGCTGCGGCCAGGGTCCAGCTGCCGAATTTATCTTTTAATCTTGTGAGCATTTTGCAGGCTGCAATGGTTGATTTTTCGAAATGATTGCGTTCATCAACTTCATTGTTTATTTCCATGCCATATTCTTTACCGGTTGACTCCATAAACTGCCAGATACCTTTGGCACCAGAAGGAGAAGTAGCATTGTTGAATGAGCTTTCGGCAGCAGCCAGATATTTGATGTCATCAGGCACGCCTTGTTCTTTAAGTATTTTTTCGATAGCCGGAAAATATCGTTTAGCTTTTTTGACCATCATCAATGTATTTGAGTGCCAGTAAGCATTTACCAGAAGCTCACGTTCTAGTCTTTCGAGTGCATCAAAGTTGTCTTTGGGTACTGATTCACCGGCAAAGTTATAATCTTTGTTGAGGTCAATGGTCTTGACGTCGGTAAATGAATACTGCCCCTTTGGCAATGTGCCACGGGTAGTATTTTGCATGTTGATTCCGAGCAAAAATGCCAGAAAAACCAAACTGCCGTAAACATAAATTTTCTTATCCTGCATTATCCTGTGTTGTTATTCGGGTTTGTTAATCTCACGGGGTCGCTTGAATATCTGTACTGTAGAGCAAGGTTCGCCGTACATGATGCTCTGGGCATAAGGTTTAAGGCCTCTTGTTATTTCTATATAAGCAGCTACCGGCACAGGTTTTTTTCCGCAGCCCTTTACTACGATTCTTTTTTTGTCAAATTTGCTAAAATCAATGTCTTCTATGATTTTTTTCATCTTATATCTGTAATACTCCTGTTCGCTGCCCTGGAATATATCATTGACATAAGCCTGTGCATTGGTGGTCACCAGCATATATGCCCATGTAGGTATAATGGCATCATTGCTACAATAGAGCAATAAGGTCTTTCCTTCGAGTGAAGCCCAGTCGTACTGTTTCATCGCTTCTCTGAAATCCTTTTCTTTCAGTATTAGTTCCATGAACAGATAGTCCTTGATATCGAAATGCGCAAATGTAGTATCAGGGAAGTAGTCTTCCAGGTTCAGGGTTATGAGTCCACTCTCAGCTACTCTGTTTACCAGTTTGTTTTGAGTATTTTCCATAAATATGATAACGGAGCAAAGTCTCTTTTGGTTTAATAATCTGGTTCAAAAGAAAATTTGGCAATCATTTTTACCATTATTTGGCCGGTATTTCTATATCCTGCTGAAAGCCAATTTCATTTTCCGGTGACTGAAAATCCTTGAGTTTTGGTAAATCGGCAATAGATTTTAACCCAAAATAATCCATAAATTTTTCGCTGGTGGCGTATAGTATTGGTTTGCCGGGTGCATCGCTTCTGCCAGAAATGGTTATCAATTCTTTCTCTAACAATTTGTGTACAGAATAGTCACAATTGACTCCGCGTATCTTCTCGAGTTCGGTTTTTGATACAGGTTGCTTGTAGGCGATAATGGCAAGCGTTTCCATAGCTGCTACCGAAAGTCTTTTCTTGTTATATTGTTTGAGTAAAGTAGCGATGGTGTGGTGATAAGCTCCTTTGGTTAAGAACTGGTACCCATCATTTATTTCGACGATTTCGATGCCGAATTCTGGTGCCTGATATCTTTCTACAAGGGCATCGATGGTTTTTTTTATTTCGTTCTTTGATAGTGTGAGCTCAAGCGCCTGTTCGAGACATTGGTGTATTTCATCAAACGCCAATGGCTGTTCAGATGAAAAGATAAGACTTTCAATGTGTTGAGCAAGTGGCTTGTCGGTGATTAATTTTGCCATTATTATTTTTTTGAATCAAAAAATGCATAAATAAATGTTAATATGCAACTTAGTAAGTTGGACAAAAACCGTCTTAGCTCATATCGAGTGAATGATCTTTGTTGAAGGCTTTATATCTGCCTTTACCAAATCGAGTACCGTTAAATACTTCAGTTTTTCGGAGTATCTTTTTATCATCTCCCAATTGGTTGAACTCGCAGCATTTGGTAGAGCAACAATTGCTATATTTTGCAGCACATTCGTCGCATTGTATGAATAATAAGTGGCAGGCATCATTGGCACAGTTGGTGTGTGCGTCGCACGGTTTTCCACATTGGTGGCAAGAAGCTATGATTTCAGGGCTGATTCTTTCGCCAAGGCGTTCGTCGAAGACAAAATTTTTGCCGATGAATTTATTTTCGAGTTTTTGTTCTTGTACCTGCCGGGCATATTCAATGATACCACCATTGAGCTGAAAAACGTTTTTGAAACCCTTGTACCGGAAGTAGGCGCTTGCTTTTTCACATCTGATACCGCCGGTACAATACATCAGTAGATTTTGTTCCTTGTGGTTTTGAAGCATTTCTTCTATTATCGGTAGTGATTCTCTGAATGTTTCGACATCCGGTGTGATGGCACCCTTGAAGTGGCCTACTTCTGTTTCGTAGTGGTTACGCATATCAATGATAACAGTATTGGGGTCATCTGCGAGAGCGTTAAATTCTGCTGCATCTACATGTGTCCCTTTCTGTGTAACATCAAAGCTTTTGTCATTCAGGCCATCAGCCAATATTTTATCTCTTAGCTTAATGGCTAGCTTAAAAAAAGATTTGCCGTTATCATCAATAGCATAATTGAAGCGAATTCCTTTGAAGAAATCAATGGTATCGAATGCTTCCCGGAGTTTTTCAATGTTGGCTGTTGGTACAGACATTTGTCCATTGACACCTTCAGCGGCCACATAAATCCTGCCAAGCACATCCAGTTTGTCGAGTAGAATGAAAAAATGGTCGCGAAACAGGCGAGGATTTTTAATGTGGTAATATTTGTAAAACGAAATGGTAGTACGTGTCTCAGTACTATCCTGCATCCGGCGCTTGAGTTCCATGCCGTTTATGCGGTTGTAAAGTCTCATATTCAAACAATTATTATTAACAAATATCGGCAAGTTGCATTCTTGCTGTCAATTAATATTTTGTTGCTTTATTTTAGTTTTTCACAAATTTACCAGCAACACAGAGTTGTTGCCCGGTTATTTTATAGAAATACAAACCTGTACTTTCATGTTGAAAATCGCATTTTACAAGCTTGTCTCCTGCTACCTGTTGTTTTGATGAATAAATGAGTTTGCCAGGCACATCAAATATTTCGATAAGTATATCTCCGTTAAACTCCTTAACATCAAAATACAAGGTATTGCTTACCGGATTAGGGAAAGATGTTACTGTAGTTTTCGGTTTTTCAATATCATTAGCTGCTACTGTTTTCAAGGCAAGTTTTACGGCTTGAAGTACATCTATGCGGCCGTACCCATAAGTGTTGTTTGGTACAATAGAACCCGGAATGCTGTCACACTCTTGGTCAGTATATTTGGGTATGGCTGTTTGTTCAAGGATATCTTCAATAACATCAACCTGACCTTTCAATTCTGGTGCAGCACTGAGTATTAATGCCACAGCACCCGCTACATGAGGACCTGCCATACTTGTTCCGCTGAAGAATTGATAATTACCGCCCGGAGTACAAGACCTGACGCCTACGCCAGGAGCAGATACGTTTGGTTTAGTTCTGAAACTTCCATCGATACTAACACCGCCACGACTGCTAAAGTTAGCAATAGTATCGTTTGATCTGGTGGCACCGATAGAGAAACTCTCTTCAAAAATAGCTGCAGGGTCATCAATGGAGCCACAGCCACTGCCAGCATTACCGGCCGAAACAACTACTACTATACCGGCTGCTTTTAGATTGGCTACTACATCCTGCATAACACCGAAATTGGAAAGATCACAGCCTTCATTCGGAGGACAACCCCACGAATTGTTTATAACGTCCGGACTTTTATCGGGGTCAGGGTTTTGATTATTAAGGTCAGTAGGTGCTAGAAACCATTCGAAGCCTTCTATGTATGTAGAAGGTTTGCCCCAGCCACGTTCCATATTTCTTACACCTATCCACCTGGCATCAGGTGCCACTCCAATGGTATCGCCTGGTGTTGAACCAACCATTGTGCCCATGGTGTGGGTACCGTGGCTGCCATCATCACAGGGTTCAGGAGAATCAAGTCCGCAAGGGTTGTTTAATGGGTTGCTTGTAGAGTCACCATTCAGTGGGTTGAGTTCGTGTATAGCGTCATGCCAGTTATAGTTATGGTCAGCTGTGGTTCCGTCCCAGCCACGGTATTTTGGTTGTATGGCCGGATGTTTCCAGTCGTAGCCGGTGTCTTCTCCTCCTACCACAACACCTTGCCCGGTGTAGCCAAGTGCCCATACATCATTGGCATTGATGGTGTCAATGCCCCATTCTTTTCCTTCATTGCCTCGTAGCAATGCCGGATACTTCTCTACCGGTTCGTGATATCTAAGCAGACCATTATTACTGATGTATTTTACCTCAACGAATGAAGCCAGTTGTTCAAGTGATGCAGCAGGTATCTTTATCTGGAGGGCATTTGTTATGTAAAATGACTTTGTTTTGTAATGATGATATGCTGCCCAAGCCATAACATTTTTTTGAGATGATTGAGTAGTAGCCTTCAGTGCTTCATAAACATACCTTCCTTTAGCGGATTTGGTACTAAGGTATTTCGCAACAGAAACATCTGCCTTGTCTTTAAATACTACAATAAGGTCAAGTTCGTTATCTTCAACGTATTCTGTCAAAACCTTTGGAGCAAGCTTTGTTTTCCAACCGGATTGACCAAAAATTATTGAACTTAATGCAAGTGAAAAGAAGAGAAACAACAATATTTTTTTCATAATAGAAATGTAAATTATATCTTTGAAAAGATTAGCAGACGAAATTAAGTGATTTTGTTAACATCCGCAAGTTTGAACATCTGTTTATGGATATCGAAGTAATTAAAGGCCATTTGAAGCAAGATTCTGTGTTACAACCAATAGTGGAAAAGATTGTTCTACCACCTTTGATAGTTCAGCAAAATGTGTTCAAAGAACTTACCGAAAGTATCATTTCGCAACAATTATCTGTAAAAGTAGCGGCCATTATTACACAAAGATTGCATGATTTGCTGGGCACAGTTGATCCCTCTCCTGAAGATATTCTGCGATTGAGTACGGAAGAAAAACGTGCAATTGGTCTTTCGTACCAAAAAGCCGGATACATGGACAATATTGCCGGTTTCTGGATTGAAAATTCTCTGGCCTCAACAAGCTGGCAGAGTATGTCTGATGACGAAATATTGTCTTTGTTGACACAAATAAAAGGTGTTGGCAAATGGACAGTAGAAATGGTACTTATTTTTTCTCTGCTACGGCCGAATGTTTTTCCTTATGATGATCTTGGCATTAAACAACAGGTGATAAAACTCTACGGTCTCGAATCAACTGGCAAACAGCTCATCAAGGATATGAATGAGGTTGCAGAACGATGGAAACCATACAGATCGTTTGCGTCAAGATACATCTGGAAATCAAAAGATCTGGCATGGAAAGACTGATATTTAAATATACCCAAGGATTGCCCGGGCCTTTGCTGATTTGTCTGGCCGGCATACACGGCAATGAAATAGCAGGTATCAGGGCATTGCAACGCCTGGAAGAGATGTTAGTACAGGAAACTGCGTCCAAACCACATTTTGTTTTTACTGGTACTGTAATTGGGCTGGTAGGCAATGTCGAAGCTAGTGAAAGTCAAACGCGGTTTATAGAATCTGACCTGAACCGGATGTTTTTAGATGAATCTGTTACAAGGATATTAGAAGCAAATTTTTCAGATTTGGAAGCTGAGGAGCTTGAACTTAGAGAATTACTTACAACCATTGATGAATTTATCAAAGAAACATTGCCGACAAAGGTGGTTATTCTCGATTTGCACACCACATCTGCACGAGGAGGATTGTTCGCCATACCTAGTGACCAAGAAGAAAGTATCAGGATAGCCAAGGCCCTTCACGCTCCGGTTATAAAAGGTTTCATGAGTGGGCTTAAAGGGACCACACTACATTATTTCAGCAATAATGGGTATAAGTACGACCAGCCGGTTATACCGCTTGTTTTTGAAGCCGGCCAACATACCAACCCTCTTTCCGTAAACAGAATGATAGCTGCTGTTGTCAACTGTCTTCGCACCATTGGCTGTGTTGACCATGATGATGTAGAAAGCCAGCATGACGAAATACTCAAAGCATATTCCGAACATTTACCAGCATTGACCAGACTTATTCACCGACATCAGATTATCAGAGCTGATGAGTTTGTGATGAAGCCGGGTTTTGAAAATTTTCAGAAAATAAAGAAAGGAGAGCTACTTGCACGAGATAAAAATGGCAATATTTATTCAGATTATAATGGATATATTTTGATGCCATTGTACCAAAGAAAAGGAGAAGATGGTTTTTTTATCATACAAGACGATAAGTGATTAATTTTGTACTAATATAATAGGATTATGTATTCTCCAGAACAACAACAAACACTAACAGAGCTGACAAAAAAGATATTGTCTGATGCAGAATATGGCATACACCAAGTACCTGTACAATTTGCTGAACAGCTCCGCGAACTCATCAGATTTCACGAATGGCGATATTATATCATGAATGACCCACTCATCAGTGACTATGAGTATGATGTCTTGTATAAAAAACTGCAAGAAACAGAACAAGAACACCCCGATCTTATTATTGCTGATTCGCCTACTCAGCGTATTTCTCCCGATATTTCAACAGGCCAGGAGACTGTCAGTCATCTTACGCCTATGCTTTCATTGGCTAATTCTTATGACCTGAATGATCTGATAGAGTTTGACAACCAGATAAGAAAGCTGGCTGGCATAGATCCGGCAAAAAAGATAGAATACTGTGTAGAACCAAAATATGATGGTGGAAGCATTGCAATTGTTTTTGAAAATGACTCCTTAATAAGAGCTGCTACACGTGGCGATGGACAAAATGGAGAAGATATAAGTAATAATATTCTGGCATTGAAGTCGGTACCGCGCAAGGTAGCATTTTCTGACCATAATATAGTAAAGGCAGAGCTACGTGGTGAAGCACTTATACGGAAAGATCAGTTTGAAAAAATAAATGCAGAACGAGAAGAGGAAGGACTCAGCCGATTTGCAAACCCAAGAAATGCAGCTACAGGCGGTCTGCGTACCAAAGATCCGCGAGAAACTGCCGATAGAAAAATTGAAGTGTTTGTATATCAGCTTGGCTTCGCGGTTGACAGCAACCATAATGACGTTCTGCAAACAATTCCGACACATGATGAGGGCATCGAACTACTCGGCCAACTCGGCTTCAAAATTCCTGTAAACGAGAGAAAGGTCTGCCATGGCATTCACGAAGTAGAAGAATTCTGTCAGCTTTGGCAAAAGCAAAGAGATTCATTTGATTATGAAATAGACGGTATGGTCATAAAGGTCAACGACAGGAAAATACAGGAACTGTGCGGATATACCAGCCACCATCCGAGGTGGGCGATAGCTTTCAAATTTCAGGCAAAACAGGCAACATCCAGGCTTGAGCATGTGGAGTTTCAGGTGGGCAAAATGGGTAGTGTCACTCCGGTAGCCAAAGTAACTCCGGTATCTCTGGCGGGTGTCACGGTCAGCTCCATTTCATTGCACAATGAGGAGTTTATCCAGTCACGCGACATAAGGTTGGGCGACATGGTCCTTCTGGAGAGAGCAGGTGATGTGATACCATACATTGTAAAATCGCTTGCAGATGTACGCAAAGGTGATGAGGTTCCAATCATTTTTCCGGAGAATTGTCCTTCGTGCAATACCAGATTGGTACGTGTGGAAGGGGAGGCTGCCTGGAGGTGTATAAATGAGAAATGTCATGAGAAAATCATTCAGCGACTTATATTTCACGCTTCAAAAGACGCTATGGACATCGAAGGCTTGGGTGAATCTTTAATTAGAAAATTTTACGATCTAGGCTGGATTAAGGATATGGCGGATATTTACACGCTTGATTATGAAGACATTTCGAAACTCGACGGGTTTGGTAAAAAATCTGCCGAAAATTTAAGAAAAGCCATTGAAACAGCAAAAAAAAATCCGATTCACCGATTTTTGCATAGTCTGAGTATCCATCATCTGGGTAAAAAAGCATCCAAACTACTGGCCGGTCAGATTGATAATGTAATGGATCTGAAGGAGTGGCCTATAGAGCGTTATTTGGCAATTAAAGATATTGGGCCGAAAGTGGCAAAGAATACACGAACATTTTTTACAAACTCCGAAAATGTAGAACTACTGGAAAGAATTCAGTCTGCAGGTGTTAATTTTTTGTCAACAAATGAAGATAAACCAACAATTGGCAGAGAAGACACGTTACTTAGCGGAAAAACTATCCTCTTTACAGGAACATTATCCACCATGGGACGTAAAGAAGCAGAAAAATTAGCCGAAAATGCAGGTGCCAAGAATTTAGGTGCGGTGAGTTCGAATCTCAACATTTTGGTAACAGGTGAAAATGCAGGATCAAAACTTGAGAAGGCTAAAAAACTTGGTACGGTAGAAATTTTGACTGAACAACAATTTTTAGAACTAATAAATAATTAAGACCACACAACAAATGAGACATTTTTTTACACTTTTATTAACCATTGGGTCATTATTGGCTTACGGCCAAAGCAAAAATATTACATTGAGCTGCGATTTGAAAAATTGTGGTGCAGACTCCATTAATCTTTATGAATTCAACGGAATGAGTTTTGATATGGTAAAAGCAGCAAAAGGCGAAAATCGGGTTGCCAAGTTCGAGCTAAACAAATCAACCACTCCCCGAATGTACTATGTAGGCTTCTCAATCTCTGACCTTCGCCCTGTGATACTTGGCACTGAAGATAATGTAAACATTAATGTTGTCTGCGAAGCCGTAAAAAAATCGGATATTCCAGGTTCGCCGATTAACAAAGCTTATGATGGACTATTGATGAAATTATCAGAAATCCGTTTTCAGGAAAATCAAATCTTTTCGACTTATACATCAAGTCAACGTACAGAAAAAAATGAAGCTGATTTTAAAAAGTCGCTTGCAGACTTGGACAAAAGGAAAATTTCACTTAAGGATTCCCTTATGAAGATAAATGCATTTCTGGGAAATACGGCAGCTATCAACACTTATCTCAGCTTTGCCAACAACAAGGGCAAATACACTGATGAAATTGATTATTTCGCAAATGAATTTTTCAAACAAAGCAAACTAGATGATAAGAATCTTGAACAAAATCCATGGGTGACCGAAATATTCAAGGCATATACACAGACGCTTCAAAGAGTAGGTAGAGGAAATACTTATATTATTAATTCAATAAGAACCCAACTTAAGAAAATACCTCAGACATCTAACACTTATAGGCTGGCACTTGGTGGTGTAGTATCTGGCATTGAACAAAATACAGACGTACTTTTTGTAGAATTTGCAGATGAGTTTTCGACCAAATATGCTAAAACCAATTCTATGGATATTGGTCTTCTAAAGCCTCGTCTGGATGCCATCAAACAATTGATGATTGGGTTGCCGGCACCTGATTTTACGCTTGAGACGCCGGACGGAAAAAAAGTTAGCCTTAAGGATTTCAAAGGAAAAGTAGTGTTAATAGACTTCTGGGCATCATGGTGTGGCCCGTGCCGAAGAGAAAATCCGAATGTAGTAGCAATGTACAACAGGTACAAGGACAAAGGCTTTGAAATACTAGGTGTAAGTCTTGACCGAAGCAAAGAGCCGTGGATAAAAGCTATAGCTGACGACAAACTGACCTGGCCACATGTAAGTGACCTCAAGGGTTGGGGCAGCTCAGCTGCTGCTCTATACGGCATCACATCAATACCGCATACCGTACTCGTGGACCGAGATGGCAGGATAGTGGCAAGACAGCTTAGAGGTGAAGTACTTGGTAAAAAACTGGAAGAAATACTTGGCGGCAAATAAACGGATTGTCTATTTGTTCATATACTTACTGCCTCTGCTGACGATATCGTGTCGGCAGAGGCAGTATCATCATACAGCGATTGATCAAACTGCTTCGTCTGTTCATTCTGCAGATACGATTAGCAGAGCAGTAGCAGAATTACCTACACACAAACAGTTACCCGTTCCGGCAGGTTTTTCAGAAATAGCTCCAGCAGACACTTCATTTATACTTGACTTACGGTATGCAAGTGACAATAATTTTGTCAAAACAAGGCTCTACGACTGCCCACGTTGTATCCTGAAAACTGAAGTGGCAGACAGACTCAGAAAGGCTAATGAACTATTTCGCAAGAAAAAACTAAAACTCGTATTACTTGATTGTTACAGACCTCATTCTGTTCAGGAAAAATTATGGAATGCTAAACCAGACCCACACTTTGTGATGAGGCCGTGGAAAGGTTCACTACATACAAGAGCAATAGCTGTAGATGTTACATTGGCAGACCAGGATGGTAATTATCTGGATATGGGTTCGGAATTCGATGAATTTTCGAAAAAATCATATTACCTTTCAAAAGAAATAAACGATAATGCCCGTGCTAACAGATATCTGCTCCGCTCAATTATGCGACAGGCAGGTTTTACAGGTATCCGTACAGAGTGGTGGCATTTTCAGTATGGGCTGGCAGCCAATAATCAACTACAAAAATACGAATGGGAATGTGATTAATTTCTTTCACACTCCCATCCAACTATCCTAAAGTTGATGACTAAAAACTAAATGATTTTACCAACTCTGATATCCGTAGCTGGGGTAACTTGATACTGAAGCTGATTCTGCTTAGATAATTGGCACCTACTGACTGATTGTACTGGTCTGAAAGGGATTTTGACTGGACAACCGGAAAATATATGCCAACATAGCTGCCAAAGTCGAGCATAAATCCACCAGCCCAAACAACATTGTCTTTCCAATTCTTGTCACTGTTTATTGGTCTAAGGTCGTTGTAGTAACCAAGGTCAAAGTAAGGTTTTATGGGCAGTTTAAGCGGCATATCTACAGGAAGGCCTGCTTTTAAGTTTAAAGCAGCCAGAAAAGAATTGGTGTATCCAAATTGACCATATTTATAGGCTAAAGGGAATTTGAACCCACCATCGCTTATATCTATCTGTCGCGAGAAGAATCCCTGGTCAGCTGATCTGCCCAGATACGGACACTCAAAAAGATAATCGTCGGCGGCTGTTGAAGCTAGAGACATGGAGCCACGGGCAAAATAATCTGAGTTGGTAGCACCTGAATTTTTTGCAGTATTGTCAAGGTAGCCTCCGGCAAATATTCGGATATCGACAGAGCGTTTTGTATTGTAATACAGTTTTGTATTGTATTCGAGCGAGAGCTTCAGGTAATGCTCTTTTCCTTTTGTACTGTTGTAGTTTTGCTGTTCAAGTCTTATGTTGGCTTCCATAGGTGAAAGCCCATTGTGTGTAGTAAGTGTATAATCAAGGGTATGGATATACTGATTGTCGGCTTTTACTTCTGCTTTTACTGCACCATCGACTTGTTTTATATTTACCTGGTCCTTGACAAGGATGTTTGTTTTGTAGGTCAGTTTGTGTGCCCAGGTATGCCAGCGGTTAAATTCGGCTGTAATGTATGGTGTCACTTTGATGTAATGGAGTCGCTCTTTTAACAAAGAATTGTCAATGAAATTGAAAGCATATCTCCTGCCTGAAATACCTATTGCCAGTCTTTCTGGGTTTTTATATGAATAAAAATTTTGTTCCAGCATGCCCTGCCCAACTACAGAACCATCACTCGTCGCAATCATCGGTGCAACAAAATATCTGAAATTGCGCCCCGGCAAAATCGGGTTAGAGATCAAAATACCTGCCATGAATTTGTCATAGAGGTTCCAACCGATAGCAGGCAATATGTTCGTGACATTTTTATCTTTTTGTTCTATCAGACCAAAAATCTTTGGCGTCCATGGTCTTGAAGCCTTACAGATACCCGACGTATGGTAATAATTGTTGGAAGTGCTGGCATCCATCAGGTAGTTATCGGCATCTATGGTCAGAGACTTCACTTCCGCCATATCTTGATCGATTGACTTAACGTCTTTAAAGCCCTCGTAAAAATAAGTAGCGCTTGACCCGTTTTTGTTAGTAACTGTGAGGTTCAAAGGTGTCGGATTGCCGGCAATGTTTTTTATGGTCACACTGTTGTTGGAGGCTTTTACTATTTTATAATCAACCGGCATATTTTTCTGAATCAGGTCGTCAAACAGCCAGCTCAGGTTCTTTCCTGTTGATTTTTCGAGTACCTGTTTCAGATCGTCCGGATATGGGTGTTTAAATGACCATTGCCTGTAATATTCTTTCATTGCAGCATCAAATGATTTTGTACCAAGGTAGAGTTCCAGTATCTTAAAATACCGGGCGGTCTTCTTGTACACATCCAGGCCGTAATTGACATTGATAAATTCAGCGGAAGTTAAGCTAAGAGGCTGGTCAAGTTTTCGTTTCATAAAAATGGAAGAAATAAGGCTTTCATCTAACGAAAATCCGCGAGGGCGTTTTTTTTGCACATGAGCTTCGTTTTTGGGCTTGTAATACTCGGTCATGTAGTCGGCTTCGTAGTAAGAATTGATACCTTCATCCATCCATGCGTCGTCGCGTTCGTTTGATGCCAAAATACCATAGAACCAATTGTGACCTACTTCATGTTCTATAACGTTATCGAGACTCTGAGCACTGCCACCTGCGCTGATGACGGTGACCATCGGGTACTCCATACCACCACCTGCTATCAGGTCGCCATCTACAGCCGAAGCATGCGGCCAAGGATAATCGCCAATCCTGCGTGAGCGGTATTCAACAGCTCTCTTTACATAGAAAGCTGACCTGGCCCAGTTCTTTTTGTTTTTCAAAAGGAAATATCCATAAACAGGCAGTTGGTTGCCTTCTTCCAGTCGTGCGGTATCTTTTACTATCATAAACTCCTTGCTTGCAAACCAAGCGAAATCATGTACATTCTCAGCATGGTAATGGAGCGTTTTGCTTCCCTCAGATGAAGAAGCCTTCCAATTGCCGGCAGCATCTGCATTAGCAAGCAGCTTTGTAGTGAGGCTTACTCTGTTGTTAAAAAATTCGGTATCATCTGTGGTAGTACCTGTCGAAGCTACAACATAGTTAGCAGGTAAAGTAATCTTTACATCGAAGTTGCCGAATTCGGAGTAAAATTCGCCTTGGTCGAGATACGGAATTGGGTGCCAGCCCTTTGTGTCAAATACTGCAGGTTTGGGATACCACTGTGTGATGAAATAATTCTGCCCGGTATGTCCGAGTCTTGAAAAAACTTTCGGAATCTTTAAGGTAAATGGCGTTTTGATGCTTATTTTTTGGTGGGGAGCAAGCGGTTGAGGCAATGTGAGCAGCACAATATCCGGATTCCCTTCATATTCCTGTATGACTGTTGTCGTACCATTTACAGTAAAATTAAGACCTGACAAATATCCGCGGTCTTTTTTTTCTGAGAAATGAAAAGAACGTTTGTTGTTTTTCAACTGTTGCTTCGCGAATGCCGATTTGTCATTTTTGTAAGCATTTGGCCACAGATGCATATATATTTTATCAAGTGTTTGAGTACTGTTGTTGGTATATTCCATTTCTATCCAACCTTGTAGCAGATGGTGTTCGTCATCAAGTGTTACGTCAATCTTATAATCCACTTGTTGTTGGAAGTAAGATGTTTGGGCAAATGGATGTAAACAGATAGCAAGGCTTATCAGTGTTAAAAACAGCTTTGATTTCATAAAGAGCTTAGGTTTAAGGCGCAAATTTTAAAATTTCTTTTCACAAAAAAACAAACCGTCAAATGTATTTCAGATAAAATGTAGATAAAATCTGACCAATGGTTTGTTGTCGTTTAATTGTGGTAATAGTTTTCGATATTTTTCCAACGTTTGTGCGACCAAAGCCAGATTTCAGGTTGTTCCAGAATGTTTTGTTCAAGGAGACGGACATACTCTTCGATAATGAATCCATAATCAGTGTCATTCGGCTTATCGGTTATTTCTGTGAGATGGATTTTGTAGCTACCTTGTTTGAGTTTCTCAAATCTAGCATATAATACCGGAAGATCGTATTGTCGGGCATATTTTTCAGCACCATAAAGGAAATACGATGGTTTGTTGAGGAATTTTTTAAAATATCCTTTTGTAGCACCACCAGGATATTGGTCTGATAAAAACAGCGTAGCAGTATTAGCATTTGCCAGTGTGGCAAACTCCTCACGGATGTTGTCGGCATGTATGATGTTGAGGCCAAATCTGCTTCTTCGCTCATTGGTTAGCCGGTTGAACTCTTGGTTTGTGAGTTTCTTTCCAACACCTATTGCCTGATGGTGGAACAAAAGATTCATGCTGTAGATGAGGATTTCCCAGTTAAAGAAATGACCAGACATGAGGATGATGCTTTTGCCGGAGTGGAAATATTTGTTAGCGAGCTCCGGATTGTCGCAATGAATGGTTTGCAAGATATTGTGTTCGGAGATGGTCATACATTTAAGCGACTCTAAAAACATTTCGCATAGATTTGTGTAAAAATTTTTTTCAATGACAACCGGATTTATAGTTGAGGGCAGACTCCCTAGCAGATTCTGTCTTACAATGTTTCTTCTGTATTTTAAAATATAGTATAACAAGAAGAATAAAAATGAAGACAAGGTATAGAGTACACTAAAAGGCAGTCGGGAAATAGCCAACAAAATTCTAAAAAGTAGAATATTAAACAGTTTGGAAATAAATTTTAGCATAAATACCTCTGCCTTTGACCGATAAAGATAAACCAAAAAGTAAAATTAAAGCTGTTTTTCAGTCAAGTGTCCACGGTTGTTGTGGGTGGCCGAATATTTTCTAACATTAAAGTGTAAAAAAATAGCAATCGCACGTTGTATTTCAATTTTCATAAAATACCTTAATCAGGTAATCAACTGAGCAAGAGTTATTCAAAATAGCAGATACAGCCAATTTCTTTGTAACTTTGCACATTCAACAATATTGTAAGATGAGCCAGCAGTATGACCCTTCAAAGGATCTGGAAACGCAAAAAGAACAAATCATATCAGTAAAAGGCATGTACAAGAGTTATTTTCTTGACTATGCCTCGTATGTTATACTGGAGCGAGCGGTTCCGGCACTTGAAGACGGATTGAAGCCTGTACAGAGACGTATTTTACATGCTTTGCGTGAAATGGACGACGGACGTTATAACAAGGTAGCCAATATCATAGGCCAGACGATGCAATATCACCCACACGGTGATGCAGCCATAGGTGATGCTATGGTTAACCTCGGTCAGAAAGATCTGCTCATAGATTGCCAGGGTAACTGGGGTGACATACGCACAGGTGACGGAGCAGCAGCACCCAGGTATATTGAAGCAAGACTGACAAAATTTGCTCTCGAAGTGGCATTTAATAAGCAGACAACAGAATGGCAGCTAAGCTATGATGGTCGCAAGAATGAACCTGTTGTACTGCCAATGAAATTTCCGTTGTTGCTTGCGCAGGGCGTAGAAGGTATTGCGGTAGGTTTATCGACCAAAATAATGCCACATAACTTCATTGAGCTGATAGATGCTAGCATAGCTTACCTTCAAAATGAGCCTTTTCAGTTGTACCCCGATTTTTTGACCGGTGGCAGTGTAGATGTTGCAGACTACAATGATGGCCAACGTGGGGGAAAGATAAGAGTACGTGCTAAGATTGATGCAAGTGATAAAAAACACCTGGTAATACGTGAGCTGCCTTATGGTGTCACTACTACTGCTCTTATAGAAAGTATAGTGAAGGCAGCGGACAAAGGGAAGATAAAAATAAAGAAAATATCGGACAACACAGCAGCTGAAGTAGAGATTTTGATAGAATTACTGCCGGGCGTATCACCAGATGTTACCATGGATGCACTCTATGCCTTTACTGCATGTGAAGTATCAATTTCGCCGAATGCTTGCGTTATCCTTGATGACAAGCCCCATTTTGTGACTGTAAGTGATATGCTGAAGAATGCTACAGAATTCAGCAAAAAACTACTTGGCTGGGAGCTTGATATAAAAAAGAATGAACTTGAAGAAAGCTGGCTGTTTGCAAGCCTTGAGAAAATATTCATAGAGAATAGAATCTACCATGACATCGAAGAGTGTGAAACCTGGGAAGAAGTAATGACCACCATAGAAGCCGGACTGAAAAAATACGTTGCCACTCCGTCTGACTACAACGGGAAAACAGACAGGAGACTAAAATTGCTTAGAGAACTGACCACAGAAGACTATACCAGACTGACCGAAATAAAGATCAAGCGTATCACCAAATTCAATTCATTCAAAGCAGACGAACACATCAGACAACTCGAGGCAGACCTTGAAGAGACCAAATACAATATTGCCCACCTCAACGATTTTACCATCAATTATTACCAAAGATTAAAGGAAAAATACGGCAAAGGCAGAGAACGAAAGACGGAAATCAAAAATTTTGAATCTATCATCGCACAGGAGGTGGTAGCCAATAATGCAAAGCTTTATGCCAATTATAAGGAAGGATTTGTAGGATTTGGCTTGAAAAAAGATGAATTTATAACCGATTGTTCGGATATTGATGATGTTATCGCATTCAGAAAAGATGGAAAATTCAGCGTAGTAAGGATAGCCGACAAGGTTTTTGTAGGCAAAGATCTGATATATACCAATGTCTGGAAGAAAAATGATGAGCGCACTACATACAACTTAATCTATCTTGATGGCAGATCAGGCAAAACCTTCGCCAAGCGCTTTAACGTCACAAGCATAACACGCGATAAAGAGTACGACCTCACTCAAGGTACACCTAACTCCAAAGTAATCTATTTTTCGGCTAACCCAAACGGCGAATCAGAAACTGTAACAATAAGCTTATCAGCTACCAGCAGTGCACGTATCAAGCAGTTTGAATTTGACTTTGGTGAGTTGGCTATCAAGGGAAGAAATTCGCAAGGGAATACAATTACCAAATATCCGGTAAGAAAAGTAATACAAAAAGAACTCGGTAAGTCAACACTTGGAGCCAAAGTGTTTTGGTTTGACGAGACAACCGGCAAACTAAACACCGACGAACGTGGTAGGAAGATTGGTGCGTTTGATACCGGAGATATGATATTGTCAATATACCGGGACGGTAGCTATTTGATTTCAGAACCCGACACAACCACCAGGTATGAAGTAGAAAAACTGATCGACCTGAATAAATTTGACCCGGACAGAATCTTGAATGTGCTTTATTACGAAGCCGAGAAAGGATGGTCCATGATTAAGCGGTTTAAAATAGAAGCTACTTCTACCGGCCAGCGATACCGTTTTATTACCGACCATAAGCATTCAAAGTTATATTACGTAACCCTTACGCCAGCTGTAAGACTAACCTGTGTATGGGACAGTGGAAAAAAAATAAATGAACAGGAAATAGAACTAGATGACTTCGTAACGGTCAAAGGTTGGAAATCAATCGGCAACAAAGTATGTGACTACCCACTTCTCGAGGCAGATATAAAGATAACAGAACCGACACCTATGCAGGAAAAATTGCACCCTGGTGACCAGATAGATTTTGACATTCCGCCACAGAAAGGCCAGGGAAAATTGTTCGATGAATAAATTATTAATACATAATTGTTGCAGTTAAGTAAGATGGAACCGTTCAGCATAGAGTTATTGGGGTCATTAATAGACAGTGTTACAGAAGGTATTCTGGTGTGTTCGGATGAGAGCAAGATAATTTATGTCAATAAGGCTGTTGAGAATCTTTTTGGATACTCATCTGAGTCATTACTCGGGCAGAATCTGTTTGTACTCATTCCGGAACGCTACCGGCCAAAGCATAATCTGTATGTTACCGATTTTTTCAACCAACCAGCCAACAGACGGATGGGAGTAGGCCGTGATCTGTCCGGCCTTAAAAGTAACGGAGAGGAATTTCCGGTCGAAATAAGCCTCAGCTATTTCAGACACGGCAATAGTTACCTGGTTTTTGCTTTTATAGTTGATATTACACAGCGCAAAAATATCGAGCAGCAGCTCATCGAAAAGAACCGCTCGCTTGAAAAACTGACAGAAGAAATGACAGTACTTACAACCGAGCTAGAATCAAAGGTATTCGAAAGAACGATGATACTACGCGAAGCACTTGACGAACTCGAAAAATCTCAAAAAGAACTCAGTGATTCGCTCAATAAGGAAAAAGAACTCAATGAGATAAAATCACGGTTCGTAAGCATGGCATCACATGAGTTTCGCACACCGCTCAGTACGATTTTGTCTTCGGCCTCCTTGGTAGCCAAATACAGAATTGAAGAAGACCAGCCTAACCGAGAACGCCACGTAAACAAAATAAAAGATGCCGTAAAACACCTGAACGAATTGCTCGAAGATTTTTTATCTATCGGCAAACTCGAGGAAGGAAAAGTTGGTATCAAGGTAGAGACTTTTGACATCTCAAGCTTTGTTTATGAAATAATTGAAGAAATTAAAACGATACTTAAACCGGGGCAAACCATAAAATATGTATTGACAGGAGCCGGTAGCTTCACCACAGACAAGCGAATACTAAAGAACATACTCCTCAATGTACTCAGCAATGCAACAAAATTTTCATACGAAAACAGCCCAATCAAACTCATTATTGATTCAAATAACAAGCTTCAAATACAGATTATTGACCAAGGCATTGGTATTGCACAGGAAGATATCTCGCATTTATTTTCTAACTTTTATAGAGGAAAAAATGCTACAAATATACAAGGAACGGGACTTGGCCTGCCTATCATCAAACGTTATCTTGATATGATAAAAGGAAACGTAACTGTAGAGAGTGAGCTCAACAAAGGTTCCACTTTTATCATTTCCCTTGCTAAGATGCACGCACAAGATACAGTTGAGTGATTTTATTTTGTAACCTTAACTTTCAAATATTTTACAAACACAAAGTAACCAAGGTAGGTAGCAGGTACTACCAATGCAAGGCCGGCAACAATTATTACCACAGGATAAGGAATATATGAAAAATTGATAACATATTGTACGAACAACAAGCCTCCTACTATCCAAGCTGTCCGTTTGTCGGATGATTTATCGAATTTGGCCGATACCATTCCTCCTATAAATCCGGCAAATGCAAGCCCGAGGATGATAATTAGTTTGGCATAACCCGGTGCATTGAACAAATACGCTTTCGCCATTTCGGTATTTTCATAACTGAAGTTCTTAGGAGGAGGGTAAACCATAAGATTGATACTGTCAAATGCAACAATACAGATAACTGCAGCGACCATTCCAAAAACAACCGCCATCAGTTTTTGACCCATAAAAGTATTTCCATCCATCGGTGTATGCTTTTCTTGTGTAAAGAACAAAACTACCATCACAAAGTTATTCTAAAGCATTGGTTAAATACAAATTATACCGTAATAGATTTTTAACCCAGATAACGCATTGGGCTCCTTACTGCAAATAATGATTACTTAAAATCCATTTCAAAAGCTTAATAACCAAAGTTCAATATGCTTTTATCACTTTTTCATGGATTTTTGTACTTATCATTTTCGTTTAAATTCCTAATACGTTATCTGGGTTAAATAAGAAAGGGGTCATGTTTCTTTGAGATAGCTAACACCTTCTGTAAAGTGAATGAATACCATAAATTTAAAATCGAATCCGTAAAATTTGCATATTAAGAATGGCTAAATTTTTAACTTTGCAACTCAAAGCAAAATACCAAAAAAACCAAACATGGAAGTCAAATTATTTTCGGGAACGTTGTCACAGCCATTGTCCGAAAAAGTAGCCGATTATTACGGTTACCCACTCAGCGACTGTTTGCTCCAAAAGTTCAGTGACGGAGAGATGCAGCCGGTGATAAATGAATCAGTACGTGGCGCGTATGTATTTTTTATACAATCAACCTTTGCACCAGCCGATAACTTGCTTGAGTTGCTACTCTTTATTGACGCAGCTAAGAGGGCTTCTGCAGGTTATATTACGGCAGTCATTCCGTATTTTGGATATGCAAGGCAAGACCGGAAAGACAAGGCAAGGGTGCCAATATCCGCGAGACTGATGGCTAATCTGATAGAGACTGCAGGGGCAAATAGAATCATGACAATGGACCTCCATGCAGACCAGATACAGGGCTTTTTTGATATACCTGTTGACCACCTTAAGAGTGAAGCCATTTTTATTCCGGCAATAGAACAACTCACACTACCGGATATTGTATTTGCTTCACCTGATGTAGGTGGCGTGAAGCGTGCACGGAGGTATGCGAAGTATTTTGCGCGTGAAATGGTCATCTGCGATAAATACAGAAAAAGAGCCAACGAAGTAGCCAGCATGACCGTCATTGGAGATGTAAAAGGTAAAGACGTTATTCTTGTAGATGACATTATTGATACAGCAGGTACACTTTGCAAGGCAGCCGATATGCTAATAGAGCAAGGGGCAAGCTCAGTACGTGCTTTTATTACACATCCGGTATTGTCCGGAGATGCATACAAAAACATCGAAAAATCAAAGATTGAAGAGATTTATGTGACGGATACTATACCACTCAAGCAAAGTTCACCAAAAATAAAAGTATTGTCTTCGGCACAACTTTTTGCTCGGGCAATCAGAAATACACACGAACATAGGTCTATTTCTGCCCTTTTTATTGAAAAGTAAAAATATTTTAAGGTTTGGTATTGTGTGTTTTATAAAAATTGTCGTATATTTGCGTTCATTTTTTATAAAAGGTGGTTTTTTAACCGTTCAAAATTTAGTTTTCCAATGGAAAAAGTAGCAATAAAAGCAAATACCAGAGCTGAAGTAGGCTCAACTTCTGCTAAATCTGCCAGAAACAACGGCTTGGTCCCGGGTGTTATCTATGGAGGAAAGGATGTAGTTCATTTTGAAGCAGACCCTGCCTCTTTCAGACACGTAGTGTACTCACCTGATTTTAAAATACTGGAAGTAGAAATCGGAGGTAAAACACACAAGTGCATCCTTAAATCAACCCAGTTTCACCCTGTTTCTGAAAAACTGGAACATATAGACTTGCTTGAGTTAATCGAAGGACAGACCTTGAAGTGTAAAATTCCACTTAAGTTTACAGGTGCATCGCCAGGTGTGAAAGTTGGTGGCAAATTTGTACAAAAACTCAGAGAAGTTAATGTAAAAACAACACCTGATAAGCTTGTAGGCGAATTGTTTGCAGACATTTCTTCAATGGAATTAGGTAGTACCATCAGAATACGTGACATCAAGGCACAGGATGGCATTACCATTGAAAATCCTCCGGCTATTCCTATTGCATCCATTGATATACCTAGAGCTCTTCGTAATCAAGGTAAATCATAATAACAGATATATATATGAAAAAACGGGTATAATATTAATTATATCCGTTTTTTCATATTATACCGTATTGTACCAAGGATACTGTTAATTTTGTAAAAACAAACAGTACCAACACATGCAATCATTGCGTTTAACTCTCCTACAAACTGATCTGGTTTGGCAAGATACAGATCAGAATCTCAAAAATATTGAAGCAAAAATTGAAAAACTTCATGGCAAAACCGATTTGATTGTTTTGCCCGAAATGTTCAATACCGGATTTACTATGAACACTGGCCATGCAAAAGAGGCCGATAGAGTAATATTCTGGCTGAAAGAACAAGCCGCAAAATTAGAAACAGCAATAATTGGTTCGATTATTGTTAATGAGGAGGAAAAGTATTACAACAGACTTCTGTTGGTAACCAACGAGGGAGTAATACATCACTATGACAAACGACATTTGTTCACTTTCAGCCATGAAGATAAATACTACAAACCCGGCCAAAAGCGGCTGGAGTATGAATTAAAAGGCTGGAGAATATGTCCGTTGATCTGTTATGACCTGAGATTCCCGGTATGGTCAAGGAACACAAATAATTACGATCTGCTTATTTACGTAGCCAACTGGCCTTCAGTAAGGTCATTTGCCTGGAAAACACTGCTCGCCGCCAGAGCTATTGAAAATCAGAGCTTCGTAGCCGGAGTCAATAGAATAGGTACTGATGGTAAAGGCCACGAATATAGTGGTGATAGTGTATGTCTTGATTTTTTAGGCAATACCATGGTATCTTGTGAAGACAGAGAAGAGGTGCTAACCATAGAGCTTGGCAAATCTACTTTAACCAAATTTAGACATGCTTTCCCAGCCCTGGCAGATAAAGATAATTTTAATTTAATTTTATAAAATAAAATTTGCTAAAGCGACGTTTATTTTTATATTAATTTTGAAACTAAAAATTTTCATTAATTATTACAATAATTTATACATTGTTTTATTAAGTAATGTGTAATATTGCAACCGAAAACAGGAATTATTGGCCTTGAACGGCAATGGAAAACCGATAAAACTAAATGAGAGTAAAAAATATTAAGTTACAAATACTACTGTTGGCGATTGTGTTGGTATCATGTTCGGCATTCAGAGAAGCACCTTTAAAGGCTTTGGACTACCCTGCACGGGCAACCGAAATAACAGGAGGAGGGCCTTCAGGAAGCGGAACATTAACAGAAGAGCAAATTCGTCAGGAAGTGGTGTCGCTTGGAAAACAGTTTGAAGGGATGAGATACAGATCAGGCGGAAAAGAGCCGGCTACTGGGTTTGATTGTTCTGGATTTACAGGCTTCCTCTTCAGAAACTTCGACATCAACCTTTCTGCAAGTTCAGGAACACAGATACTTGACGGTAAAGCAAAGAGGATAAAAGAAGTAGAACCGGGTGATCTGATTTTTTTCTCCCGCACTGACGGAGGGCGAATATTCCATGTGGCCATGGTAATATCCAATACAGATGATGGTATAACGGTCATCCACAGTACGAACAGTAACGGTATTATACTGACCAACATAATGAAAGATGAATACTGGTTTCCGAAAATTGCAGGTGCAAGAGACGTAATCAGCAAATAATATCAACGCGTTTAACTAACCGACCAACTTTTTCTGCCTTCAATCATGAAGAAAGGCAAGGAATTTGTTAGCTTACCATATATCTTTTGAATATGCTAAACATAATATTATTTGGCCCTCCGGGGTCAGGAAAAGGCACACAGGCTGCCAAATTGGTCGAAAAATACCATTTACTCCATATTTCAACAGGCGATTTGTTTCGCTATGAAATGGGCAATAATACTCCACTCGGTTTACTCGCTAAAGAATACATGAGCAAAGGACAGCTCGTACCGGATGAAGTAACCATCGGTATGCTCAAAAACAAACTCGAAGCACACCCTGAAGCACAGGGACACATCTTCGATGGGTTTCCGCGTACTATTACCCAGGCACAAGCCCTTGACCAGCTACTGACTGAGAAAAATCAGACCATCAATGCATTGGTAGCACTGGATGTAGATGATGAAGAAATCGTAAAAAGAATACTGCTTCGCGGTCAAACATCCGGCAGACCTGATGATAATGATGAAAGCATAGTCAAAAACAGAATTAATGTTTACAATGATGAAACTAAACCTGTATTTGACTATTATACTACTTCAGGAAAGGCATTCAAAGTGCATGGAATAGGAACTGTTGAAGAAATCTTTAACAGGCTATGCGAAAGCATCGACAGTATTTAATAATATTTTTATTTACCGATTGATAATACTTTTCTGTGGCTGAACAAAATTTTGTCGATTATGTAAAAATTTGCTGTCGTTCAGGTGCAGGAGGGGCCGGCTCGAAGCATTTTGCAAGTGACCCGATTAATCCTAGAGGTGGTCCTGACGGAGGTGACGGTGGCAGAGGAGGTCATATTATTGTCAAAGGAAATAAACAAATGTGGACATTGCTTCCACTGAAATACCGAAAACATGTAATAGCAGGTGATGGTGGCAACGGCGCCAAGAATAATCGCTTCGGTAAGTATGGTGAAGATATAGTTCTTGAAGTGCCAATAGGTACCATCGTACGTGATGTAGAATCGGGAGAAATAACTGCCGAAATAAATGAAGACGGACAGGAAATCATCATAGCCAAAGGTGGGCGCGGTGGTCTTGGTAATGTCCACTTCAAGTCTGCTACCAATCAGGCTCCACAATATGCCCAACCAGGCGAGCCGGGTGTAGAAGAATGGAAAATACTCGAGCTAAAAGTGTTAGCAGATGTAGGCTTGGTAGGTTTCCCGAATGCCGGAAAATCAACTTTGCTGGCAGCCATCACAGCAGCTAAACCCAAAATTGATTCGTACCCTTTTACTACAATAGTGCCAAACCTGGGTATTGTACCTTATCACGGGCACATGTCATTCATCATGGCAGATATTCCGGGCATTATAGAGGACGCTCACCTGGGCAAAGGCCTCGGGCACAGGTTTCTCAAACACATCGAACGAAATGCAGTTTTACTGTTTATGGTACCGGCCGATACTGACCACATCGGCAATGAGTACAATGTATTGCTACACGAACTCGAAATGTTTAATGAAGAATTGCTAGATAAGCCACGGATACTTGCTGTAACCAAAAGTGATATGATCGATGATGAACTAAAGGAAATGCTTAAGTCAGATTTGCCACCAGGCATCAAAACAGTATTTATCTCATCGGTAACAAACAAAGGCCTTAAAGAATTAAAAGATATGCTTTGGCAGGAGTTGAATCCGGTACAGGAGTAAGCATTATTTTGTAAATAAGGCCGAAAGTATTAATTTGCAGGGCAATTAATCCAATACCTTGTCAGATAGAACCAGGCTAAAGAAATTTTCTGAGTTTGCGGTATCTTTACTTCCGCACGAAACCAGTTATTTGCTCAGTGTACAGCAATTTCAGGATGACGAAAGACTTAGAATGCTTGAAACGATCCATCAGGTAGCTGTAAATTCTTCAAAAACCGATCTATTCGATGTAGGTATAGACAAGCGAAAATATTCGCACCTTAAAAACTGGATAGAAGAAAGGCTCGCAGATGTAAATGTTGATTTTCAGTTTGACTGGATAACGACCACGTTGAAACACATACTTACCGATAGCCTTACCACAGATGATGAGCGAAAGATCCTTAAACTTATTCGCTCCGGTGAGACCAATATGTTCTACTTCACCAAGTTTTTCGAACTGCTTGCCGAATATCGTCAGTTCTTACTCATCAGGCTTCGCTATCAGGAACACAACACTATAGACCAATATATAACTACACATCAGGTTCTTTACGACAGAAACAGGGATGTGTTTGACAAATTGCACAATGCTACCCAGGATATTATTAATCATTATTCGAGTATTACAAATGAATCAATCCATTGGGAAACTTGGCTGACAGAGGTGTTTTATGATGAATCGCTGGAAGGCTACATACGGTATATGGCTCTTGTAAGGCTTACTTTTGTACACTTCAATTATCGTGATTTTGAGGGCCTTGTCGAAAAATACAATGCTATTGATAAATGGTTTGTTAAGGGAAAATTTTATTCAAAAAGAATATTGCTCAACTATTACAGTAATAGAGTGCTACTTCATGCCCGGTTTAAGGAATACGACAAGGCTGTGGAATATGGCTACCTGTCTATTCGCCAGAAAAACAACGATTACATACATTACGTCAATAATCTTTGTGCCATATTGCTCCGCACCAACCGAAACAAAGAAGCACTTCAACTGATGCGTGATGCTTACCCTGAAATGAGGCTAACACCTTCGTTTCATAACAAAATCGGGTTTATTTCTTTCTATATGCGTTGCCTGATGAACAACCAACAATACAAGAATGCGGAAAATTATGCTGAAACCTTCCTGAAAGCATACCGTCAGGAGATATTCAAATATCGATGGCACATTTTTTTTACAGCGTATCTTGAAGCAATTCTCAACCAGAACAAGTATGAAAAAATCATCAAAGTAGTAAGGAATTTTAATTTGCTCGAAAAAGACAAGAGTTATCAGAACAAAGCAACTTATCTGCCAACGATTTCGTGGTATTATGCCATTTCTGCATGCAAGGAAGGTCTCATGGACAGAAATCAATTGTCAGAAACCATTTATTCGTATGTTAGGAGTCTTGAATCATCGCCTGAGAGAGTCAATCACCTTGAGACAATGGTGGCGGGTATCAAGAAACATATACCCGGAATACTGCCAAACATCGAACTTAAAAGATTATTAGAAGAATGAAGGGGACACAATCCCGTCAATCTTCATTTGTAACTTCATCCTTATCTTCAGCAACATCCTCAGCTGTATAATATTCTTTTATAAGCCGTGCGACATTTACACCAGCTACTGTCTTCAATTCTTCATCAGAGGCATCCATTATTTTCTTAAATGAGCCAAAGTGCTTGAGCAATTTATCGGCTGTTTTAGGCCCTACACCTTGTATGTCGGTCAGCACGGTTTTGGTAAAATTCTTTGAGCGCTGGTCGCGGTGAAAGGTAATGGCAAAACGGTGCGCTTCATTTCTTATTTGCTGAATAAGCTTGAGCGATTCTGATTTTTTGTTGATATAAAGAGGAATGCTGTCTTCGGGGAAGAATATTTCCTCCAGTTTTTTGGCAATGCCAATCACTGTAAATTTCTCCAGTATGCCCAGATCTTTTAATGCACTTACTGCTGAACTAAGCTGACCCTTACCCCCGTCGATGACTACCAGTTGGGGCAGAGTCTTGTTTTCTGCCAGCATTCGGGCATAACGGCGGGTAACTATCTCATACATAGATGCAAAATCATCTGGTCCTACAACGGTTTTTATTTTAAAATGACGGTAATCGGCTTTCGATGGTTTTGCATTTTTAAATACCACACAAGATGCAACCGGATTGGTTCCTTGTATATTTGAGTTGTCAAAACATTCGATATGTAAAGGCATTGCACTCATCCTGAGGTCGGCCTGTAGGGTTTTCAGTATGCGTTCAGTGGCCGGGAGTTTCCGTAGGGAGTTGATGGCTGCCTGTTGTTGTTGCAGAATGAAATATTTTACATTTTTTTCAGCCATCTCCAGCAATTTCTTTTTGTCACCTACCTTCGGTATTGTCACAAGCAGACTTGTATCAGAAACAATCGGTTCGAACGGAACTATTATTTCGGGTGCTATGCTGTTGAATTTTTCGCGAAGCACATCGATACTATAGCTTAGCAGGTCATTGTCATCATCATCCAGATTTTTAATAAGTTCAAGGGTATGTGTATTGACAATGCTTCCGTCTATTATCTTCAGGTAATTGACGAAGGCAGTTGTGTCATTACTTTCTATATAAAATACATCCACATCACGGATGTTGATATTCACTACTGTAGATTTCGCCTGATAATCTTCGAATGCTATCAATTTATCTTTCATCTGCTGTGCTTTTTCGAAATCCAGGTTTGTGGCATATCTGTTCATTTCATCAAGCAGATAATCTTTTACGATCTTGAGGTGGCCTTTGAGTATATTTTTTATTTGCTCAATCTTTTTATTGTAATGTTCTTCAGACTCGGCACCTATACATGGGCCTTCGCAGTTTTTGATGTGGTATTCGAGACATACATTGAATTTTCTCTTAGCAATGTTATCGGGTGTGAGCTGGAGGTTGCAATTGCGGAGCGGAAAAAGGCTTTTGATTAAATCGAGCAGAATATTGACCCTGAACTTCGAAGTATAAGGCCCGAAGTATAAAGAACCATTCCTGATTATTCTTCTTGTAAAGAAAACTTTTGGAAAATGCTCATTCGAAATGCAAATGTAAGAATAGCTCTTTGCATCCTTAAGCATCACATTATAACGAGGCTGAAATTTTTTAATCAGGCTGTTTTCGAGTAAGAGGGCATCGCTTTCAGACTTTGTAATCGTGTATTCGATTCGTGTTGCGTGTCGTAGCATCAATCTTGTTTTGTATGGCAGATTTTTGGAGGAAACAAAATACGATGCTAGTCTTTTTTTCAGGTTTTTTGCTTTGCCTACATATAAAATGGTGTCTTCTTCGTTGAAATATTTGTATATGCCGGGGTCAGAGGGCAATGTTGAAGAAATGTTTCTGAAATCATCCTGAGTCATGAACTGTTGTTAAAGAACAGGTGGTGTAATATTATTCAAACGTTTTTCTTCCATCAATGTTTTTACAAAGAATGAGAGCCTTCGCCACATGATTTTGCCAGATATTTATTGATTCGCCTAACGATTGAAGGCCCCTCGTAGATGAAGCCTGTGAAAACCTGAACCAGACAGGCACCAGCATCCAGTTTTTCTTTGGCATCTTGGGCAGTGTGAATGCCACCTACACCGATGACAGGAATAGTACCACCTGAATGTTCATGAATGTAACGGATAACCCGCGTTGACATCTCTCTTACAGGTTTGCCGCTTAGGCCACCATTGCCAATACTTTCTATTTGTGTATTGTTGGTAGTGAGATTATTGCGGGTAATAGTTGTATTTGTAGCGATTACTCCGCTTATTCGGGTAGTTTTTACAATTTCGATGATGTCATCTAGCTGTTCGTTTGTAAGATCTGGTGCTATTTTGAGTAAAATAGCTTTAGGGCTTGGTTTTTTGAGATTTGATTCTTGTAGCTGGCTGAGTATTTTTGTCAAAGGCTCTTTTTCCTGAAGTGCACGCAGATTTGGTGTATTGGGCGAACTCACATTTACCACAAAATAATCTACCACATCAAATAATTGATGGAAGCCTTCAAGATAGTCGTTGATGGCCAGTTCATTGGGTGTGTCCTTGTTTTTTCCGATATTGCCACCGATGATTACTTTGCCTGTTCTGTTCTTCAGCCTATTTTTAAGGACTTCGAGTCCTTCGTTATTGAATCCCATTCTATTGATAAGAGCCTCGTCACCGGGCAGACGGAATAAGCGTGGTTTTGGGTTTCCGTCTTGTGGTCTGGGAGTTACGGTGCCAATTTCGATAAAGCCAAAGCCCAGGTTTTCAAGTACAGAAAAGTATTTACCATCTTTATCAAATCCTGCTGCCAAACCTACCGGATTAGGAAAATTCAATCCAAAAGCCGATATTTCCAAAGTCTTGTTCTGATAATTAAAGAGCTTGTTGGTTAGTAGCTTGCCTCCCGGAATGGCACATAGTAGTTTTAGTGCACGCATAGCCATAGCATGAGCTGTTTCCGGGTTGAAACAGAAGAAAACCGGTTTTATAAAGTATTGATAGAACATTCAGCAAGTATTTTATTACAATTCGTCGATTCGGAGATTTAGTTTTTTGCGTAGTTCGTCCACATCCGGGTTGATGGCTACGAGTTTCTCGTATTTCTCTTTTCCTGTGAGTGGTTTTGGCTTTGCAGGTGCCTGCTCAGGAGTCAGACTGGTATCTATTTCTATTTCTATCATTAGATTGGGCAAGCCAAATCTACTTCGAAGATGTTGAGTGATATTTTTTTCCTGCAGAATCATCTCTTTTGCCAGTGTGGTACCCACGGTAGCTACGATGGTATTGTTTTCTATTCTTGTAAGTGTATTTAATAGTATGGCCTTTACACTTGGGCTTTGGTGTCCGTTGATGTAGTCAATCCAACAAGTACGTAGGTTTTCTTCATTTAAAGCCAATGCATCTGTATGATCATTGTCTTCTTCCATGATTGATTGCTCAAGTGCTTCAAGTGAAAAAAAAGTAGGTGTATCTAACACGGGTTTAGTATCGGACTTTGGTACAGCCGGAGCAGGATTACCAACTATTGCAGGCTCAGGGCTTGCTTTTATTATAACATGTTGATTATTAGATAATTGTATTTTTGGTTGGCTTAGTTCAGGAGTTTTTTTTTCCTGCGAAACCTCAGTAGTGCTTGTATCTACTTTATGCAGATGACGGATATTGGCAAGGCGGAGAAGATGAAGCTCAGTATGGAGTTTTTTGTTTCTGACAGTACGGGTATGTATGTCATAGTGATTGATGACAGCGAGTGCGTTCAACAAATCGACTTCAGCGAATAAAGGTGCTGTTTCAATATATTTTTTTGTAAAATCTTCGCTCAGTTCAAGCAATGCTACAGTACGCTGATCTTTGCAAATCAAAAGATTGCGCAAGTGATCTGCAAGGCCCGACATAAATATTTCCTCTTCGAAGCCCTTGTTTGAAATTTCATCCAGCAACATAAGCAAACCACCGGCATCTTCTGTCATCATACAGTCGCTGGCTCTGAAGTAATAGACATAGTCAAGTACGTTCAGGTTATTGATGACGTCGTTGTAGGTGATTTTTTTACCAGAAAAACTCACAATCCTGTCAAAAATTGATAAGGCATCACGCATGGCACCATCTGCTTTCTGAGCTATGATGTGGAGCGCTTTTTCTTCAGCATCAATACCTTCTTCCTTACAGATTTCCTGCAATTTTCCGACCATATCCCTAATCTGGATTCGCTTGAAGTCGTATATCTGACATCTGGATAGAATAGTAGGGATGATTTTGTGTTTCTCTGTAGTAGCGAGTATAAAAATGGCATGAGGCGGTGGCTCTTCCAGAGTCTTGAGGAAAGCGTTGAATGCTTGTGTAGTGAGCATGTGCACCTCGTCAATAATGAACACTTTGTATTTGCCTTGCTGTGGTTGAAACCTTACTTGTTCTGTAAGTGCCCGCATTTGGTCAACACCATTGTTAGAGGCAGCATCGAGTTCGAGTATATTGAAGGAAGCATTTTCGTTAAATGCTTTACAAGAAGCGCATTCATTGCATGCATCATATTCTTTGGTTGGGTTCTCGCAGTTGATGACCCGAGCAAGTATTCTGGCACAAGTTGTTTTGCCTACGCCTCTTGGTCCTGTAAACAAAAAAGCATGAGCAAGATGCCCTGTCTGCAAAGCATTTCTGAGCGTAACAGACACGTGTTCTTGTCCGATTACATCATTGAACCTGGTTGGGCGGTATTTTCTTGCAGAAACAATAAATTGACTCATAGGTCTGCAAAGATACTGAAGAACGTGAATATTTTTACACAAGTTTTTTACTAGTCTTGATATTTGTAAAACGCATACATGAAAGGTGAAGTTTAGGTATATAACGAGAATACTTATTTTAGTATAGCAGAAAAAACCAACAATTTCTATGATGAAGATTGCTTTACAAGGCAAGAAATGACTGAAAATTGTATTGCTCTATGTACCTTTGAGAGTCGATAAAAATATTAATATGTCTCAGTTACGTTCTATCAAAATCCGATCTGCATTAATCTCAGTTTATTCAAAGGAAGGGCTTGCTCCACTTGTCCAGGAAATGCATCGCCTTGGTATTGATATTATTTCTACCGGTGGTACTCAGTCATTCATTGAGTCGCTCAATATCCCGGTGACTCCGGTAGAAAAATATACACAATACCCTTCCATTCTTGATGGTCGTGTGAAGACACTGCATCCACAGATATTTGGTGGCATACTTGCTAGACGAGAAAGAGAACATCTGGTACAGCTCGAGACTTATGACATTCCGGAGATTGATATGGTGATTGTGGATCTTTATCCATTTGAAAAAACAGTAGCATCAACAGATGATGATGAAGCAATTATTGAAAAAATAGATATAGGCGGTATTTCCCTGATAAGAGCAGCTGCAAAGAATTTCCGTGATGTAGTTGTCATTCCTTCTGTAGAGCAATATTCTGATGCAATGAAGATTATGCAGCAACAAGAGGGTGTCACGACTTATGGTGAACGACATTCATTGGCGCGCAAGGCATTTGCTGTTTCTTCACATTATGATACTGCCATCTACAAATATTTCAACAAAACTGCTCATGAGCCTTCATTTCACCAGGCTATAGATATAGCAGATGAGCTCAGATACGGCGAAAATCCTCATCAGAAGGCTTATTTTTTTGGTAAAATGAATGATGTAATTGAAAAACTGCACGGTAAAGAGCTTTCCTACAACAACCTCGTGGATGTGGACAGTGCCATCAACCTTATACAGGATTTCAGATTATCGCAACCGACCATAGCTATTCTCAAACATACGAACCCGTGTGGTGTAGCTACCAGAGAGAAGCTTATTGATGCCTGGAATGCCGCATTGGCAGGGGACCCGATATCAGCTTTCGGTGGAGTCATCATAAGCAATGTTGCAGTAGATGTCGAAACTGCGGAAAATATCAATACTATGTTTTATGAAGTACTCATTGCGCCTGATTTTTCTAACAAGGCCATTGAAGTACTCACAGAGAAGAAGAACAGAATATTGCTGAAGCTGAAAGATACGCCATTGCCGCAAAAGAGTTTTAAATCAATATTGAACGGTGTTCTTGAACAAGATGCAGACAATCATGTACATCTAAGCAAAGACTGGACACTAGCTACAACACGCCAGCCGGAAGCATCAGAACTCATTGATATGGAGTTTGCCAACAAATGCGTCAAACACCTGAAGTCAAATGCCATTGTTCTTGTCAAAAACCAAATGATGTTAGGTATGGGCTGTGGTCAGACCTCGAGGGTAGAAGCCTTAAACCAGGCCATACAAAAGGCAAAGCATTTTGGTTTTTCACTTACCGGAGCAGTTATGGGTTCTGATGCCTTTTTCCCGTTTCCGGATTGTGTAGAAATTGCACATAAGCAGGGCATATCAGCTGTTGTACAGCCTGGTGGTTCAGTCAAAGATCAGGACAGTACCGATTATTGCAACAACAATGGAATGACAATGATGATTACCGGTTACCGGCATTTTAAGCATTAATGTTGGATGCAGTTAGCTATTGATATTGGCAATACTTATATTAAGGCGGGTTTATTCAGTGAGGATAAGTTACTCGGCACTATCCGTTTTGTGGCAGGAGAGGAAATGGATTTTCTGAACTTCATCGCAGGCAAGAAAATAAATTATACTATTTTTTCTTCAGTCGAGTCATCAGAAGCTGAAGCAGTTATTGGATTACTTAAAGACACAAAGATTATTCAGCTTGATCATAACACACCATTACCACTTATCAATAATTACCTGTCACCGGAGACGCTCGGCAAAGACAGACTGGCAGGCGCCTTAGGAGCTTGGGTGATGTTGGGTGGCAAATCGGTACTTGTTATTGATGCCGGCACTTGTATCAAATACGATTTTGTGGATGAATCGCAAGGTTATATGGGAGGCAGCATAAGTCCGGGCTTACAAATGAGGCTTGATGCCATGCACCATTTCACTGCGCGCTTACCTTCTTTTACTTTAAAAAGAACTACTGATTTCTACGGCAATGATACATTTTCAGCAATGATGACAGGTGTAGTCACAGGAGCAGTAGGCGAATGCAGTCACTTTATTCAGGTTTTTAAGAAGCGCTTTGGTAAATTTAACGTTATACTAACCGGCGGTAATGCAGACTTTTTATCTTTGCAACTCGAAAATAAATATTCAGTGGAACCAAACCTCATTTTGACAGGCTTGAACTCCATTCTCAATTTTAATAAGAACAATGACAAATAAAATTTTATTTTTGGCAATCTTGTTGTTTCCGGTAATGCTGTATTGCCAGTCAGCAGACAATTCTCCTTATTCACGCTTTGGTTTTGGCAATATCGTCAATTCGCAGAAAGTTTCGTCGGTAGGAATGGGACGACTATCTTCAGTATATGGAGATAGCTACAATACCAATTTTGACAACCCAGCAACACTCACATCGCTCATCAATGCCACTTACGAAGGTGGTATTTATGCCAAATATACCCAAATAGAGCAACAGACTTCAAGTCAGACACAATGGAGTGGCAATATGAGTTATCTGTCCATTTCTTTTCCGTTGAAAAATCAGATTTCTGAATCCCTTCAGAAAAAACCTTCAAACTACAAATGGGTAATGGGATTCAATCTTTCTCCTTATTCTACAAATAACTACAATCTACAAGAAACACGAAATGTTGACAGCATAGGTGAAGTGCAGACATTGTATAATGGCACTGGAGGTAGTTATAGAATGGTGTGGGGTAATGCCGTCAAATACAAGAACTTGTCTGTTGGATTGAATATCGGCTGGCTTTTTGGAAAATCAAGCTATGGCAGACAGATTTTGTTCAATGATCTCGCTTATTCTTATTCTGATGTATTTACGGATGAGTACAGCATACGTGGGTTTAGTTGGAAAGCAGGAGCAACCTACCGCTTTGACCTCAGCCAGACCAATGATAAAAAAGAAGCAAAATATCCAGGAAGAAATCTCCTTATAGGTGTGTCTGGCAATTCGGCACAGTCATTTAATACCACACAATCATTTCTTTACAGAAGAGTAAGAACGGGTATCCAATCACCTGACGGAAGCACAATTGATACATTCAAAATTTCACCTGCTGAAGGAGTTAAAGGAAAAGGCAAGTTGCCGTCAGAACTTAATGTTGGTGTTCTATACACACATTCTCCAAAATTGAAATTCGGCGTCGATTATAGTTTCTCCGATTGGTCAAGATACGAAAATGATGCAAAACCTAATGAACAGATTCTCAAGCTTGACAAGCAGTATAAAATAGCAGCCGGTGTAGAATATTCACCGAATCCGGATGATTACAAATATTATTTCAAACGTATCAGATACAGACTGGGAGCATATTACCAGCATGATCCGAGGTTGATTAATGGATCTGAACTGACAGAAACAGGCCTAAGCTTTGGTATGGGTATGCCTATAAGGCTGCCTCGCCAACAGATAGCATTTGTACATTGGGCACTTGAAGCAGGCAAGTTTGGTAATGTCAATGTTATCAACGAAAAATATCTCAGACTACACTTCGCATTTAATTTTAGCGATACCAGCTGGTTTTACAAACGAAAATACGATTAGAATTTATTTACCTGAGCAGGTGAATTATTCTACTTCGTAAGAGGTGCCATCTTTGTTGTCCTTCAGTATGATTTTTGCATCTTTCAGTGCGTCCCTAATTTTATCTGAGGTTGGCCAGTCTTTGTTTTCGCGGGCAGTTTTGCGAATGTCGATTACCAGATTCATCACCTTGTCGAGCGTATCTGTACTTGTAGCTTCATTTTCATTAACTATACCAAGCACTTCAAACAAGAATGCTTTGAAAATATCTCTGAACCGGGTAAAGGTTGGTTCGCTAACAGGACATTTTTTGTTGTCGTTGTGAAAAATGTTGATACGTGATGCCATTTCGTATAGCGTAGCAATGAGTTTGGCCGTATTGAAGTCGTCGTCCATCACTTCCTTACATTTGTCGGCAAGCTGGTTCAGTTCATCATCCGTGGTTGTATTTGTTTCACCAGATAAACAGAGCCCGTCAAGATACTGAGCAGCATTGAGCAATCGGCGAAGGCCTTTTTCGGCATCCTGTAGCCCTTTTAGAGTAATGTCCAGCTCAGACGAATAATGCGATTGCAAGAACAATAACCTCACCGTCATTGGCGAATATGCTTTATCAAGCAATGGATGATTGCCTGTGATGAGTTCAAGAGGTAGTATTGAGTTACCAAGCGATTTGCTCATTTTCTGGCCGTTGAAGTTCAGCATATTGGTGTGCATCCAGTATTTTACAGGTTCGGTGCCTGTAGCGCCTATATTCTGTGCTATTTCGCATTCGTGGTGAGGAAATTTGAGGTCCATACCGCCACCATGTATATCAAAGGTAGTGCCCAAATATTTCGTACTCATGACAGAACATTCGAGATGCCATCCCGGGAATCCTTCGCCCCATGGAGATGGCCATCGCATTATATGTTCGGGTGATGCTTTTTTCCACAAAGCGAAGTCAATAGCGTTTCGTTTTTCATCCTGTCCGTCCAGGTCGCGGTATCCGGCTATCAGTTCTTCGGTATTTCTGCCTGAAAGCTTGCCGTAGTTATGATTATGGCTGTTGTAGGCATTAACATCAAAATAAACCGAGCCATTCGACTCATAAGCATACCCATTGTTAATCAATTGTTTAGCCATTTCTATTTGTTCGATAATGTGGCCGGTGGCAGTAGGCTCAATAGTAGGGCGATGTAGGTTGAATAAACGGCAGACATCATGGAAGCCGACAGTATATTTTTGCACTATCTCCATTGGTTCGAGCTTTTCGAGCTGCGACTGTGATTCGATACGGTTGACGCCTTCGCCTCGTTCGTTGGTGAGATGACCAGCATCTGTTATGTTGCGTACGTACCGTACCTTGTAGCCCAAATATTTTAGGTAACGGTACACCATGTCAAAACTGATGAATGTACGGACATTGCCCAGATGGACATCATTATATACAGTTGGGCCGCACACATACAGGCCAACATAAGGTGGATTGACAGGGTCGAATATTTCCTTTTGCCTTGCCAGGCTGTTATATATCTGAAGGACAGAACTCATATTTATTCAATTAATTTAATGAAATTGTTGAAAATACCGGATTGTGGTCAGAGAAAATGACACGTTCTACTTTATGGGACAAAACCGACATTTCTTCACTTGTGAAGATATAATCGATTCTGAGAAACGGAAGTTTACCATTATAAGTAGAGCCGAATCCGAAGGCACTTTCCTTAAAACTATCTTTAAGGCCGTCACTTATTGTAGCATATACATAAGACTGTGCTGTATCGTTCATGTCACCACATACCAAAACCGGGTAAGGTGACTTACGTATTAACGCTTTTACTTGTTTCGCTTGGTTGACCCTTAGATCTGTGGCGTGTTTTATTCTTGAAAAAATTTTCCTTATACTGCTGTATTTTTTCCTTGCCTGCAGTTCTTCAGAAGAGAGGGTTTTCTCTGTGAGGTTTTTTACAGTATTGCTTTGCAAATGGAAGTCGAATACGCGGATTTTTTTTCCATTAATTTCTATATCCACCCAGACTGCAGAGTTGTATGATTTGGAGAATACGATACTCCCGCTGTCTGTAATAGGGTATTTTGAAAAGATACAAGTGTTGAGTGAAGTATGCTGGTAGAAATACGGCAAATCAAGTATGCTCTGAAGTGTTTTTCGGTTATTGGTGGTTATTTCCTGAAAGCAAATGACGTCAGGAATTTTATTTTTATCGAAAAATTCTTTCAGGTCATCCTTTGAAAGATTGCGGTATTCTTTTGATTTTGGATTGAGGCGCATGAGGCCTTCGATGTTATAGGTACCTACTGTAATGCTCTTACCTGTAGTACGCTGATTTTTGCTGCCAAAGTTTATTACACCTTTTACACTATTAAAGCCAATGACCACGGTGGCTAATGAAATGAGTACCAGCATATTTTTGTTAAATACCCAAAAGAGGATGAAGAGCAAATTCAGAATAACTAAAACCGGAAAGATCAAACCAAACATTGCTGCCGGCCAAAATTTTTCTGGGTTGATGTTGGGGGCCAGATAGCTAAGCAGTGTGATAACTGCCAAAGCGATGTTCACCCATTTGACAATTTTGATCAAAGTTAATCTTGTTTGTTGCTTGCCTTATTTAAAAATTCTTTCTCCTCATGTTCGAGGTTATCGTATCCTTTCTTTTTGATTTTTTCTAAAATGTTGTCTAGTCTTTCTTCAAAATCAAGTTGATGTTCATCGTGCGATTTTTGCTGGCTTCTATTCACAGCCTGGTATTCCTCGCCTTGCAAAACTCGTTTCTTTATTCTCGAATGTCCGCGTGCTTCTATATTGGTAGCTTTATCAGTTATTATTTTGAAGAATTTTTGTAACGGTTCAGTAAGGTCGGTACCTCTTCGCAGTAACACAATATATGCCCAACCGAATATGGCACCGCCAAAATGTGACAAGTGTCCCGCAACATTATTGCCAACAGACATATAAACAACATCAATAATCATTAAGGCGAGAACGATATATTTTAACCTGATGTCACCAAAAAAAAGAAGCCTGTAACTATAGTCGGGTGACAGAGTAGCGGCCGCCATAGCAAATGCCATAACAGAAGCAGAAGCTCCTATCATTAAAACATTATTTAGTACAGCTAAGTTGGTAATGGCTGCTACCAACATCAAAAATATGACTCCCGAAAGTCCACCCATGAGATAAATGGGCAATATTCGCCTGTCACCAAGAAAATCACCAATTATCCGACCAAACCAGACGAATAATATCATGTTCCAACCTAAGTGAAATATACCACTGTGCATAAACATATAGGAAACGTATGTCCATGGTTTGCGCAGATTCTGCATAAAACTTTCTGTTACACCAAGTTGGTTTACTATTTCCTGATATGCGCTTTGTATGGCTTGTGCATGAGTTATCATTCCGATAAACCAAACAAGCCCTATCAACAGAAATGCTGCTACATTGACTATTACGAGTTTACTTAACATATTGCTATGAAAAGCACGCCTGATATCAGATATGATGGATGAGTACATATTTATTAAAATAGTAAAATTTATTTACCGGTCAAATTTACGCCAATATAATATCAAAAGCAAACCAAAAACCGCGCCACCAATATGTGCAAAGTGTGCAATACCTTGTGCATAGCCACCAACACCCATCACCAGCTCGAGCACACCAAACAATATTACCATGTATTTGGCTCGCATTGCCACAGGTGGAAAAATCATCTGCATCTGTACATTAGGGAAATACCAGCCAAAGGCAGCAAGTATGCCAAAAATAGCTCCCGATGCTCCTAACATTCCGTATTGTACAGGCGTAAAACCGAACTCGAGATAAATAACAAACAATTGCAGAATGGCTGCACCTACGCCACAAAACAAATAATAAAACAAAAACTTCTTTGGTCCGATCCGGGCCTCTACGGGCGGACCGAACATTGCAAGCGAAAACATATTGAACAATATGTGTGTAAAACCACCATGCATAAACATGTGTGTAAGTATCTGGTATGGTCTGAATGCCTCATCTGCCGGATACATCAGTACAAATGAGCCGTTGCCAAGTGTCATCTGTGCAAGAAACACAAGTACATTAATAATGAGTATTTGTTTGACTACTTCTGTTAATCTGATCATGTGATACTTAGCTTAATTGTTTAATAGTGTTCTATAATTCAGGCAAATAGTTTTTCGAAATCATTCAGCTCAAAGGTAACAAAACATTTTCTGCCAAATGGACTCTGGTAAGGTATTTTACATGCAAACAAGCTGTCAATCAACTCTTTCATGGTTTCTTCATTGAGTGGTTTTCCTCTTTTTACCGACATTTGTCTGGCGAGCACTTTTGCCAAATTTTCGCTCAGGTTGGTTTTAAGCTCAAATCCTTCTTTTATCTGACCGATAAATTCTTCCAGTAATTTCTCGGGATTTTCCGAATTCTCAATTTCTGCCGGCATACCGTGTACTACCAGGCTGTTCTTACCAAACTCCTGAATATCGAATCCAAGTTGGTTAAGACTGTGAAGAATCCTGGATGCTATAGCAAAATCAGCCGGCGACAGGTGAATAGTGTGTGGAAATAACAGTTTTTGTATTGCCAACCCCTGATTTTCATTTAATGTATGTAAAAATTTTTCATACAAGATCTGTTCTGAAGCTGACTGCTGGTCAATGACAATAAAGCCTGACTTTATCTGGTTAATGATGTAAGTATTATGTATCTGGTATGGGGCTTTTCTGCTTACTTCCTGGTTGATGTGCAGTTTTTCCTGAGCATCCGTATGATGCCATTCGGTGCCTATCGTGAAAGAGCCATTTGATGGCTCATGGTCTGTCTGATTATCTTGTTGAGAATATAGAAGCTCCCAGTTTTTGAGGTTGTTGTCAGTATTTTTTTGTGAATTATATCCATTAGAATATGAATCATGACCCGGTTTTTTGTTTGACATACCTGATTGATAAGTATTGAAGGCGGCTTCTTGCTCAAAATCAAGGAGTGGTGTAATGTTATGCTTGCCTAAAGCGTGTTTGACAGCTACGAAAAGGTAATTATACACGAGTTTTTCATCTTCAAATTTTATTTCCTGCTTGGTCGGGTGTACATTGATATCTATATTGGAGGGGTCAATGTCAAGAAAGATAGTATAAAAAGGATAAGTATCTTCTGGCAATAATTTGTCATAACCTGAAAGTATAGCATGGTTGAGGTATGGCGATCGGATATACCTTCCGTTTACGAACATGTATTGTTCGCCTTTTGTTTTCCTTGCAAAATCTGGTTTACCGATAAATCCGCTGATGCGGAGTACTTCGGTCTCTTCATTGATAGGTACAAGGCGTTCGTTATAGTTATTGCCCAGCATATTGACTATCCGCTGGCGTAAATTCGACTCAGGCAGATGATACATTTCGGTTTGGTCGTGGTATAAGCTGAAGAAGAGATCCGGAAAGGCAAGAGCGATGTGTTGGAATTCGTCGTGAATATGACGTAGTTCGACAATGTCCGATTTGAGGAATTTTCTTCGTGCGGGTACGTTGTAGAACAGATTTTTTACACTGATGCTGGTGCCTACCGCACACTGGCACGGTTCTTCGATCTTTATTTCAGAAGCCTCTATTACTATTCTTGTGCCCAGTTCGTCTTCTTTACGCCTTGTTTTGAGCTCTACCTGAGCAACAGCTGCTATCGAAGCCATTGCCTCGCCTCTGAAACCCATTGTTTTGATTTCAAAAAGATCCTGCGATTTTCGTATTTTAGAAGTGGCATGTCTTTCAAAGCAAAGCCGAGCATCAGCAGCAGACATTCCCTTACCGTTATCGATGACCTGTATGAGCGATTTGCCGGAGTCTTTGATAATAAGCCGGATAGAAGTGGTACCTGCATCAATCGAGTTTTCCATCAATTCCTTCACTACAGATGCCGGCCTTTGTATGACCTCCCCCGCTGCTATCTGGTTGGCAATAGAATCCGGCAGGAGCTGAATGATATCAGCCATTTAGTTAAAATAATTTGGTGCGAAGATACGAAAATCAATGGAATTAATTAATTTTACAAAAACTACATCTTGTAACAAATATTTTAATAACAGCCGTATATTAGTATGTTTGAAGAAAATTAAAGCAGACAATTGAAAAATAATCCGATATGAAAACAAAGGAAGAGATTGTAAATAACTGGTTGCCGCGCTATACGGGTGTAGCTCTTGACCAATTTGGTGAGTACATCATTCTGGTCAATTTTAGTGGTTATGTAAAAGCATTTGCAGAGTTGAATAAGGTAAAAATAAATGGAGAGGATCGCTCTATGATGTCTGCAACGGCTGATGATATTACCATCATCAACTTCGGTATGGGGAGCCCCAATGCAGGTACCATTGTTGACCTTTTAACTGCCATCAAGCCTAAGGCTATCTTGTTTTTAGGAAAATGTGGTGGACTAAAGACAAAGAAGAATCAGGTAGGTGACTTCATCTTGCCTATAGCTGCCATACGTGGTGAAGGTACCTCTAATGACTATTTGCCAGCCGAAGTACCTGCCCTACCGGCATTCGCATTACAAAAAGCTATTTCTACCACTATCCGTGAACACAATTGTGACTATTGGACAGGCACAGTCTATACCACCAACAAAAGAGTGTGGGAGCACAGAGAAGACTTCAAAGAATATCTCAGATCCCTTCGTGCAATGGCTATCGATATGGAAACAGCCACTATTTTCATTGCAGCTTTTAAGAATTCGATTCCTGCCGGTGCATTATTGCTGGTTTCCGATATGCCAATGGTGCCCGAAGGTGTCAAAACCGAAGAAAGTGACAGTGTGGTTACAAAAGAATTTGCTGACCTGCATTTAAAAATCGGAATTGAGTCTTTGAAAAAATTGAAAACCAATGATATTACAGTTAAACATTTGAAATTTTAATCACTATAAAAATGGCTACAAGAAGAAAATTTCTGAAAAACATATCACTCGCACCAGCCTCATTGATGATACCGACTGCTCTAGCTGCAACTTCTTCGGTGAACGAGACCTACACACAAGGTCTAGTCATCTCTACATGGGATTTCGGTGATCTGGGTAACAGAAAGGCCTGGGAAATATTAGCCGGCAATGGACGTGCCCTAGATGCCGTCGAACAAGGCGTAAAAGTAGTAGAGGACGACCCCGACACTATGACAGTTGGTCTTAACAGCTACCCCGACCGTGATGGTATCGTTACACTCGATGCCTGTATTATGGACGAAAAAGGTTATGCCGGAAGTGTGAGTGCACTGGAAAGAATAAAAAATCCGATATCTGTGGCACGCAAAGTGATGGAAGACACACCACACGTCATGCTGGTTGGCAAAGGAGCCCAACAGTTTGCACTTAGCAAGGGATTTAAACTCGAAAAGCAAGAAAGATCACCACGGGCCGACCAAGCATGGAAAGAATGGCTAAAAAAATCGGAGTACAAACCGATTATCAATGTAGAGATGCATGATACCATCGGTATGATAGCCATGGACAAAAAAGGCGACATCTGCGGGGCATGCACTACTAGTGGTCTTGCATTCAAACTACACGGACGAGTAGGCGACAGCCCGATAATAGGAGCCGGTATGTACGTTGACAATGAAGTAGGTGGTGCTGCTGCTACCGGTGTAGGCGAATACGTTCTCAAAACGCTTGGCTCGTTCCTGATAGTAGAGCTCATGCGCAATGGTATGAGTCCACAGCAGGCCTGCAAAGAGGCAGTAATGCGCATTACCCAAAAATACCCGTACAAAGATGTGCAAGTAGGCTTCATCGCCATGAACAAAGCCGGCGAAACGGGCGCCTACAGCATACAAGCTGGTTTTGTATATTCCGAGTGTCGTGCAGGAACCTTTACAAAAAATAATGCTCAGTCATTTCTATAGACAAATGTAGTGACGTGTTTTGGTCAAACCATCTGTTCCTTTCCTCCTCTGCAGTGCTAAGCTTGCATTTAGCTGCCTAATTACTTTTCCTGTATTATCTTATTATCTGAGTTAAATGTCATTTCTGAATGTTGGCACAATACGCTCAGATAAAATATTTTTATAAATATTTGACATTACAAAAAAACATAATGTATATTTGTACCCGAACATATTATAAAAAACCTTAATCCCTGACCGATGTTAAAAGTGATCATTGCTGAAGATCAGTCTATTTTCGCAGAAGGACTCAAGCAAACCCTCCGTAAATCTTCCGATGAAGAAATCCACATCCTCTCACTTGTTACTAACGGCACCAATCTAGAAGAAGAAGTACGCCATCACCGGCCAGATATCTTGTTTCTCGACCTCAGCTTGCCCGGTTGTGACAGTCTTAGCATGCTCAAACCCATACATACCATAGCTCCCGACATGCGTATCATTGTCTTTACTATTTATCAGGACACCAAAATGGTGCGTGAAGCATTCAGAAACGGTGCCGACGGCTACATCCTGAAAACCTGCAAACCATGCGAAATACATGAAGGCATCAGAGAAGTAAAAGCAGGCAAGGTTTATATGGGCAGTGGCGTGTCGGCAACCGAGCGACATATAGCTGTAAAACAGAATGACACAAGCAATAAGGACTGGTTTATGCAGCAATACTGTCTTACTAACCGCGAAATGGAAATATTAAGACTACTGTCAAATGCACTAACCAACAAACAGATTTCAGAAGAACTATATATTTCTGACCAGACAGTAGGCGTACACCGCAAAAACATCATGCGTAAACTCGGTGTAAGCAACTCAGCCGCTTTGGTTAGAATGTTGCATCACAACAATATGCTGGTATGATATAAAGCCTTACAAATTAGTACACCTGTTTATTTCATCTCTAAGCCTGTTCGTCTGTTTCAGGATATTATTGTTACCTTTGCAGCCTCAAAATGCTGTATGAACAGAATCGAAGAATTAAAAAGAAGACGAACTTTCGGTATCATTGCCCACCCGGACGCCGGTAAGACCACCCTTACCGAAAAACTCCTCCTCTTCGGTGGTGCCATACAGATAGCCGGTGCCGTCAAATCAAATAAAATTAAACGCTCTGCTACCTCCGACTTCATGGAGATTGAAAAACAAAGAGGTATCTCTGTAGCTACTTCGGTGATGGCATTCGAATACAAAGGCCGCCAGGTCAATATCCTCGATACACCCGGCCACCAGGATTTTGCCGAAGATACCTACCGAACACTCACTGCTGTGGACAGTGCCATCGTGGTTATCGACGTAGCAAAAGGCGTCGAAACACAAACTGAAAAACTTGTGGAAGTTTGCCGTCGGCGCAATACGCCCATCATCGTATTCATCAACAAACTCGACCGCGAAGGCCTTGATGGCTTTGACCTGCTTGACGAAATAGAAACCAAACTCGGTCTCAAGGTAGTGCCTATGTCATGGCCCATAGGTATGGGCGGACGCTTTAAAGGTGTGTATAACCTATACGAAAAGAAAGTCAACCTATTCTCTCCGCATGGCAAACAATCTGAAGAGGATACCATCGAACTCAAGGACATTAACGCTGCAGAACTCGGCAGACTCGTAGGCGACAAACTCGCCGCCGAACTACGCGAAGAACTGCATGTCCTCGAATCCGTATATCCGGCGTTAGATCACCAGAAATACCTCAATGGCGACATTTCACCCGTATTTTTCGGCAGTGCCGTCAATAACTTCGGCGTCAAAGAACTACTCGACTGCTTTGTTGACATAGCACCCGGCCCATTACCACGCGAAACCGAAGAACGTATGGTAGCTCCTGAAGAAGAAAAATTCTCGGGATTCGTGTTTAAGATTCACGCCAATATGGATCCTAACCACCGCGACCGTATCGCATTCCTGCGCATCTGCTCGGGTACCTTCTTCCGCAATACCAATTACCTTCATGTAAGGCAAGCTAAAAAAATGAAATTCTCGAACCCCACTGCTTTCATGGCCGAAAAAAAATCTATCGTAGAAGAGGCATTCCCGGGTGACATCATCGGCCTTTATGACAGCGGCAACTTCAAGATTGGCGACACACTCACCGAAGGCGAAATTCTACACTACAAAGGCATACCGAGCTTCTCCCCCGAACAATTCCGCTACGTAGTCAATAAAGACCCCATGAAAACCAAACAACTCGACAAAGGCATCGACCAACTCATGGATGAAGGCGTGGCACAGGTATTTACCAAAGCAGACAACAACCGAAAAATCATAGGCACCGTCGGCGCACTGCAGTTTGATGTACTCCAGTACAGGCTCAAACACGAATACGGAGCCTCCTGCGACTACGAACCCGTCAGCCTCTATAAGGCTTGCTGGATCACCTGGGATGACCAGCCGGCACTCACCGAATTCCTGTCTCGCCGAAAGGCTGACCTCGCCAAGGACAAGGACGACCGATGGGTATTCCTCGCACAAAGCGCCTGGACACTCAAGATGGCACAGGAAAACCACCCAAAGATACAATTCCACTTTACTTCAGAATATTAACAACTTAGATACGCTTATTCCGTATCAACTTAATAAACAAAACCCCTTTTATGGCAAATCAGGAAGATCAGTTTAAAAAACTCGTGTCACACTGCAAAGAATACGGCTTCATCTATCAGTCAAGCGAAATATACGACGGACTCAGTGCAGTATATGACTACGGACCTTATGGCGCTCAGCTTAAGAACAACATCAAAGAATACTGGTGGAAGTCAATGGTACAAATGCACGACAACATAGTCGGTATCGATGCAGCCATCTTTATGCACCCCAAGACCTGGAAAGCAAGCGGCCACGTCGATGCTTTTAACGATCCGCTCGTTGACAACAAAGACTCAAAAAAACGCTATCGTGCCGACGTACTAATCGAAAACTACCTCGACAAGATCGAGGCCAAGATAAACAAGGAGGTAGAAAAAGCTGCCGCACGCTTCGGCGAATCATTCGATGCAGCCATGTTCAAGGCCACCAATCCGCGTGTACTCGAAAACCAGGAAAAATACGACGCCATAGCCAAACGCCTGGCCAACGCCATGACTAATAGCGACATGGCAGAACTAAAACAGATTATCGAAGACCTCGAAATCACCTGCGAAGTGAGCGGTACACGCAACTGGACAGACGTAAGACAGTTCAACCTCATGTTCTCCACTCAACTCGGCAACATCGCCGGCGAAGATGACAAACTCTATCTTCGACCGGAGACCGCCCAGGGCATCTTCGTCAATTTCCTCAACGTACAGAAGACTACCCGACAGAAAATTCCATTCGGTATCGCTCAAATAGGAAAAGCATTCCGCAACGAAATCGTAGCACGTCAGTTCATATTCCGTATGCGCGAGTTCGAACAGATGGAAATGCAGTTTTTTGTTAGGCCTGGCGAAGAGATGAAATGGTACGAATACTGGAAAGCAGCAAGACTCAGGTGGCATCTCGCACTCGGCACACCTGCCGAACACCTGCGCTTCCACGACCATGACAATGTCGCACACTACGCCAACGCCGCCGCCGACATTCAGTTCGAATTTCCGTTTGGCTTCAAAGAGCTCGAAGGCATACACAGCCGTACCAACTTCGACCTCAGCCAGCACATGGAGCTGTCAGGCAAGAAACTTCAGTATTTCGACCCCGAAATGAACGAAAGCTATATACCTTATGTAGTAGAGACATCCATAGGTTGCGACAGGATGTTCCTCGCACTCATGAGTCGCGCCCTTACCGACGAGACAGTACCCGACGCCGACGGCAAAGACAGTACACGTACCGTCCTGAGGATTCACCCGGCGCTGGCACCTGTCAAATGCGCCTTACTGCCACTCGTCAGGAACAACGAAGAACTCACCCAGCTTGCATCCAGCGTTTATCACAAGCTCAAAGCATCGTTTTACTGTCAGTATGACGAAAAGGATGCCATTGGCCGACGTTACCGAAGACAAGATGCTATCGGCACACCATACTGCGTCACAGTTGACTTCGAAACCATGGACGACGGTTGTGTCACCATCCGTGACCGCGACAGCCTGCAGCAAGAACGCGTACCAATTGACAAAATAGCAGACATCATCTCTGCCAAGACAGATATGAAGACCTTACTCGTCTGATACTTTTAAATCAGATGGTCATTAAATATTGCCGGTTTCAACATTTGAGGCCGGTATTTTTATTTTGCAGTTATGTAGGGCGTGCCCCTGTCGGGTCAGGCTATCCGCCTTACTCCGTGCCGGCTTCTATCCCTCACCTTTACTTTGCATTTGAGATTAAATTCTTAACTTTAACAAAGGGAAAGCAGAAGTGAACTATATCCCTCACTAGGAATAAGTCCTATGTCGCGTATTAGTCTTCT